>NZ_LZMB01000217.1 GCF_001673555.1 Mycobacterium sp. 1165178.9 | reverse complement strand
CGCTCCACACGCAATGCGGGCCCGCTACACCAGGTGGGCGAGCAGCTCGAATTCTTGATCAAGGCAAAGGAATTCGTTGCCCGGAACAAGATTCCGGGCAAGCAGGGTGCCGCGCGGTGACCCGCTCAGTCGCTGGCCGGTAGCGGCTTGACCTCTTTGAGCTGCAGGGCGGTCTGCCCGATGCTCAGGCTGCCCGCGCCCGGCTTGGTCACCAGCACCTCGGCACCGGTTTCGTCAACGTAGCGCTTGCCCATGACCGTGCCGTCAGCGAACGCCGGGTCCAGTTCGCCCGACCGCTCGCCACCGACCGGCACCATCGGCGCACCCCCGCACCGCAGATCGTCCAGGCTGTCGGCACTTCTGACGACGATCACCTGCGTGTCACAGACCTGGCTGGCGAGACGAGTTCCGTTCTTGATCATTGATTTCCGTCCTTGATCGCTTACTGCTGGGCCGGCGCGGCGCGCAATCCGGTCAGGGTCTGGATGATTTCCCGCCGCAAGACCTTGCCGGTGGCGGTGGTGGGCAGCTCGTCGCGAAACACTACCTCGTCGGGAGTGCGCGATCCGCGCAAACTCTTGCGGACGAAGTCGCGCAATTCTTCGGGGTCGGGGTCGGTGCCCGCCGCGGGTACCACCACCGCGACGATCGCCTGGCCCCACTGCGGATCCTCGACACCGACCACGGCGACGTCACGCACGTGCGGGTGCTCGACCAGAACCTCTTCCAGCTCGGCGGGCGCGATGTTCTCGCCGCCGCGGATGATCGTGTCGTCGCTGCGCCCGCCGATGAACAGGTAGCCCTCGTCGTCGAGCATGGCGATGTCCTTGGTGGGAAACCAGCCGTTTTCATCGAGCACCGAGCCGATCCCGGTGTAGCGGCCCGACACCTGCTCTCCGCGCACGAACAATTCGCCGGTCTCACCCGGCGGCAGCACGTTGCCGGCCTCGTCGCGGATCTGCAGCTCGATGCCCGCCACCGCTCGACCCACCGATCCCAGCCGGCGGGCGACATCGGGCCCATCCGCCGCTTGCGCCGCGCGATGGTCGTCGGGCGTCAACACCGCGATCGTCGAGCTGGTCTCGGTCAGGCCGTAGGCGTTGACGAAGCCCACATCGGGCAGCAGCTCGAGGGCACGACGGACCAGCGGCAGGCCGACCTTGGAGCCGCCGTAGGCCAGGTTGCGCAGCGACGGCAGCTCGATGGCCGCCCCGTCGCCGTTCTCCAGCACCGTGACGATGCGGTCCAGCATGGTCGGCACCACCGTCGCGGTAGTCACGTTCTCGGCCTGGATCAGCCGAACCCATTCCTGCGCATCGAAATTCGGCAGGTACACCATCTTGCGGCCGGCATAGAGATTCGACAGCGCGGCGCTGACCCCGGCGATGTGATACGGCGGCACGCAAATCAGGGCGGCGTCGGTCTCGGAGGCCGCCCCGAATTCCACCGTCCCCGTGACGTAACTGGTCAGGTTGTTGTGCGAGAGTTCGACGGCCTTGGGCTGCGACGTGGTGCCCGAGGTGAACAGCACGACGGCGACGGAGTCCGGGTCGGGGAACACGAGACTTTCAGTGGCGGGTTCGGCGGTGCGCGCGGTCGCCAGGAAGTCGTCGGAGACGATCACGTTGTCCGTCGCCCCGCCGACCGCGTCGCGGTAGCGGCTGTCGACGATCACCAACGGCTCGGGTAGCCGCTCGATCAGCGCCTGGATGCCCTCCGCCGAGAGCCGGTAATTGATCGGCGTGAAGGCCACCCCGGCGCGCGCCGCGGCGAAGATCAGCACCGGCAACATCGCGCCGCCGGTGCCCACGTACGCGACGTGCTTGGCGTTCGATGCGGCGATCACCCCCGCGCCACCGTCGGCGAGCTCGCTGAGCTGTTGTGTTGTCAGCCGCAAGTCTCCGGACACGACCGCCGTGCGCTCGGCGTTGCCCGATGCGGCCATCTCCAGCAGCAACGAAATGCTCATCCTCGATCTTTCTGGATTCCGGGCCTTTACAAATCTCGCCTGCAGTGTAACCCAGCCGCGTTGTCCTCCGATGCCGAGCTTGCCGCGTAACAGGCGCCCTGGTCACGACGGGTCCGTCGGCGCTGATGGCATGACCGTCTGACCCCTCGTCGGCGGGGATGGGACAGGAAAATCAGTGCCGGGCGCTCCGCCACCGCCTCAGCGACGAACGGGCGGATCCCAGGCCGACACTCGCGGGATCCAGCGTGGCACGTTGGCCCGATAGGCGACGTATTCACCGCCATAGCGCTCGGTGAGATGGGGCTCCTCCCAAAACCGAATGGCGATCGCCTGGAACGTGAAAAAGATTGCGAACCAGAGCAATAGCGAGCCCGATGCGGCGACGGCCGCCTCGCCGAGCAGGATGCACAGCACACCGGTGATCATCGGGTTCCGCACGTGCCGGTAGGGGCCCCGCACGACCAGATGCACCGGCTCTCCCATCACATTGCCCAGCCCGAGCGTCCCCTCGCCCACTCGGTCGAACAGCACGTTTGTCCAGATCATCAGGGCCACGCCTGCGGCGATCAGCAAGGAGCCGACAGTGATCAGCCCGGCCGTCAGCGCGGCATCCAGGTGCGGCGCGCGCACGCCCGCCGGGAAGACGATCAGGGCCGGCACCACGAGCGTCACCGTCACCGGGAACAGCAGGACGGACATCAGGTGTCGCCACCAGAGGCGTCGTCGCGTGCTCGTCACCATGGAAGACCTCCTCCGTCGAATACTTCAACCTCCGTTCAACAACTAACCTACGCCGCACGACGGCATTTGCCAACGCTTGTTGAAGTATTCTGGCGGGCATGCCAGGAGCGCGGCGCGCCGGCCGGTGGCGGACCGGTCAACTGAACCGCCAGCGCATCATCGACGCGGCGCGCGAACGCTTCATGCGCGACGGGTACGAGCGGGCTACGGTCCGCGCGATCGCGGCCGACGCCGGTGTCGACGTCGCGATGGTCTACTACTTTTTCGGCAATAAGGACGGCTTATTCACCGCGTCCACACTGACCGGTCCCGAGCATCCGTTGCACCAGCTGGCCACGCTGCTCGACGAGGGCACCCAACGAATCGGCGAGAGGCTGGCGCGGCGCTTCCTCGAGCACTGGGAGGAAGGCGCCGTCTTCGAGCCGTTCCTGACGCTGTGGCGTTCGGCGGCGATCCACCCCGAGGCGCGAAAGGTGTTGCACGACAGCCTCGCCGGCCCAATCGCCACGCGGGTCGCGGGGGAATTCGGGGTGACCGACGCGCAGCTACGGGTCGAGCTGGTGGCCAGCCACCTGGCCGGGCTCGCATTCGCGCGCTACCAGCTGAAGATAGAGCCGCTCGCGTCGACCACCGTCGAGGACCTGGTCGGCTGGCTGGGGCCGACGCTGCAGCGCTACCTGACCGATTAAGTGCCCGTCCACTTCGGTGGGCGCTTCTCCGCGAACGCGATGGCGCCTTCCTTGGCGTCGTTGGAGGAGAACACCGGAGTCAGCAGCTTGTTCTGCTCGGCGAACATCTCGTCGGGGCTCCAGCCGCGGGACTCGACGATGATCCGCTTGGTGGCGGCCACCGCGAGCGGCCCATTCGCCGCGATCTTTTCGGCCAGCTCGATCGCGGCGTCCAGCGCGGCGCCGGGGTCGGCCAGCACGTTGACCATGCCCAGCGCGTGCGCGCGCTCCGCGCTCAGGTTTTCACCGGTCAGCGCCAATTCCATGGCAATCGCGGACGGGATGCGCTGCGGTAGCCGCAGCAGCCCGCCCCCGCCCGCGACCAGCCCACGCTTGACTTCCGGAATGCCGAACGCCGAGTCCCTCGAGGCCACGATCAGGTCGGTGGCCAGCGCCAGCTCGGTGCCGCCGGCCAGCGCGTAGCCCTCCACCGCCGCGATCAGCGGCTTGACGGGGGGACGCTCGGTGAAGCCCATGCCGCGGCCCTCGACGATGGGTAGCTCGCCGCGGGCGAAGGCCTTGAGGTCCATGCCCGCGCAGAATGAACCGCCGGCCCCGGTGAGGATGCCCACCGAGAGGCCGGTCTCGTTGTCGAGCCGATCCACGGCGGCGGCCAGTCCATTGGCCACCGCGGAGTTGACCGCATTCTTGGCCTTCGGCCGGTTGATCGTGATGATGAGGATTCGATCCCGTTGTTCGACCAGAACCTCGGGTTCTTCGGTGCCGGCCTCTTGGCTTCCACTGCTCACGGTGCCGCAGCTCCTTACACGGATCGGTGGCTCTGAGATAGCTCCTGTCGGACCGATGGTAACGGTCGGCGGAAATGGCGTTAACGCCCCGGAGAGATTCGGCTTACCGCCGGAGTCGAGCGGCTAGGAATCCGTGACGATCACGCCGGAGCCATCGCAGCTTCGATGACCGTCAGGTTCTCGGAAAGCCCTGCGGCCCTGCGTATCTCGATGAAGTCGGCGACCATGGCCTCGGAAACCTCGTGCGGGTCCTCAAGCGTGGAGCCGTCCGAGAGCACCGAGATGTTGAGCTGATCGACATAACTCCACACGGTGATGTTGAGGCCGCTGCCGGCGGTCAACGGGCCCACCGAATAGATCTCGGTGACCAGGGCCCCGCCCACCCGGCCGTGTTCCCGGGGGCCTGGCACGTTGGAGATGTTCAGGTTGAGGATCTTGTTGTGTCCGTCGCGAGCGGAGGCCCACCGGAAGAAGGCCTGGGTGGGCGCCGGTGGCATGTAGGCCGCCCACCTGCTGACCAGCTCCGGCCCCATCAGCTGGTTGCTTTCCTTGGCGGCGATGGCGTTTTCGTGACAGCACCGCACTCGCTCCAGCGGATCGTCGGAATTGGTCGGCAGACCCACCAGCACGCCGGTGAAGCGATTGCCCGAGATCCGTTCGGGGGAGAAGTCGAAACTCATCGGTACCGACGCCAGCAACGGTTCGGCTTTGCCGTCGTATCGCAACAGCAGGGTGCGCAAGGCGCCGGTCGCCATGGCCAGCACCATGTCGTTGATCGTCGCCCCGAGCCGCTTGCCGGTCTCCTTGACGTCCGCCAACGCCAGGGTGGCGGTCGCGAACCGCCGTTCCGGGGTGATCTTGTGGTTCATGAAGGTCGGCGGCGGCTCGAAAGGCCGCGTCAGTTCCGGGGATAACTTGCGGGAGCTGCGGCGCACCCGGCCCAACCCCTGGGCCGTGTAGCGGATGGTGTGGGGCAACGCTCCGACATGGCGCATGTGGTCGGCGAATGCCGACGTCACCAGTTGCCGCGCGGTGGGAGCCGGGTCGCACACGTACGGCTTGTCCTCCGGACCGGGCTGCAGATCC
This sequence comes from Mycobacterium sp. 1165178.9, assembly GCF_001673555.1. Classification (GTDB taxonomy): domain Bacteria; phylum Actinomycetota; class Actinomycetes; order Mycobacteriales; family Mycobacteriaceae; genus Mycobacterium. The sequence continues at coordinate 9,945 of NZ_LZMB01000217.1, read as the reverse complement.
ATGCCCCGGGCCAGCAGGTTCGCCGACGCAACGCCGTCGGCCAGGGCGTGGTGAATTTTGCCGACGACCGCAATCCGGTTGTTAGCCAAGCCCTCCACGAAGTACATCTCCCACAGCGGACGGCTGCGGTCGAGCTGTGTGCTGGCGATTTGCCCGATGGCCTCGTCCAGTTCGCGGCGGCCTCCGGGCGGCGACACCCGCCATGGGCGAATGTGATAGTCCAAATCGAGTTCGCAGTTCTCCCGCCACATGGGGTGGTGTAAGTGCAGCGGCACCTCGACGAGCTGGTAGCAGAACGGATCGAGCTTGTTCAGCCGCCCGGCAATGACTTCGCGAAACGCGTCGATGTCGAACGAGTGCCGATCGACGTCCAGCTCGATGACGGCCGCTTTGATGGTGTGCATGTGGACGTTCGGAGTTTCGCTGTACAGCAGTACGGCGTCCCACCCGCTAAGCCTCTTCACCGCAGCCCCTTGCCCATAGAGGGACCATACTCAGCGCTGGCGGTCAGATAACCTCTTTTGCCCCGACGCGTGTCTTGGTGCGGTAGATCTGGTTGAGGAACAGTGAGGCGACGTGCGCGGCGGCGCCGGCTCGCTCGCCATCGATGAGGTCATACCCGTGGCCGGCGCCGGGGAATTCGAGGTAGCCGACCATCGAATGCGACACCGCACGGAGCCGTTCGACGAAGCTGCGCGCCTGTTCGACGGGGATCACGGAGTCTTTGCTGCCATGTATGACCAGGAAGGGCGGCGCGTTGCGGTGCACACGCGCGATCGGCGAGGCGTCGTGAAAGATGTCGGGGCGCCGCGCAATCGACTTCTTCACCACGACGCGCTCCAGGAACTCGACGAACCGTTCACGCTCCGGCGTCGAGCGGTCCTCCCAGTCGTAGCGGCCGTAGATCCCGACGACCGCGTCCACCGAGGTGTCCGCGCCCTCGGGCAGCTTGCCCTGGAACTGCGGATCGTCGGGGGTGAGCCCGGCCAGCGCGCACAGGTGGCCGCCCGCCGAACATCCCGCTATCGCAACGAAATCGCGGTCGCCGCCGAACTTGTCGACGTTGGCGCGGGCCCACGCGATGGCCGTTTTGACGTCGATGATGTGGCGCGGCCAGCGGTGGTGTGGCGAGACGCGGTAGTTGACCGCCAGGCATACCCAGCCCTGCTCGGCGAGCCGCGACATGAGCGCCGACCCCTGACCCATGCACTTGCCGTGCACCCAGGCCCCGCCGGGCAGGAAGATCAGGACCGGCGCGGGTTGCGCGGGCAGGTCTTTGCGCCGCCAGACGTCAAGCACCTGATCGGGGTGGTCGCCGTAGTGCACCGCGCGGCGGTAGAGATAGCGGCGCTGGCGCAGCCCCTCCCAGATCGGCGGGGTTTTTTCGGCAACGGGCCAGTCCATCTCGAGATCGGCTGCCGACACGACCCCGCGCAACGCAGCGAGGGAGACCTGCTGCGTGCTCTCTCGGTCGCGGCGGCGAACGTCGTTGATTCCCGGCGTGAACCAGTCCTTGGTCGCCGCGGAGATTGCCTCCGGTGCGTGCCGGGCTCCCCAGACACCCATGGCGGTCAAACCACCCAGGGGCTCGAGGTGCTTGCCGACCACGGGTAGCGAAGCCCCCGCCACACTCAACGCCAGCGCATAGTCGCCGGGACGGGCCCGCAGCAACCATTTCACACAATCGGTAATGCCCGGTCCACTCACCGTCATGCAGGGGACTGTACCCCTCACCACGATTCACAAACTGACGTTTCCGTCGAACGGGCGAGGGTGGCGAAGACGCTTTGCCCAATGCGCCCGCTGGAGGCGGTATTTACGCTGTTTGATCCGCTTTTCGCGGTCCTTTGTGGACGATGAATGTTGCTGTGTACGACACGCTTACCTGGCCGTCAGGTCGGCGATCACCCGGCCACCGACAAGGCTGACGCTGGTCAGCGTCAGCCCCACCTGCGCGGCCAGCGCCGCAGCGCTGTCCACCCCGACGGATGCCCAGCGAAACCAGGGCCCGACCTCGCCCGCCGCCTCCAGCCGGACCCATCGCGCACAGATGCCGATGGCCTCGGATTCGAACTCGGCGATGCAACGGCCACCGCGGGCCAGCAGCTCGAAGGCGCGCCCAAGAATCCGGCGTGGATCCCCGCCCAGCCCGACATTGCCGTCGACCAGCAAAACCGTCTGCCACAGGCCCATTCCCGGCAACGGCTCGAACACATCGCCCAACAGGGCCGGCGCACCGCCCCGACCCGCCAGCTGGATCGCGGTCGCGGACCGGTCGATACCGAGCGCGGGGATGCCCCGCTGAACCAGCCTCGCGACCAACCGGCCCGGACCGCAGCCCAGCTCGATTGTCGGCCCGGTGCACATCTGCGTGACGGCTTCGTCGAAGACTTCGTCGAAGGCGCCACCAGATCCATCACCGGGACATCGCACACCCAACCATTTGTGCGCCGGCAGTGGCCGCAGTTCGCCGTCGTCATGACGGATCCAACATCGCTCGCCGCCGAGTGCCCGATCGTAAAGTTGCCCAAGCATTTCACGTCCCTCGCGTCCTGGCCGATCGGGCGGCGTAGCGACGCTCGGTCCCCCGAAGGACGTTGCGGCGACGTACCGGTAAACCCCAACAAGCTGACGGCAAGCACGTGCGCCAGCATTGCTCCGATACCCCGATCGTGGCTCGGCTAATCCATCTCTTGTTCAAGGCCCTTCCTGCGGCTACGTTCTAGCGGCCACGGTGGTTCACTATCGGCGCCGATTAATGGTGGACCGGCCTGGTCGCCGGGCAACCGGGAGCGCCCGAATCGTGGTCACCAGCAGGGTTTTTCGCTGCCCCTGGGTCCTGTCAAGGATCAGCCGAACAAGAATGCGTCCAGCAGCTCATTCACCCGCGCGGGATCTTCCAGCGCCGCGAGGTGGGCGACCCCGTCGAGCACGGTGAAGGACGCGCCCCGGATGGAGTCGGCCATCGCGCGGGTCTCGGCCACCGGGAAGGTGGCGTCTTCCGCGCCGGCGACCACCAGCACCGGGGCCGTGACGCGACCCAGCAGGGCGTGCTGGTCCGGCCGCGCCGAAACCACGCTGCGCACCGCCCAGCGGGCCGAATCCGCGTTCACCGAAGCCACATTGGTCCGCACGGTGTCCACCACGTCTGGGCGCGTGCGCAGCGTCGTAGGTCCCAAGAAGGCCCGGATGGCCGAGCGGGTCAGCGGCGGCCGGATCCCTCCCAGCGCCTTCGCCAACCACACCATGGCCGCATATTGCATCTTCTGCGCGACACCGGCTTTCGAGGCCGTGCAATTCATCAGTACCGCGCGGTCGAGGCGGTCGGGGTAGAGGGCGGCGAATGTGCCGCCGATCATCCCGCCCCACGAATTCCCGACGAAGTGGGCCTTGTCGATGCCGAGGGCGTCGAGCAGGTCGACGACGCAGCGCGCGCAGTCGGTGAAGCCGAACATCGCGCGCAGCGGTGCGCTGCCCCCGTGGCCGGGCGGATCGATGAGGACCAGGCGGTGGGTGTCGCCGAAGCGTGCAGCCTGGCCCGCCCACAGCTCACCCGTCATCAACAGGCTGGGCCACATCAGCACGGCGGGCCCGGTGCCCGCGCTCACCCGCACCCGGATCACCCCGAGAGCCGTATCGACCAACTGCGAAGCCAGCCGGGAATTGTCGGCGGTCACGCTGCCTCCTGAAGTCGTAGCGCGCACGGCGGATCACACATCGCCGTTCATTGATTTTCCGCGTCGGTGATACTGATGCGGTGACGAACAACGATGTTCATCCTGACCTGCGGCGGTTTGCCCGCTTCGCCCCCCGGCGGCTCGTCGGCCCCCGGACCCTGCCGATCATGCGGGTGGGTCACGCCTGGCGGGGGCGCCTCGGCAAGCCCGTCGCCGGCGTCGAGGCGATCACGCTCGATTCCGGGGCCGGCGTTCGGCTGTTCCGGCCCGCCGGGGTCACCGACGCCGCACCCGCGCTGCTGTGGATCCACGGCGGCGGATACGTGGTGGGCACCGCCCAACAGGACGACAGGCTCTGTCGCAGATTCAGCAGGCGCCTCGGCATCACCGTCGCGTCGGTGGATTACCGCCTGGCGCCCGAACATCCCTATCCCGCACCGCTGGAAGACTGCTATGCGGCGCTGGCCTGGCTGGCCGGGCTGCCATCGGTGGACCGCTACCGCATCGCCATCGGCGGCGCCAGCGCCGGCGGAGGGCTTGCGGCGGCCCTGGCCCTGCTGGCCCGCGACCGCGCCGAGGTGAGCCCGGCGTTCCAGCTGCTGACCTATCCCATGCTCGACGACCGAAGTTCGGCCACCGCGCCCAATGCGAACTACCGGCTGTGGGACAATCGCAGCAACCGGTTCGGTTGGGCGGCATACCTGGGCAACGCCGACCCGCAGGTCGCCGTTCCCGGGCGCCGCAACGACCTCAGCGGATTGCCACCGGCCTGGATCGGTGTGGGCACGCATGACCTGTTCCACGATGAAGACCTCGCCTACGCCGAGCGCCTTCGCGCCGCGGGGGTGCCCTGCCAGGTCGAAACCATCCCGGGCGCCTTCCACGGTTTCGACCTCGTCTTGCCGAAAGCCCAAGTTTCCCGGGGGTTTTTCGACAGCCAATGCGACGGTCTCCGGGCGGCGCTGGCCACCGCCGCTTGATACGGGTCACATCGCGAAGTACACCAGCTCACCACCGATGACGGTGGCCGCCACCAGCCCGGCGTCCAAGGCCGCCAGCGCCGCATCCGGCGGCTCGTTCAGCACGCATAGGTCGCCTGCCTGCCCGATTTCCACGGTGCGCGGCCGCCCGGGCTGGTCGGGCCTGCCCAGAAACATCGTCAAAGCCTCTCGCGCCGAGACACATTCGCGTGCCCCCAGCACGGCGCCCTGCGGCGTGGTGCGGTGAACCGCGGCGCGCATCGCCGTCCAGGGGTCGCCGTGTCCGAACGGCATGTCGGTGGACAGCGCGACCGGCACCGCCGCGTTGCGCAGGGAGGCGACGCGCCACAGCTGATCGTGCTCGGCGGCCGGAACTTCGGCGAGGTACTGATCGCCGCGCTCGGCGACGAAGTTGGGCTGCGTCACCACCGTGATCCCGAGCTCGGCAAGGTCGGCCAGGTTGTCGTCGGGCACGACGGCGGCGTGTTCGATGCGGTCCTGCGGATGGCCACCGGCGGCGCGCAGCGCAGCGATCGTGAGCACCAGCTGCGCCGCGGTCACGCAGTGCACCGCGACCGGCTGCCCGCTGTCATGTTGGCGCGCAATCCATTCCGTAAGCGCGTCGAGGTCCAGGCGATCGTCGTGCAGGATCTTCTTGCCCGGTGACAGGAAACTCAGCCGCGGCCGGAACTCGCCGCGCCGGTGCGCCGTCATCAGCGTCACCATGTCATCGGCATCGAGATCGGGGGTTGCGTCGGTGACGCCGGTGACGCCGGTCGCGGTGATTCGGCGGCTCAATTCGGCCAGATCGGTTTCGCGCCGCTGCAGCGCCAACGACCAGCCCCGGTCAGCGCTGCGCAGCCGCCCATCGGGATGTTCGGCGAGGCCGACGCGGCCCAGCGCCTCGGAATTGAGGATCCACAGCGCCCCGCTGCGGTGCTGGATGCGCACCGGGACGTGGGGAACGATGGCGTCCAGGGTGCCCCGATCGAGTTCTCCGGCGACCGAATCGTGGTATCCCACAGCGCGAATCCAGCCATCGGGGCCCGGGGTGGCGTTCGCGAGCAACTGCGTGAGCTGCGATGCGGTGCTCACCCCGGGCGGCCCGACGAAGAACGAATCCAGCGCCGAGGCCGCCGAGCGCACGTGCACATGGTGGTCGTGCAGACCGGGCAGGACGGTGCCGCCGCCCGCGTACAGTACGCCCTCCCCCGCCCGGGGCGCCAGACCCTCGCCCGGCGGCGCCATCTCCTCGATCAGCGCGCCCACCCGGATGTCTGTCGTGGTCCCGTCAAGTAGGGTCGCGCGCTGAATCAGCATGAGGGCACATGTCTTTGGCTTACCAGGTACCGCACTGCCGCGTTGTCGGCGCCAGGCCAGGACGCCTGACGCGACGCCGGCGGGGCCGACGGGGCTGACACCGGTGCCGGCGAGGCCGACGCCTCGACCGGCAGCGCCGCGTAGGTCGCGGCGACCCCGGCCATGGATACGCCGATCAACTCGCCGCCACCGCGGCCCACGGATTCGGCCACCGCCAGCGCTGCCTGCAGGCCGGCCAACGGGTCGGCGATGGCGTCGCCGCAGAACACCGGTCCGTCGGCGCTGGTGCCGACCAGGCCGCCGGCCACCGCGGTGTCGTCCCCGAATCCCGGCCTGTGGCCGTCATATCCGGTGATCTGCAACCAGATTCGGCCCGCACGCGGCGTGACGTCACCGGGTGCGAGCCCACGGCGCGCCAGCGCGGCGGGACGGGAACCCTCGATGACGACGTCGCTGACCGCGAGCAGTTCACGCAGTTCGTCGGCTTGGCTGTCGAAATCAACTTCGTAACATAGCTTTTGGCCGTTGATCCAATCGAAAAAGGCCCGGTTGCCGATCCGCGTACCGTCCGGGCGGCGCGGGCTTTCGACCTTGACGACGGTCGCTCCGGCGCGGGCCAGCAGGTGCCCGCACAGCGGCCCCGCCCACATCGAGGACAGATCGGCCACCAGCAAACCCCGCGGGACGCGCGGCGCCGAACGCGATCCGGCAAGGCGTATCCGCGGCGCCGCGGGTGGGGCCTCGCCCAGGCCCGCAACCGGAAGGTCGAGCAGCCCCGCCCGCTCGACGATCTCCGGCACCGGACGGGTGGCGGCCCAGCGCTGCAACACCGGCCACGGGTCGGCGGACACGTCATTCACCTGGAGCAGCGCCGGGACGGCATCGAGGTCGTCGGCGCGCGAAAGGGTGAGGGCGCAAAAGCCGTCCCGGGCGGGGAACAGGCGGGTGCCGCCGCCCGGCGAGACCCGGCCGCCACGGGTCAGCCCCAGCAGGGCCGCCCGCCCGGCCAGCAGGCTCACCGCATCGACGTCGATGCCCAGTCGGTCGCCGATGGCCGTCGCGACCTGGTGCGCGCGTGCCAGCACATTGGCGCGGGAGAAGTCGGCGGGGCCGTCGGGCAGGCCGGTCAAGTGGGCCAGCCCGCTGCTCCCCCACTCTTTGACCTGCTGGGACTCCCCCGCTGACGAAGCCGAACTCACGCCCCCATTGTGCGCGTGGCTAGCAGTGGAGACCGGCGAACCCCGCTCAGAACTGCAGCGCGTGAAACCGCCAGTCCAGCACCGGACGGTCCGGTTCCGTATCGCCGACCGCATATACCAGCGACCGCAGCCCCAGCACGCCGCCGTGATCGGTCGGCTCGGCGGATTCGACGTGCAGCTCGCTGTACAGGGTGTCGCCCTCGTGCACGGGTCCGGTGTGGTCGCAGGACTGCCAGTTCAGGACGGTGACCAGGTTGGGCAGCAACCTGCTCGCCTGCGCGAACGCCAGCCCGATGGTATGTCCGCCGTACACCAGCCGGCGCCCGCCGATGCGCGAATCATGATGCGTGGCAGCGATATTCAATGTCAGGCGGGCGAGTTCGGCTGCGCTACTGACCACGTCGGCGGTGCTGTGCAACACCGAACCCGCCAGGCCGGCATCGAAGTGCGGGCCGGGCACCTTTTCGCGGAACACCTCACCGTCCCACTGCGCGGTCGGATCGTGGGCCGGGCCGGGCACGTCGGCGCCGACGGCGGACAGGTCGTCGTCCGGCACTGGCCCATTTTGGTCGGGCTGCCAATCCGGGCCGGCGGGCAGCATGCCGCACCGGTAGAAGTCGAGCACCAGCTGATCGGCCTGGTCGATCGTGATCATCCGCAGCGCGACCAGCCCGGTCGGCGCCCGGCCCGGCTTGGGCGAATTCGCGCGCAGCCCAACCACTTCGGTGCGGGTGTAGAGGGAATCGCCGATCACCGGAAACCGGTGGAACACCAGGCCGCGATAGAACAGATTGGCTTTGACCCGCTGGGTCACCAACGTCGATTGCCCGATAGCCACGTCGCACACCAGCCCCGGATGGGCCAGCGGCGCCGGCAGGCCCGTCACCGCTCCGCACAGATCGGCGTCCAGCGCCAGGCGCAACCGGTCACCCACGATTGCCTGGTGAGCGCCGGCCAACCCCGACGACAACGTCATCGACGGCGCCCAGTCGAACACCTGCCCCACCGAGAGGTCGTCGAAGTAGGGCCCCCCGTCTCGAATCCCCGCGTACCCGTCACTCGTCACAACGCCCCATGCTGGCAGGCTGTGGAATCGAGGGTCAACTTCGGATCAGACCCCAACGTCGACGTACTGGTGCCGATTCGCACGCTGTTGCCCATCAAGTCGACGGTCGGCGCAAATCGGGGAGCGTGATCACAGGTGAACGACGAAGAAGAGATGCTGGTCGCCACGGTGCGGGCATTCATCGACCGCGACGTCAAACCGAGCATTCGCGAGGTCGAGCACGCCAACACCTACCCCGAGGCGTGGATCGAACAGATGAAGCGGATCGGCATCTACGGTCTGGCCGTTCCGGAGGAATACGGCGGGTCGCCGGTGTCCATGCCGTGCTACGTGCGCGTCACCGAGGAACTGGCGCGCGGCTGGATGAGCCTGGCCGGGGCGATGGGCGGGCACACCGTTGTCGCCAAACTGCTCACGCTGTTCGGCACCGAGGACCAGAAGCGGACCTACCTGCCGCGGATGGCAAGCGGAGAGGTGCGCGCCACCATGGCGCTAACCGAGCCCGGCGGCGGCTCGGATCTGCAGAATATGACGACCACCGCGCTGCCCGACGCCGACGACCTCGTGATCAACGGATCCAAGACCTGGATCAGCAACGCGCGCCGTTCCGCTCTGATCGCCCTGCTGTGCAAGACCGACCCGGATGCCAGGCCGCGCCACAAGGGCATCTCGATCGCGCTCGTCGAGCACGGGCCGGGCCTGACGGTGTCGCGGGACCTGCCCAAGCTGGGTTACAAGGGCGTCGAATCCTGCGAACTATCGTTCGACAACTTCCGGGCACCTCGGACGGCGCTGCTGGGAGGCGTTGCGGGCGAAGGCTTTTCGCAGATGATGACGGGGCTCGAGACAGGGCGCATCCAGGTGGCCTCGCGTGCCCTGGGGGTAGCCACCGCGGCGCTCGAGGACGCGCTGGCCTACGCCCAGCAGCGCGAGAGTTTCGGCCAGCCCATCTGGCAGCACCAGTCGATCGGTAACTACCTGGCCGACATGGCGACCAAACTCACCGCGGCCCGCCAGCTCACCCGGTATGCCGCCGAGCGGTACGACAGCGGCGAACGCTGCGACATGGAAGCCGGGATGGCGAAATTGTTCGCCTCGGAGGTAGCCATGGAAATCGCGCTGAACGCGGTGCGAATCCACGGCGGCTACGGCTATTCCACCGAATACGACGTCGAACGCTACTTCCGGGACGCACCGTTGATGATCGTCGGTGAAGGCACCAACGAGATCCAGCGAAATGTGATCGCCCGGCAACTGGTGACGCGCGGTGGGATCTGAATCGACCCGCCAATCTTTCGGCCCGAGAACGAAATTTGGGAGTATATTTACCTGACTTCTCCGGCGGGCAAACCGTTATGGAAGTAAAGCTGTTCGCCAGCCGAGGGAATTAGAGGGAAAGGCAGCCGCCATGAGTTATCCTCCCGTGCCGCCCGGAGGTTCGCCAGGACCTGGGCAGCAACCGGAATGGCAAGGCCAACAACCGGAATGGCAGGGCCAGCAGCCCGCCGGCTGGCAAGCTCAGCACCCCCCGGGATGGCAGGGCCAACCACCGGCGGCGGGATGGCCCGCGCAACAACCGGGATTGCAGGAGCCCGATAACTATCTGGTCTGGGCGATCCTGTGCACGGTGCTGTGCTGCCTGCCGTTCGGGATCGTGTCGATCGTCTACTCCAACAAGGTGTCCGGGCTGTGGGCCCAGGGCC
>NZ_LZMB01000216.1 GCF_001673555.1 Mycobacterium sp. 1165178.9 | reverse complement strand
AGCTCTGTCACCGTGTGTTGGTCGATACCCGGGGAGTCGCAATGACGTTGGCGCGGGTGGATTTTGCCGCCAACACCGTCACCTGGACCGGCATCGGTAATGTCACCGCCGAACTGATTGTCAAGGCACCGACCGGGATCCAGGTGCGGTCCAGTGCACGGCTCAGCGGAGGTATAGTCGGCTACCGCATACCGGAAACCATACCGGCACAGGTGGTTTCCATCCGCCCCGGCGATCTGCTCCTGATGAGCACCGACGGCATCGCCGAAGATTACCTGGACCACATCGACTTCTCGGCCGCCGCTGTCGCGATAGCTGAAGGACTCCTCGGCAAGGACGCAAAGGAGACCGACGATGCGATGGTGTTGGCGGCACGTCATAGGGGAGCGACGACTTGAGCGGCGACAACGACTTTCACGATCAGTACGAGGCCGCGCTGCGTGCCTACCTCAGCTCACGAGACGAGGCCACCCTGTCGGTCGGCAATGAGCTCGGGCGCAGGGCTTTGCAGGAACAAATAAGCCTTCTCGATCTCGTCGAACAGCATGTCCGGCTGGTCTTCGAAATCTCGCAGGACGTGCGCATGGATGCGCCGATCGCACTGGAGTTCCTCTTGCAGCTGCTGGTTCCACTCGACGTCGCAACGCGCGGCTTCATCGACGGCAACAGACGCTATGCCGAGCAACGGGCGCGCGCCGAAGACCTGGCCGACCGCGACAAATTCCGTACCGCGCTGGTCAATTCGCTACAGGAAGGCTTCTTCGTCGCCGATCACGAGGGCTCCGTGGTGGAGATGAACAATGCCTTCATCGAGATCCTCGGGTATCCCAACGAGGGCTTACCGTACAAGTGGCCGCACCCCTGGCTGGTCGACACGACGACGGCGGCGGAACAGACGACGCGGGTCATGACCCAGGGCAGGGCCGACTACGAGACGCCCATTCGCCATGCCGACGGCCACCTGGCGTGGGTCAAGGTGAGCATCAACGCGGTCAAGGAAGCCGGCAGCGATCGGGACGTCTATGTCGGAACGATCCGGGACGTCACCGCCGAGCGTGCCTTCGCGGCCCGGGAGACTGCGGTGCTGCGATTGGCCACCGCCGTGGCGGTGGCCAAGAGTGTGGACGAGCTGCTGTCGATCACCCTTGACGAGTGCAGCACAGCAATCGATGTGCAACGGGTGATCGCGGTCTCGTGGCCCAGCGGCGATGGCGACCCGACGGTGCAGGCGGCCGGTGAGCCCGCCGTCTCGTCGTGGCGCAAGCTGGATCCGTGGCTTCGTCATACCTTCCAAGATGCGCGTCACCAACTGCCGCTGACGGCGAAAACGATTGAGGCTCCGGACAATCCCGGCAAGGCCCAGGGAATCGTGGCGGTGCTCTCCGGTACCGGGGACCTGGCGTTGTGGCTCGAGCTACGCACCCCTCGCTGGGTCAGCGGGGAGGATCGGCTGCTGGTCACCGTGCTGATCGGGCACCTGAGTCTGGCCATGCAGCACGTGCGTCAGTTCGAGAGCGCGCGTGAGACATCGCTGACCTTGCAGCGTGCCATGCTGCCGCCGGTTCAGCCGCCGCCCGGGTTCACCGTTCGGTACGAACCCGCGGTGCCGCCCTTGGAGATTGGCGGCGACTGGTATGACGTGCTGCCGATCGGTGAGCACCACATCGGCATCGTTGTCGGAGACTGCGTGGGCCGCGGCCTGCCGGCGGCCGCGATCATGGGCCAGCTACGGAGCTCCGCGCGGGCGCTGCTGATCAACCGCGCCGAACCCGCGGTGCTGCTCGACCAACTCGACTCGGCGGCATCGCTCATCCCGAACGCGTACTGCACCACGGTCTTCCTGGCGATTCTGGACACCGAAACCGGGGCGCTGCAGTACAGCAACGCAGGCCACATGCCGGCCGTGCTGGTCGGCCCGGAGCCCGGTAGGACGACGCTTTTGACCGAGGCCGCATCGGTGCCGCTCGCGGTCCGCCGAAATGAACCGCGCCCGCAAGCCACCCACGTGCTGCCGCCCGGCTCGACACTGCTGCTGTTCACCGACGGGCTCGTCGAACGCAAGCATGAGTCGATTGACGACGGAATCGCCCGTGCGGCAGATGTTCTGGCCCAAACCATGACGTCGCCGCTGGACACGGTCGCCGACGAGGTGCTTCGCGCGCTGGCGCCGGCCGCGGGGTATGACGACGACGTTGCGATGGTCATCTACCGGCACCAGCAGACACCGCTGCGCATCGAAAGTGACGCCACCGCAGACCAATTGGTGCTCATCCGGCACCGGCTGGCAGACTGGCTGCACGCTCGTGGCGTAATGGAAGACCAGGCCGCCGACATCGTGCTCGTCGTCAACGAGGCGTGCACCAATTGTGTCGAACACGCTTACCGTGGATTCGCCGCCGGGGCGATGCTGCTCGAGGTCAGCCTTGCGGACGGCGAAGTGCGCACCCGGATCACCGATTACGGATCGTGGAAGACGCCGGCCCCCATCCCGGGCAACGGCGGACGCGGCTTGCCGCTGATGCGGGTGCTCAGCGACTCGATGGAGCTCGACACCACCGCCACCGGCACCACCGCCGACATCACGTTCCGCCTGCCGGCGGCGGCGGTCTGAGGCGGATCGAAACGGTGGAAGCTGCCGCCCGGCCGTTTGCCCGGCCGGTACAGCGGGTAGACATCGGCGTGACCCACGCATCGACCATGACCGAACCCGTCCTGCCCGCGGCGCACGGGCCGCTGTCGACAGCCGTACGTTGCGCGCTGGCGGGTCCACCATCGGTCGACCACCTGGCGCGTGTCGGGTCCTCTGTGCGAGATTCCGATCCGTACGGTCTGGATCTGCAACTGGCGCTGTCCATGTGCTACGAGCTGCACTACCGCGGGCTTGTCGGTGTCGACCCCGCATGGGAGTGGAATCCCACGCTGCTGGCTTTACGCGCCGAATTGGAACGGGTGTTTTTAGCCGGGGTGCGCCGCGACGTCGGACACATCGATCCGGATCAGACCGCGGCGGCCGAGATGGAGGCGCTCACCGTCGAGCCGGCCGAGGGCACCGGTCCGTCGTATTACCTACGCGACACCGGAACTTGGCAGCAGATGTGCGAGTACTTCGTGCACCGCTCCCTGTACCACCTCAAAGAGGGCGATCCGCACGCCTTCGCCATTCCGCGCCTGACGGGTGTGGCCAAAGCGGCATTTGTGGCAATCGAATTCGATGAATACGGCGCAGGACGGGGCTCGCGACTGCATCAGCAGCTGTTCGCCGATCTACTCGCGGCGGCCGGTCTGGATGCGACGTATTGGGGTTACGTCGACGCGGTGCCGGCCGAAGCCTTGGCGGTGGTCAACCTCATGTCGATGTTCGGTCTGCACCGCTCGTTGCGGGGCGCCGCGATCGGGCACTTCGCCTCGACAGAGATCACCTCACCGCCGGGATCGCAACGCATGGTGAAGGCCCTGCGGCGGCTGCGGGCACCGGCGGCGTGCATCGAGTTCTACAGCGAGCATGTCGAGGCGGATGCGGTGCACGAACATGTCGTGCGCAACGATGTCGTGGGCGATCTCGTGGCCCAGGATCCGCGACTCGAACACGATGTCATCTTCGGCATCCGTGCCCACGCCGCGGTCGAAGACCGCTTGGCGCAACGAATTATGGCGTCGTGGGAGCAGAATCAGACGTCGTTGCGGCGGCCGCTGGACCCGATGAGCGTGCCGACGTCTTGAGGCGCCGGCACCGGCGGTGACTGGTGTCGCAGAGCGGGTAGCGGTCGCTGCGGCGGCAGGTGCAGATCGCCACCATGAACCGATCGGACTCGACGACCTCGCCATTGGGCATCTCGATCCGCACCGGACCCGACACCAGCACGGGCCCGTTGGGCACCACCTGCACCCGAGTCGCGGTCATCGCTTTTCCGCGCGGATCACGATCAGTTCCTCTTCCCGACGTCCGCGAGGTATCAGGCCGACCTCCTCAAGCCACTTAGCCCGAGACGACATCACCGGCCCGAACGGTATCCATTTGGAGGCGAACACTTTCGCGTCCATCCCGGCCCACTTGAGCGAATCCAGCGACTGCTGGACACCGGCGAGCGCCGAATGCACCAGCAGCAGGGATCCACCGTCGCGCAAGAGTTTTGGCGCCGACTCGCATAGCGGGTCGAGGATCATCCGGCCGTCCACCCCGGCGTTCCACGCCCACGACGGTCCGGCAGCCGGGCAGATCTCTTCCATTTCGGCACCGGGCGGCGTGGGAACGTAGGGCGGATTCGACACGACGACATCGAACGGCGCGCAATCAACTGCCGCGATCCACGATCCTTCGCGGACGTCCACCTCCACACCGGCAGCCGCCGCGTTTTCCCTTGCGCAGCGCACCGCCTGCGGGCAAATGTCGAAGGCCGTCGCGCCGGCGCATCCCATGGCGGCAGCGGCGATCGCGACGAAACCACTGCCGGTGCACAGATCGAGGACCCGCCGTCCCGGGATCAGGCCGGTGTCATGCATCACGTCCACCAGCAATCGAGAGTCTTCTTGCGGCTGATAGACGTTGGGAACGGATGACACAGCGGGCTCGGGATACGTGATTGTCACTGTTGGCCTTTCGAGAACCCAATAAGACTTGCCGCTGATCACGGCTTGGCGGGATAATGCCCGCAAACCGGCGCATTCAAACGAACGACCCGGAAAGTCTTGGGTCAACCCGCCGCCGCATGGGTGAACTGCTTGAGAATGGCCGCGCAGAACGCCGGGAGATCCGATGGCGATCGGCTGGTGATCAGATTGCCGTCAACGACCACCTCCTCGTCGATGACGTGGGCGCCGGCGTTGCGCAGATCGGTGCGAATACTGGGGTACGACGTCAGCGTCCGGCCCACTGCCACACCGGCTTCGGCCAGCGTCCACGGGCCATGACAGATGGCCGCCACCGGCTTGCCCGACCCGACGAAGTCGCGGACGAAGGATACGGCGGAGCTGTCCATGCGTAGCTTGTCCGGATTCACCGTGCCGCCCGGAAGCACCAGGCCGTCGTAATCGTCCACCGAGGACTCGGATACCAATCGGTCGACGGTAAAGGTTCCGGCTGGTTCGAGATCGTGGTTGCGCGCCTGGATTTCGCCGTCCTTCAGCGACAGCAACTGCACTTGTGCACCCGCTTCCTGCAGCGCCGCACGTGGCTGTTCGAGCTCCACCTTCTCCACGCCGTCGGCCGCGAGTATCGCAATTTTCTTGCCCTGCAATTCATTTGACATGGTCGTATCCCTTTCTGCGATAGCAGATTCCCATCGGCTCAAAGAGCCCGTAACTGCGAAGTGCCACGTCGCGCCCCATTGCCGGTGGTTCGCAACGCCGTATATAGGTCGAGTCCGGCGACTCCGGAAAGCAGAACGGTCGAGATGGCCCCCTGGCGCCGGCGCCCGGGCCCGCGGGCGACGACACCCGCGATCAGTAGCGCCATGTCCAGGACGTCGCCGGCGACCCGGGTCCACACCAGCTTGGGGGGACCGCCCAGCAGCGCCGCGCCGTGGCCGCATTCGCGCACTCCGAGTGCGCGGATGACCCGCCTCGATCGTCTGGTGTCGTCCACGCCCGCCATTGCGGCGACCTTGCCGGGGGCTACCAGTTCGCTCACACCCAGCCCGAAACTGGCGCCGCTGAGCGTCCTTACCAGCGTGGTTGTGGTGCCACCGTTGCCATCGCTCATCGTTTCCTCCCCCTGCTTGGCAGGAATGCGCATACCTGCTAACCGGCTGTTTCGGCAGCAATTTCTCAGAAACCAACGCGCGCCGGGACGTCCGTTCACGTCCCAGCTCTACCGACGCCCGACGCGCGTTGGTTGGCTGCGCACGACTGCGACCCGGATACCCGGGCGAAAAGCGGTCAAACCTGCGATCAGTTTGCTGCGTCGCGCAGAGCCGCGAGCAATGGCTCAGCGGCTTCGGCGAGGAACCTTTCCTGGGTGTCTCCGCCGATCTGCACGAGCGCGATGTCGGTGAAGCCGGCTTCCCAGTAGGGCCGGACGCTCTCGACGATGGCATCGAGGTCAGGACCGCAGGGGATCGTCTCGGCGACGTCTTCGGGTCGCACGAACTGAGTCGCTCCGGCGAAGCCAGCCGGCGTCGGCAGGTCGGCGTTGACCTTCCAGCCGCCGGCAAACCAGCGGAACTGGTCGTGCGCACGCTTGACGGCGGCGTCTCGGTCGGGATCCCAAGACACCGGTATCTGCCCGACGACCCGACCACCGCCGGCGAGATTGGCCGCTTGCCGGGCGCCGTGCCAGGCGTCGACCAGGTCCTTTTTGGGTTCGACTGCGATCAGGTGGTCGGCCAGCTTGGCGAATTTGTCGACCGCTCTGGTCCCCCCGATCGCCACCCCGATGCCCACCGGAACGTCGGGCACGTCCCACAAGCGCGCCGAATCGACCTGGAAGTAATCGCCGGTGAAGTCGACCAATTGGCCGCCGAACAGCTCCCGGATGATTTTGATGGCCTCACGCAACATGTCTTGCCGGCGCGACACGGCCGGCCAGCCCTTGCCGACGACGTGTTCGTTCAAGTTTTCACCGCTGCCCAGGCCCAGGGTGAACCGGCCGTCGGACAGGATCTGCACGGTGGCCGCCTGCTGGGCGACGATCGCCGGGTGATACCGCATCGTCGGGCATGTCACGTAGGTGTATAGGTCGACCCGCTCGGTGGCCTGCGCCACCGCGCCCAGCACCGCCCAGGCGTTCGGAGCGTGTCCTTGAGACGTGAGCCACGGCGAGAAGTGGTCGCTGCACACGTGAAAGTCGAAGCCCCGCTCTTCGGCCGAAACCGCATACTGGACAAGGTCTTTGGGTCCACTCTGCTCGGTCATCAAAGTGTAGCCAAAATTAGTCATGCGTCACGGGGTACCCGACTACTGCGAACGCAAACGGCGCGTAGTGCCACACGATCACGGCGGACCGTCTGGTGTTGCGATGCAACGTGTTTCGCTCGGCGAGCCGGGCGCCGGGCCGTTCCGGGCGGCTGACCCGGGCTACAGTCGCTCTTTGACGGCGGCCGAGAGCCGGGCGCCGTCAGCCTTGCCGGCGGCGATCGCGGTCGCGGCCTTCATCACCATGCCCATCTGTTTCGTCCCCGGCCGCTCGCCGATTTCCTCGGCGACCTGCGCGATCGCGGTGTCGGCAACATCGGCCACCTCGGCCTCGGTGAGCGGGGTGGGCAGGTATTCATCGATGATGCGTCCCTCGGCGTGCTCGTTGGCGGCGAGCTCCCCGCGCCCGTTCTGGGTGTAGATCTCCGCGGCTTCGCTCCGCTTGCGGGACTCCCTGGCCAGCACCTTGATGACGTCCTCGTCAGTCAGATCTTTGGCCTCCTTACCGGAGACTTCCTCGGTCTGGATCGCAGCCAACAGCATGCGCAGGGTGGCCGTTCGCAACTTGTCCTGGGATTTCATTGCCGCGGTCAGGTCCGTTCGGATCCGCGATTTGAGTTCCGCCATGTGTGAGACGCTACGCGCCGGGTGGGGGGTCAACGTTGTGAAATGCCCCGGCCGCCGACAGGATGGAGCCCATGACGTACGACGCGCCCGGCTGCAAAGGCCGCGGGGTTCGGTGAGCGCGCCGCCACCTGGTTATCCGGCTGGTCCGCCGCCGGCATATGGCCCACAACCTGAATACGGTCCACCGGCAGCTTATGGCCCGCCCCCGGCATACGGCCCACCACCTGCATACGGTCCGCCGCCTGGCTTCCAGCCCCCGCCTGGCTACCAGCCCCCGTCCGGCTACGGACCGCCTGCGGGCTACGGACCACCTCCGGGCTACCGACCGCCATCCGGGTACGGGCCTGCGCCGGGCTACGGATCGCCGCCGCACTTCGGTGGTTACGGAGCCGTCAAGCCAGGGATCATCCCGCTGCGGCCGCTGACCTTGGGCGACATCTTCAACGGCGCGGTCGGCTACGTCCGGGCGAACCCGAAAGCGACGCTCGGCCTGACCGCCATCGTCGTGGTGATCATGCAGATCATCACCAAGGTCGCGTTCTTCGGACCGCTGGCCGCGGCCGACAGATTCCCCAGCGACCGACCCGGCGAACTGAGCTCGGGGGTCCTGGGTGCCTGGTCCGCGTCATTGATCGGCGGCCTTCTGGTCAGCTGGCTGGGCGGCATGCTGCTGTCCGGGATGCTCACCGTCATCATCGGGCGGGCGGTATTCGGGTCACCCATCACCATCGGCGAAACCTGGGTCAAGATCCGCGGGCGCCTGCTGGCCCTGCTCGGCCTGGCCCTGCTGGAAGCCGTCGCGGTGGCGGCCCTCGCCGGGTTGGTCGCGGTGATCATCGGCGTGCTTGCGGCGATCGGCAGCGCCGCGGCCGCCGTGGTGTTGGGCATCCCGCTGGTGCTGGCCGTCGTCGCGTTGCTGGTTTACCTGTACACGGTGGTGCTGTTCGCCCCGGTGCTGATCGTGCTGGAGCGACTGCCGGTCATGGACGCGATCGCCCGCTCGTTCAAGCTGGTACGCAACGGCTTCTGGCGGGTGCTGGGAATCCGGGTGCTCGCGTTACTGGTGACATCCGTCGTCGCCAACGCCGTCGCGGTGCCGTTCAGCATCGCCGGTCAGTTCGTCCAAATCAGCTCGTCCGCCACGGCGTTCGTGGTCAGCACGGCGATTCTCTCGGTGGGGGCGGCGATCGGCGAGATCATCACCGCACCGTTCAACGCGGGCGTCATCGTTCTGCTGTACACCGACCGCCGGATGCGCGCCGAGGCTTTCGACCTGGTGCTGCAAAGCGGGGCCGCCCAGGGGCCCTACGCGGCCGCATCCACCGACAACCTCTGGCTGACACGGCCCCTATAAGGCCGGGCGAGGACTAGCTGAGGATGCCTTCCATCGACATCGACCGCGATGCCGCACACCGCGCCGCGCAGGACGAGCTCAACAAACCGACCTATTCGAAGGGTTCCCCCGGGGAACATTTCATCAACTGGGTTTCCGACCTGATTTACCGCCTGTTGCAGAAGATCTCCACGGTCCCGGGCGGATGGCTCACCGCGACAGTGCTTTTCACCCTGCTCGCCATCGCAGTGATCGTCGGCATCTCTATGCTGCGACGCACCATGCGCACCCGCCGCGGCGGTGACCACGCGCTGTTCGAAGCCGCGCAACTGACGGCCGCTCAGCATCGCGCGACCGCCGAAAACTTCGCGGCCGAGGGCAATTGGGCTGCCGCGATTCGTCACCGGCTGCGCGCCGTCGCCCGCCAGCTCGAAGAAACCGGAGTGCTCACACCCGCCCCCGGCCGGACGGCCAACGAGCTCGCTCGCGATGCAGGTGCGGCCTTCCCGCACCTGGTCAGCGAATTGAGGGGTGCGGCAATGGCTTTCAATGATGTCACCTACGGCGAACAGCCCGGAACCCAGGCCGCCTACCAGATGGTCGCCGACCTGGACGACCATCTGCTGACCCGATGGCAGGGCGGTCCGCTCGCGCCCGGCCAGCTCGCCGCGACCGAGTCGTGGGCGCAGGTGCGGTGATGGCGACGATCACCGGCGCCGGTCCCGAAGCCACGCCGCGGCGCTGGCGTGCCTGGCGCTGGGTGCTCGTCACGCTGCTGGTGCTCGCCGTCATCGCCGGCGTCGACGCGTATCTGAACGCGCCGCGACCCGGCCCCCGCATGGACCCGGCGTCGACCAGCTCCGACGGTGCGCACGCCCTGGTGGAGTTGCTGCGCGGCGCCGGAGTCGACGTCGTCGTGGCCCATAACATCGCCGACGTCGAAACTGCGGCACGCCCGGACGCGCTGATCCTGGTGGCCCAGAGCCAGTACCTCACCGATGCGCTCCTAGATCGGCTGGACAACGTCCATTCGGACCTGCTGCTGGTGGAACCGACGGCGCGGGCCCGCGAGGCGCTGCTGCCCGGTGTGCGGGTCGCGCACGTCAAAGCTTTCGACCTCGACCCGAATTGCACACTGCGCGAGGCTGTTCGCTCCGGGGCGGTCCGGTTCGGGGTGAGCAACACCTACGAGTCTGAAGACGGTCGCGAGATGACCCGCTGCTATGACGGCGCGCTGATCCGCTTCCGCAGCGACGGGCGCACCATCACAGCCGTCGGCAACACCGACTTCATGACCAACGGTAGCCTGCTGCAAGCGGGCAACGCCGCGCTGGCGATGAACCTCGCGGGCGACCGGCCCCGGCTCGTCTGGTACGCACCGCACGCCGTCGAGGGTGAATCCTCGCCCAAGTCAACGCTTTTACAGCTACTTCCGCCCAAAGTGTTCTGGCTCGTCGGACAACTGGCGCTGGTGGTGCTGCTGGTCGCCGTGTGGAAGGCCCGCCGGCCCGGACCGCTGGTGGCCGAGGAGTTACCGGTGGTGGTGCGCGCGTCGGAGACCGTCGAGGGCCGGGGGCGGCTGTATCGGTCCCGACGGGCACGTGATCGCGCGGCCGCCGCATTGCGCGCCGCCACCCTGGCGCGGCTGCTGCCTCGGCTCGGCCTGGGTGCGGGCGCTTCGCCGTCGGCGGTGGTGACCACCGCGGCCGGGCGCATCGGATCCGATCCGGCGTTCGTCTCCTACCAACTGTTCGGTCCGCCCCCGACGACCGACAACGACCTGTTACAACTTGCCCGTGCGCTCGACGACATCGAAAGGCAGGTCGCACGCCCGTGACACAACCCACTACCGCCCAATCCCCCACCGCTGAATCGGCGCGCGAGGCGCTGCTGGCGTTGCGCGGCGAGCTGGCCAAGGCTGTCGTCGGACAGGAGGGCGTGGTCAGCGGCCTGGTGATCGCGCTGCTGTGCCGCGGCCACGTGTTGTTGGAAGGTGTTCCGGGAGTGGCGAAGACGCTACTGGTCCGGTCGCTGTCCGCAGCGCTGCAGCTGGAGTTCAAGCGGGTGCAGTTCACCCCTGACCTGATGCCCGGCGACGTGACGGGTTCGCTGGTGTACGACGCGCGCACCGCCGCGTTCGTGTTCCGGCCCGGTCCGGTGTTCACCAACCTGCTGCTGGCCGACGAGATCAACCGGACCCCGCCCAAGACCCAGGCCGCGCTGCTCGAGGCGATGGAAGAGCGTCAGGTCAGCGTCGATGGAGAACCGCAGCCGCTGCCCGACCCCTTCATCGTGGCCGCGACCCAGAACCCGGTGGAATACGAGGGCACCTACCAGTTGCCCGAGGCCCAGCTGGACCGCTTTCTGCTCAAACTGAATGTGACGCTCCCGCCCCGGGACGCCGAAATCGCCATCCTGCATCGGCACGCGCAGGGCTTCGACCCGCGCGATCTGTCGGCGATCAAACCGGTTGCCGGGCCCGCCGACCTGGCGGCCGGTCGCGACGCCGTGCGAAACGTGCTGGTTGCCGACGAGGTGCTGGGTTACATCGTCGACATCGTCGGGGCCACCCGCTCCTCCCCCGCTCTGCAACTCGGCGTCTCGCCCCGTGGCGCGACCGCCCTACTGGCGACGGCGCGTTCCTGGTCCTGGTTGTCCGGGCGCAACTACGTCACCCCCGACGACGTGAAGGCGATGGCCCGCCCGACGCTGCGGCACCGGGTGATGTTGCGGCCCGAGGCCGAACTCGAGGGGGCCACACCCGACGGTGTGCTCGAGGGGATCCTGGCGTCGGTTCCGGTGCCCCGCTAGTGGTCCTGACCGGACGCACCGGGCTGGTCGCACTGATCTGCGTCCTGCCTATTGCGCTGTCTGGCTGGCCGGCAATGACTTTCGTGCTCCTGCTGATAGCGCTGGCGATCGTGGTGGCCGTCGACGTGGTACTGGCGGCCAGCCCCGCCGAGTTGCGCTACGCGCGTTCCCCGGACCGCTCGGCCCGGCTCGGGCAGCAGGTGGAGTGCGGGCTGCTGATCCATAACGACGGTCTGCGCCGGTTCCGCGGCCAGATCCGCGACGCCTGGCCGCCCAGCGCCCAGGCGCAACCGCGCATCCACCCAATCGACCTCCCGGCCGGGCACGACGAGCACGTCCAGACCCAGCTTCAACCGGTTCGCCGCGGCGACCAGCGAGCGACGGTGGTGACCGCCCGATCCATCGGTCCGCTGGGGCTGGCGGGGCGGCAGAGTTCGCGGCCGGTGCCGGGGCAGCTGCGGGTGCTGCCCCCGTTTCTGGCTCGCAAGCACCTGCCGTCGCGGCTCGCCAAGCTACGGGAGATCGACGGCCTACTGCCCACGCTGGTACGCGGTCAGGGAACCGAATTCGACTCGCTGCGAGAATATGTCGTCGGTGACGACGTGCGCTCGATCGACTGGCGCGCCACCGCCCGTCGCGCCGATGTGGTGGTGCGCACCTGGCGGCCCGAACGCGACCGGCGGGTGGTGATCGTGCTCGACACGGGGCGCACGGCTGCGGGGCGGGTCGGCGTCGATCCGACCGCGTCCGATCCCGCGGGCTGGCCGCGACTGGACTGGTCGATGGACGCCGCACTGCTGTTGGCGGCGCTGGCATCGCGCGCAGGGGACCATGTCGACTTCCTGGCTCACGACCAGGTGAGCCGCGCCGGTGTGTTCGGCGCCTCTCGCACCGAGCTGCTCGCCCAGCTGGTCGACGCTATGGCGCCCCTGCAACCGACGCTTGTCGAATCAGACTGGCGGGCAATGGTTTCCACCATTGCATCGCGCGCCCGCCGTCGGTCTCTGGTGGTGCTGCTGACCGACCTCAATGCGGCCGCCCTCGAAGAGGGCCTGTTGCCTGTGTTGCCGCAGCTGTCGGCCAAGCATCACCTGCTGGTGGCCGCGGTCTCCGACCCGCGTGTCGACCAGCTGGCCGGGGGGCGTGCGGATGCTGCGGCGGTGTACGACGCGGCGGCCGCCGAACGCTCCCGCAATGACCGCGGCGCGATCGCCGCCCGGCTGCGCCGCGGCGGGGTGGAAGTCGTCGACGCCCCGCCCGCCGAACTGGCGCCCGCCCTCGCCGATCACTACCTGGCGATGAAGGCGACCGGGCGGCTGTAGAGGGCCGTCCACCGGGCGGCTTCAGGCCGCCGACGACGGTCCTCAGCGAGTCGGAACGAAGTCGGGCGACTCTGCCATATCGCCGCTTTCGCCGGCCTTCACGGCGCGGCGGCCGAAGTAGACGATGTAGGACAAGAACGCCAGCTCGGCGACGACGCCGATGCCGACCCGCACAAATGTCGGCAGTGGGGACGGCGTCACCAGTGCTTCGATCAAACCCGAGACCAAAAGCACCGCAACCAGTCCCACGGCGACGGAGACGACGGCGCGGCCCTGTTCGGCGAGCACCTGGCCGCGAGGCCGGTCGCCAGGCGAGATCACCGACCATCCGAGCCGCATTCCCGTTGCGCCCGAAAGGAATACCGCCGTGAGTTCCAGCAGCCCGTGCGGGGCAAGCAGACCCAGCAGCAAGGCGCCCTTGCCGGCAGGAAACATCAGGCCGGCAGTGATGCCCAGGTTGGCGGCATTCTCCAACAGCACCAGGGGGATCGGCAGTCCCAGCACCACCGACATTGCGATGCATTGTGCGGACACCCACGGACATCGAGCAATTGATCAACCACGACGTCGAGTCGTATTACAGCGAACATCCCGCCGCGGCGTTCGC
>NZ_LZMB01000215.1 GCF_001673555.1 Mycobacterium sp. 1165178.9 | reverse complement strand
GCAAGAAATCCGGGCAAGGCTTCTATACCTACTGAGGCGGCCGGTGATTGGGTCGTCGCGATGCCATTGTGTCGATCGGGTAGCATTCTCGCGACAACCGACGAGAGGCATCCGAATCGCATGGCTGAATTGAAGCCGTATTACGAAGAGTCGCAATCCATCTACGACATCTCGGACGAATTCTTCTCGTTATTCCTAGACCCGACCATGGCCTACAGCTGCGCGTACTTCGAGCGCGACGACATGACGCTCGAAGAGGCCCAGAACGCAAAGTTCGACCTGGCGCTGGGCAAGCTGAACCTCGAACCCGGCATGACGTTGCTCGACATCGGTTGCGGTTGGGGTGGAGCGCTGCAACGAGCGATCGAGAAATTCGATGTCAACATCATCGGAATCACGCTCAGCCGCAACCAGTTTGAATACAGCAAGGCCAAGCTTGGCGGGTTGCCGACCCGGCGCAACGTCGAGGTGCGGTTGCAGGGCTGGGAGGAGTTCGACGACAAGGTCGACCGTATCGTCACCATCGGCGCCTTCGAGCACTTCGGACGCCAGCGCTATACCCGCTTCTTCGAAATGGCGTACCAGGTGCTGCCCGCAGACGGGGTGATGCTGCTGCACACGATTGCCCGTCCCACCTTCAAGGAAGCCCGGGCGCGCGGCATGAGGTTGACGCACGAAATCGTCCACTTCAGTCAGTTCATCTTGTCCGAGATCTTCCCTGGGGGATGGTTGCCGACGATTCCGTCGGTCGAACACCACGCGACCGCGGCGGGCTTCAACGTGGCTCGGGTGCATTCGTTGCAGCTGCACTACGCGCGCACCCTCGACACCTGGGCCACCGCGCTCGAGGCCAACAGGGAGATGGCCATCGCGATCCAGTCGCAGGAGGTCTACGACCGCTATATGCACTATCTGACCGGGTGCGAGAATTTCTTCCGCAAAGGCGTCACCAATGTGGGGCAGTTCACGCTCGTCAAGTAGCTCACTTCTCCAAGGTGAACTGGGCGACGTCGGTATAGCCCTCGCGGAACAGGTCCGCGCAACCGGTCAGGTACCTCATGTAGCGGTCGTAGACCTCTTCGGATTGGATCGCGACGGCTTTTTCTTTATTGGCGTCAAGATTTGCCGCCCACATGTTCAGCGTCCGCTCGTAATGCTCGCGCAGCAATTGCACTCTTTCGACCGAAAAGCCGGCTGCCTGCGCAAACTTAAAAATGTCTTCCTGCGCTGGCAACTGCCCGCCCGGGAAAATTTCCGCGCCGATGAATCGCATGAATCGCACGTCGCCCATCGTCAGCGAGACGCCGCGCTCATGCAGCTGTTTTTGGGTGTGCGCCAAAATCGTGTGCAAGAGCATTCTGCCGTCGTCGGGAAGGACGTCGTGGGTGTGGCCGAAAAAGGCGGCCCACCGTTCCGACTTGAAGGCTTCGAAGGCGCCGATGGTGACGATACGGTCGACCTTGTCGTCGAACTCCTCCCAGCCCTGCAACCGCACCTCGACGTTGCGCCGGGTCGGCAACCCGCCAAGCTTGGCCTTGCTGTATTCAAACTGGTTGCGGCTGAGCGTGATTCCGATGATGTTGACATCGAATTTCTCGATCGCTCGTTGCAGCGCTCCACCCCAACCGCAACCGATGTCGAGCAACGTCATGCCGGGTTCGAGGTTCAGCTTGCCCAGCGCCAGGTCGAACTTTGCGTTCTGGGCCTCCTCGAGGGTCATGTCGTCCCGCTCGAAGTAGGCGCAGGTGTAGGTCTGGGTGGGATCTAGGAATAACGAGAAGAATTCGTCCGAGATGTCGTAGATGGATTGCGACTCTTCGTAATACGGCTTCAATTCAGCCATGCGATTCGGATGCCTCTCGTCGGTTGTCGCGAGAATGCTACCCGATCGACACAATGGCATCGCGACGACCCAATCACCGGCCGCCTCAGTAGGTATAGAAGCCTTGCCCGGATTTCTTGC
>NZ_LZMB01000214.1 GCF_001673555.1 Mycobacterium sp. 1165178.9 | reverse complement strand
AGCGAGCCCTCATGCGCGCGGATGGTGTTCTTGTCGCCGATGTGCACCCACCGGCCGATCTCGAGCTGCGAGAGTTCGGGCGTCGCGTGGATCTCCACGCCTTTGCCGAGAAACACCATGCCGCGGGTGATGATGTGCGGGTTGGCCAGTTTGAACTTGAGCAGCCGCCAATAGCGCACCAGGTACCAAGGCGTATATGCGCGGTTGCGTAGCACCCATTTCAGCGAGGCCAGCGTGAGGAACTTGGCCTGGCGCGGGTCTCGGAGGTTCGATCCACGCCAGCGGCGATGGACCGGGGCACCCCACATGCTCGTCATGGCCGGACAGCCTAACTCGGTCATATACGAGCCCGCGAACCGCCACGGGTTACCCTCACCTGTACTCGATTGCCGCCGAACGGCCGGGTCTGCGCGCGAGCGGCCCGCCTCCCAAGAAGGATTTGGAAAACCGAAGGTGCTTGCCCGACAACTCGTCAGTGGGCTCCGGCGTTGGTCATCGGTAGTGCTGACGGCTGTCCTCGCGGTCCTGCTTGGCGCCTGCGGCAATACCGACTCATGGGTCGACGCCTCAGCAGCGCAGGGCTGGGCGGCGCAGTACGCCGACGCGGCCAACAGCAGCTACACCGTCACCGGCGGCGCCACGAAGCTCTCGCTGGAGTGGACCCGGTCGGTGAAGGGGAGCCTGGCCGCCGGACCGGCGCTCAGCGCACGCGGCTATCTGGCCCTCAACGCCCAGACCTCGGCGGGATGCTCGCTGATGGAGTGGGAGAACAACGACAACGGGCGCCAGCGCTGGTGCGTGCGCTTGATCCAGGGCGGCGGGTTCGCCGGCCCGCTGATCGACGGCTTCGACAACCTCTACGTCGGCCAGCCCGGAGCGTTCCTGTCTTTCCCGGTTACCCAGTGGACGCGGTGGCGCCAACCGGTGATCGGCATGCCGACCACGCCGCGGTTCGTCGGGCAAGGCGAGCTGCTCGTCGCCACGCACCTCGGTCAGGTGCTGGTCTTCGACTCCCATCGCGGCGAGGTGGTCGGCAGCCCCCTCGACCTGGTCGACGGCGTCGACCCCACCGACGCCGCGCGCGGGTTGGCGGATTGCGCGCCGGCCCGGCAGGGATGTCCCGTCGCGGCGGCCCCCGCGTTCTCGACCGCCAACGGGACGGCGGTGCTGGGCGTCTGGCAGCCCGGCGCTCCCGCCGCGGGTCTGGTCGGACTGAAGTACCACCCCGGGCAGACGCCGCTGCTGACCCGCGAATGGACCAGCGACGCCGTGGGCGCCGGTGTCATCGCCAGCCCGGTGTTGTCGGCCGACGGGTCGACCGTCTACGTCAACGGCCGCGACCAACGGCTGTGGGCGCTGCGTGCGGCCGACGCAAAGGTGAAATGGTCAGTGCCGCTGGGGTTCTTGGCACAGACTCCCCCTGCGGTCACCCCGCAGGGCTTGATCGTGGCCGGCGGCGGGCCCGACACGAAGCTGGTGGCGTTCAAGGATGCCGGTGATCACGCCGATCAGGCGTGGCGCCGCGACGATGTCCTGCCCCTGTCGACGTCAAGCCTGGCCGGTACCGGCGTCGGCTACGCGGTGGTCAGCGGGCCACCGGCAAACGGCGCCCCCGGCATGTCGCTGCTGGTTTTCGATCCAGGCAGCGGCCGCACGCTGGACAGCTATCCGATGCCGGCGGCCACCGGGTATCCGGTGGGGGTGTCGGTCGGCACCGATCGCCGGGTGGTTGCGGCCACCAGCGACGGCCAGGTTTACGGTTTCGCCCCGGCCTGACCCGGACATACCTCTGTGGTGCCGATCGACGAACCCGCGACGCCAGGCGCCGCGACCACCAACACCACTGCAAAACCGCGGAGCAGCGCCGCCGACATCGTGGCGGCGTCCGTCCTGCTGGTCATCCATGGCGGGCTGTACGCGGCGAGCTTTGCGCTGCTGGGCCTGCTCGTGATGACCACCGACTCGTGCGGGTCTCGGAAATGCGGCGATCCCGCCTGGATCGACCGTGCCATGGACCTGGGCACCTGGGGCGGGGCCGCCCTTTTGGTCGCGGACATCGCGGTCACCGTCTATTTCCTGGTACGGCGAAAACGGCGGGCCTTCGTCGTCCCGTTGATCGGTTGTGTCGCGCAGGTGGCGCTGGCGGTCGCCGCCGCGGCGATGGAGTTGCAGGCCGGACCGGTCTGACGTGGCGATCGCGAGTGCGGCGAAGCCGGATGAAGCGGGTCGCCACCATCGGAACTAGACCGCCAGCGGCGGGATGGCGTTGCGCGGCACCTGGGCCTGCAACGGCCCGCCGAGCGCCGGCAACATCTCGCCCGGGGCGAAGTAGAAGATCAGCTGATCGTCGGTGATGGCGAAGTTCTGATAGTGCGACGGGTCATGTCCCGTCGACGGCAAAACCGCGGCGCCCAACGGTGTTTGACGTTCCAGGTCGCGCTGCACGATCGGGTAGATGGCGTCCAGCGGCGCGGCGCCAGGCAGGAACAGGTTGTCGAAGGTGATGGGCTGCCTGGTCCCGAGGTTGTAGTTGAACGCCTTGTACCAGATCGACGAGTGCGCTCCCCCGACGTCCTGAAAGAACTTGAGCACGACGCTGCGGGTGTTGTGCGGGGGTTGCCCTGCGGTGTGTTGCTCGGTGGTGGCCTCCAGCTGGTATGGCTGGTCACGTCCCCCGGAACTCTGCGCGACCGCGACGAAGCCGTCCCGATTCTGGGTGACGTAATCGGTCAGCGCCTGCCCGTCGGGATAGTCGGCGGGAAAGCTCATGTTGAGGGTGTAGTTGGGGCCGGTGGCGTGCAGACGGCACATCTGGCCACCCTCAACGCTGCCGCCCAGGCTGGCACACGACGGCGGCTCGGCCGCGGCCGGCCGGCCCACCAAGACCGCCGCCGCGAGCAGCGCGGCGACTATCAGAAAACGCATCGTGGAAGTGTCCTCGCAGACTAGCCAGGGCCGGTGACCCTGAGAAGTGACGCCGCCAGCGTACCCGGCGCTATCGGGAGGGTTGGCAAACGAACGCCATCACCCGGCTGGAGGTCCGTGCACCGATGCGGGCGATGACCACCGACAGCGGCCGGCTGCCGCGCAACCGCATCCGGTTGCGCAACGAGTCCGGGTCTACCCGAACCCCGCGCACCAGGACCTCCAGCGACCCGCAGTCCAGCACCGACAGCGCCTGGCGGAGCCGGCGTTCGCCGAAGGCCAGCTGCTCGAGCACCTCGAAGCCGCGGTCCGCCACTGGCAGCCGATCGCCCGAGAGGTAGGCGATGTCGGCGTCGAGCTGCCACAGTCCGTGCCGCGCGCCGTAATGACGCACCAGCCCCGCCCGCACCACGGCGCCATCGGGGTCGATGATCCATCGCCCCACCGGCCGTACCGGGCAGTCGTCGGGGTCGTTGTCGGTGATCTGCTCGCCGCGATCCAGCAGGTTCGCCCGCCGGCCCACGCCGGGCTGCGCCAGTCCTTCCGACCACAGACACGCCTCCCGAACCGAGCCGCGATACGACGTCACCTCGATTTCTCCATCGAAACCGAGATGTCGCACCTGGCTGAAATCGATTCCCGGAGCACACTTTACGACGAACTTCCGGTCGCGGTAGGTGTCGAGTAGCGCGCCCAGGCCGGGCTGGTAGTCGTCGATGCGCAGCCGCCGCCGACCCTCGGCGCGCCGGGCCGGATCGACGATGAGCACTGCGTCGCGGGTGACCGGGCGCAGCGCGTCGGCGCGGCAGAGCCAGGCCGACTCCCCCAAGTTGTGACGTGCCATCGACAGCCGCACCGAATCGATATCGCTGCCCAGCCCGGCAACCCCACAGGCCCGCAGCGCCGCGAGCTCGGTGCCGATCGAGCAGGTCGCGTCGTGCACGACGACGCCGCTGGCGCGGGCGGCCAGCCGTCGGGCGCGGTGCAAGGCCACCGGTGCCGCGGTGGCCTGCTGCAGCGCCTCGTCGGTGAACAGCCATCCCGACACTTCCAGCTCGCCCAGCTTGTCGGCGGCGCGGCGGCGCAACAGGACCGTCTCCACCAGCACCGCGGCCCGGTCGCCGAATTGGGCGCGCGCCGCGCGGATGTCACCGAGCCGGGTGGCGTCGGTCAGGCCGAGTTCGGCGACCGCCGCCAGCGCGGCGGCACCCGCCCGCGACCGCAGATAGCCGACGTCGTCCGTACTAAACCTGATTGCCCGGTTCCTCCTCACGCCGCTGCGCGGCCTGCATCGTCGCCGGGCCGAAGCGCAGCCCGACGCTCAGGAGGGTTTGACCCCGGTCACCATCACGTTGTAGAACCAGCCCTTCGGGACCACGCGGCGCCACACGTTGACGTCCACCCAGCTCAGCGCCTTCCAGCCGGTGAAGGCGAACTTCGCCCAGCCCCAGCCCAGGCGTCCGGGCGGCACCGACGCCTCGAACGTGCGCACCGGCCAGCCGAACATCGCGGCGGTGAACTCTTCGCTCACGGTCCGCACTTCGGTGGCTCCGGCGTTGCTGGCCATCCGCTCCAGGTCACCCGGAGTGAAGGTGTGCAGGTCGACGATCGCCTCCAGCGCCGCCGCCCGGGACGATTCGTCGAGCTCGGCCTGCGGGCGCCGCCACGCACCCAGGCCCGGCAGCTTGGTGACGTTGGTGGCGATGCGCCAGGTCAGGGTCGACAACTCGCGGGCGTAGACGTCGCCCGCGCTGGTCGGCTCGCCGGCGAAGACGAACCGGCCACCGGGGCGCAGCACCCGGATCACCTCGCGCAGCGACAGCTCCACATCGGGAATGTGGTGCAGCACCGCGTGCCCGACCACCAGGTCGAAGGTGTTGTCCTCATACGGGATGCCTTCGGCGTCGGCGACCCGGCCGTCGATGTCGAGGCCCAGCGACTGCCCGTTGCGGGTGGCGACCTTGACCATGCCCGGCGAAAGGTC
This sequence comes from Mycobacterium sp. 1165178.9, assembly GCF_001673555.1. Taxonomy (GTDB): domain Bacteria; phylum Actinomycetota; class Actinomycetes; order Mycobacteriales; family Mycobacteriaceae; genus Mycobacterium. Next base: position 13,362 of record NZ_LZMB01000214.1, on the reverse strand, counting down.
GGTCACCGATCCGCGCCGGGCGACCCCGGACTGGATCAGGTTGAGCAGGAAAAACCCTGTGCCACAGCCCAATTCGAGCGCCCGGTCGTAGGGCAGCTCGCGCAGCACCTCGTCGGGCACGATCGCGTCGAAGCGCCCCCGGGCGTAGTCGATGCAGCGCTGATCATAAGAGATCGACCACTTGTCGTCGTAAGTCTCGGCTTCCCAGTCGTGGTAGAGCACCTGGGCCAGCTTGCTGTCGTGCCGGGCGGCTTCCACCTGCTCGGCGGTGGCGTGGGGCGTCGGAACGGCGTCGGTCGAACTGGTCATGCAGGGCAGCCTAACGGCCGCCGGGACCCGTCCTATCGCCACCGCCCTGACCAGCACTGAACACCTCGACGTAGCGCCGGCGTTCGGCGGCTAGCCGCTCGGGGAGCTCCAGATCGAAAACGTCGTTGATCCCGGCTTTGGCGGCGGCCAGCGCCTGCCGTGGACCGTCGAGGAAGCGGCGCGCCCAGCCGGCGGCGGCGTCGTACACGTCGTCGGGGGCCACCATTTCGTCGATGATGCCCAGCGCCAGGGCCTCTTCGGCGTCGAAGAAGCGGCCGCTGAACACCAGCTCCTTGGCCTTACTCGCGCCCGCCACCCGGGTCAGGCGCGCCATCGCGTCGCCGCCGGGCATCAGGCCGGCCAGGATTTCCGTCGCCCCGAACTTGACGTTGTCCCCGCTGATCCGCCAGTCGGCGGCCAGGGCCAGCGTGAGCCCGGCGCCCAGCGCGTATCCGGTGATCGCGGCGACGGTCGGTTTGGGGATCGTCGCCACGGCGTGGACGGCTTCCTGGCGGACCCGGGCCACGCTCTCGACCTCGGAACCCCGCAGCGTTCGCAGCTCGGACATGTCGTCACCCGCGGAGAAGATCTCGTGGCCGCCGAAAAGAATCACCACGGCGACGTCGTCACGCCGGCCCAACTCGTCGGCGGCCGCGATTACCTCCCGATAGACCTGGCGGGTCATCGCGTTCGTCGGTGGGCGCGACAGCAGCAACATGGCCAGCCCGGCGTCCTGCGACCCGTCGCTGACCACCACGCTGACGAACTCGCTCACTCGAGCGTTCACAACGGCCACTCCATACCGCCCGCCTTGCGCGCCTGGTGGTAGCGATCGGAATCGAAGAACTCGAAAACCCAGTTGTCACCACGCTTTTCGAGGAGGGGCTGCACGGGCGCGATCTGGCGTTCGACGGCCAGCACGTCGGCGACGCTGCGGCCGGCCAGCGAATCCAGCTGGGTCCAGGTCGGCGGCAGCAGGATGTTGCGGCCCGCCTCGAAGTCGGCGATGGCATCCTGCGGCAACGCCCAGCCGAACCGGTCGGATTCGGTGTTCTCCCCGTCGGCACGCTGGCCCTCGGGTAGGGCCGCCACGAAGAAGTAGGTGTCGTACCGGCGGGTCCGCTCGGCCTCCGGGGTGACCCAATTGGCCCATGGCCGCAGCAGGTCTGAGCGCAACACCAGGTTTTCGGTGCGCAGGAAATCGGCGAACGACAGCGTCCGATCGTCCAGGGCGCGCCGGGCATCGGCGTAGACCGAGGCGTCGCGAACGATGCCGTCCGGGTCGTCGGCCGGACCGGCGAAGAGCACCCCGGACTCCTCGAAGGTCTCCCGAGCCGCGGCACACACCAGCGCCGCGGCCAGTTCGGTGTCGATGCCAAACCGCTGTGCCCACCATTCCGGCGGCGGACCGGCCCACGCGATATCGGCGTTGCGGTCGCGGTCGTCGACGCCGCCACCGGGAAACACGATGACGCCCGGGGCGAACTCCATCTTCGAATGGCGGCGCATCAGGAAGATCTTCAAGCCGCCGGGCACGTCGCGGACCAGCATCACGGTTGCGGCCGGGCGGGTCGGCAGCGGCTCGGGGTTGGTGCTCATTCCAGCCTCCTGCGGTGGGCCGCGCGGGTACGAACTCGCCGCGCGAAGTAGCGCCCGTCGACGACGTCGAGCGCGATCGCTTGGCCGAATGCGGTGGACAGGTTCTCTGAGGTCAGCACGTCAGTCAGCAATCCCGCAGCGACCACTTCGGCTTCCGAAAGCAGCATGCAGTGGCTGAACCCGGGCGGAATCTCCTCGACGTGGTGGGTGACCAGCACCAGGGCGGGAGCCTCGGGGTCGGCGGCCAGGTCGGCCAGCCGCGCGACCAACTCCTCGCGGCCGCCCAAATCCAGGCCGGCGGCGGGCTCGTCGAGCAGCAGCAGTTCGGGGTCGGTCATCAGCGCGCGGGCGATCAGCACCCGCTTGCGCTCGCCCTCCGACAGCGTCCCATAGGTGCGGTCCGCAAGGTGCTCGGCGCCCAGGCTCTCCAGCATGTCTATCGCGCGCTGGTAGTCGACGTCCTCGTAGTGCTCCCGCCACCTGCCCAGCACCGCATAGCCGGCCGAGACAACGAGATCGCGGACCACTTCGTCGGTGGGTATGCGCTGCGCCAAAGCCGAGGAGCTGAGCCCGATCCGCGACCGCAACTCCGTCACGTCGACCCGGCCCAGTCGCTCACCGAGCACGAAAGCGGTGCCGGACGAGGGATGTTCGGCCGCCGCGGCGATCCGCAGCAACGAGGTCTTGCCGGCGCCGTTGGGCCCGACGATCACCCAGCGTTCGTCGAGTTCGACCGCCCAGTCCAATGGGCCCACCAAAACGTTGCCGCCACGCCGCAGTGACACCTGCCTGAAGTCGAGCAGCAGATCGGGGTCGGCTGACTCGCTTCCGTTTTCGGCCACCCGACCATCGTGCCGTACCGCAACGCTCGAATACCTGCCGGGTCGCTATGGGGTGGGCGGGATCTCCACCCGGCGAACCTCACCGTCGATCGCGTCGGCGGCCTCGATTTCACCGCGAGTCACACCCAGCAGGAGCAGCACCGTGTCCAGATAGGGGTGACTCAGCGACGCATCGGCGACCTCGCGCAGTGCCGGCTTGGCGTTGAACGCGATCCCCAATCCGGCGGCGGCCAGCATGTCGATGTCGTTGGCACCGTCGCCTACCGCGACGGTCTGCGCCATCGGTACCCCGACCTGGTTTGCGAATTCTTTTAGCGCCGAGGCCTTTCCGGCCCGGTCGACGATCGGCCCGATCACCCGGCCGGTGATGGTGCCGTCGACGATCTCCAGCTCGTTGGCCGCGACATAGTCGATCATCAGCTCCTCGGCCAGCGGCTCGATGATCCGGCGGAAGCCCCCGGACACGAGGCCGCACGCATAACCCAAGCGCCGTAAGGTCCGTATCGTGGTGCGGGCGCCGGGCATCAGTTCCAGTGCGTCGGCGACCTCGTCGATGACGCTGGCCGGCAGGCCCGCCAGCGTCGCCACCCGCTGCTCGAGCGACTGCGCGAAGTCCAGCTCGCCGCGCATCGCGGCGTCGGTGATCGCGGCGACCTTGCCCTCGGCGCCCGCCCGGGCCGCCAGCATCTCGATGACCTCGCCCTGCACCAGTGTCGAGTCGACGTCAAACACGATGAGCCGCTTGGCCCGTCGTTCCAGGCTGACAGCCTCGACCGCCACATCGACCTGTTCTTCGCTGGACACCCGGTTCAGAGCGGTCCGCAGCGCCCCATCCGCGCCCGGCGGCACTGACACCCGCAGCTCCAGGCCGATCACCGGATAGTCGGAAACACCGCGAATCAAGTCGATGTTGACGCCCAGCCCCGCCACCTCGCGGGCGACCGTGCCGAACGCACTGGCGGTGATGGGCCGGCCCAGCACGTAGATGGTGTGGGTCGAGGGCTCACGCATGATGGGCACGTCGTCGCTGCGCTCGATGCTGACATCCAGATCCAACTCGCGGATGGCCGATTCGACGTCTTGGCGCAACTGTGCGCTATCGGCGACCTCGGCCCTACAGCAGACCAGCACGCCCAGTGTCAGACGGTGCCGAATCACCACCTGCTCGACGTTGAGCAGCTCGACTCCGTGCCGCGACAGCGCCTCCAACAGGCTCGCCGTCACGCCCGGCTGGTCCACGCCGGTGACGGTGATCAGCACCGACACCTTCTGTGGTGAGTTCACTCCCGACAGCTGTCGCTATTGCTCAGCAGTCGAGCGATCGGGTTCGGTTCGCGGACCGAAGCCCTTCGGCGACTCGAGAGCCGTGGCATGGCGGCCCACATGCGCCTCGGCGCGAAGCCGCTCCACCATGTGCGGGTAGTGCAATTCGAATGCCGGGCGCTCCGAACGGATTCGGGGCAGCTCGGTGAAGTTGTGCCGCGGCGGCGGGCAGCTGGTCGCCCACTCCAGAGAGTTGCCGTAGCCCCACGGGTCGTCGACCGTGACGACTTCGCCGTAACGCCAGCTCTTGAAGACGTTCCAGACGAACGGGAACATCGACGCGCCCAGGATGAAGGCGCCCACTGTCGAGGCGACGTTGTAGGGCTGGAAGCCGTCGCTGGGCAGGTAGTCGGCGTAGCGGCGCGGCATGCCCAGGTCGCCCAGCCAGTGCTGCACCAGGAACGTGGTGTGGAACCCGATGAACGTCAACCAGAAGTGCAGCTTGCCCAGGCGCTCGTCGAGCAGCCGGCCGGTCATCTTCGGGAACCAGAAGTACACCCCGCCGAAGGTGGCGAACACGATGGTGCCGAACAGCACGTAGTGGAAATGCGCGACCACGAAGTAGGTGTCGGTGACGTGGAAGTCCAGCGGCGGGCTGGCCAGCATCACCCCGGTCAGCCCACCCAGCAGGAAGGTGATGAGGAAGCCGACGCAGAACAGCATCGGCGTCTCAAAGGTGATCTGGCCCTTCCACATCGTGCCGATCCAGTTGAAGAACTTGATCCCGGTCGGCACCGCGATCAGATACGTCATGAACGAAAAGAACGGCAGCAGAACGGCTCCGGTGGCGAACATGTGGTGCGCCCACACCGCGACCGACAGTGCGGCGATCGACAGGGTCGCGTAAACCAGCGTGGTGTAACCGAAGACCGGCTTGCGCGAGAACACCGGAATGATCTCGGTGATGATGCCGAAGAATGGTAGCGCGATGATGTAGACCTCGGGATGGCCGAAGAACCAGAACAGGTGTTGCCACAACAAGACTCCGCCATTGGCGGCGTCGTATACGTGGGCGCCCAGATGTCGGTCGGCGGCCAGGCCGAACAGCGCGGCGGTCAGGATCGGGAACGCGATCAGGATCAGGATCGAGGTCACCAAGATGTTCCAGGTGAAGATCGGCATCCGGAACATCGTCATGCCGGGCGCGCGCATGCACACCACGGTGGTGATCATGTTGACGGCACCCAGGATGGTGCCCAGACCCGCGACGATCAGGCCGGTGATCCACAGATCTCCCCCCGCGCCGGGTGAGTGCACGGCGTCAGACAGGGGTGTGTAGGCGGTCCAGCCGAAGTCAGCGGCCCCGCCCGGGACGATGAAGCCGGAGGCCGCGATCAGCCCGCCGAACAGGAACAGCCAAAACGAGAAGGCGTTCAGGCGCGGGAAGGCCACGTCTGGTGCGCCGATCTGCAGCGGCAGCACCAAGTTGGCGAAACCGAACACCACCGGGGTCGCATACAGCAGCAGCATGATCGTGCCGTGCATGGTGAACAGCTGGTTGAACTGTTCGTTCGACAGGAACTGAAGCCCGGGAGCGGCCAGCTCGGTGCGCATCAGCAACGCCATCAGCCCGCCTATGAAGAAGAAGGCGAAGCAGGTGACCGTGTACATGATGCCGATCATCTTGTGATCGGTGGTGGTGATCAGTTTGTAGACGAGGTTCCCTTTGGGGCCCATGCGGTCCGGGTACGGACGAACGGCCTCGAGTTCACCCAAGGGGGGCGCTTCGGCTGTCAACAGTTTCTCCAAACATCCAGATCGGACACTGGCCCAAAAACAGTATTGAGACGAATCTTAGCCGTCGATCATGGCGCCGTCAGGGCTGGTCCTACAAACTGTCGTAAATGCCTCGCCGGTGCGGCGTGTCCGTCGGCGCAGCGTCGCCACGCTGGCCGAATGGTGGCGACCCGCTTCGCCCGGCCCCGCCGCGCTCGCGATCGCCACGCTGGCCGAATGTTAGCGTCTGACGCGTGTTGTTCGGCGCGATCAGACCCGCCCGGCCTGCCGTGGCGACCGCGGTGACGGCAGCGGTCATCCTGGCATGCGGCGGTTGCGGATCCGACAAGCCGGCCGGCCAGACCCCGGCCCGTTCCCTGATCACCCCCACCACCCAGATCGCGGGCGCCGGAGTGCTCGGAAACGACCGCCGACCCGACGACTCGTGCGCGCGGGACGCCGCTGCGCCCGATCCGGGCTCCTCGAAACGGCCGGTGCGCAACGCCGCGGGCGTCGACCCGGACGTCGTGCAGGTGCCCGCCGACCCGCAGCGCATCGTGGTGCTCGCCGGCGACCAGCTCGACACGTTGTGCGCGCTGGGCCTGCAGTCACGGGTGGTCGGCGCGGCATTGCCGGACGGGTCCTCGAGTCAGCCCGCCTACCTGGGCGGCGCCGTCCACGGGGTGCCCGGGGTCGGCTCCCGGTCCCACCCGGACCTGAAGGCGATCGGCGCCGCCCACCCCGACCTGATCCTGGGGTCGCAGGGGCTGACACCCACCCTCTATCCGCAGCTGGCAGCCATCGCGCCCACCGTGTTCACCGCCGCGCCGGGCGCGGCGTGGCAGGACAACGTGCGCGCCGCCGGCGCCGCCACCGGCCGCGGCGCCGCAGTGAACTCGCTGATCAGCGGCTTTTCCCAGCGGGCCACCGACATCGGCGCGCGGCATGACGCCTCTCACTTCCAGGCGTCGATCGTGCAGCTGACGGCGGGGACGATCCGGGTGTACGGCGCCAACAACTTCCCGGCCAGCGTGCTGGGTGCGGTCGGCGTGGACCGGCCGGCCTCCCAGCGGTTCACCGACAAGCCCTACATCGAGATCGGGGCCAGCGACGCGGACCTGGCGAAGAATCCTGACCTGTCGATAGCCGACGCCGACGTGGTCTACGCGTCCTGCGACACCCCGGCCGCCGCCGATCGGGCCGCCACGATCCTGGACAGCAACCCGTGGCGCAAGCTGTCGGCCAACCGTGACAACAGGGTCTATATCGTCAACAACGAGATCTGGCAGGCCGGCGAGGGCCTGATCGCCGCCCGCGGCATCGTCGACGACCTGCGCCTGGTGAACGCCCCGATCAACTGACGGCGCCCGGGCGAAACGCACACATCGTCACAACGTGATGTTCGCCCGGCCAGCGGAATAATTTTACCTTAGCTAAACTTCTTGATGACGTATCGCCTTGATGACGTATCGAATCGAAGAGGGATTTTCAATGAGCACAGTTTCGGCGTACGCCGCCACCTCGCCGACGGCACCGCTGACCAAGACCACGATCGAGAGGCGTGACCCGGGCCCACACGACGTGGCCATCGACATCAAGTTCGCCGGGATCTGCCACTCCGACATCCACACGGCCAAAGGCGAATGGGGCACGCCGCACTACCCGTTGGTCGTGGGCCACGAAATCGCCGGCGTCGTGACCGCAGTCGGCTCCGAGGTCACCAAGCACAAGGTGGGTGACCACGTCGGCGTCGGCTGCATGGTGAACTCCTGCGGCCAGTGCAGCAGCTGTAAGGCCGGTCTCGAGCAGTACTGCAGCCGGGGCACGATCTTCACCTACAACGCCACTGACAAAGACGGCACGATTACGCAGGGCGGGTACAGCCAGGCGATCGTCGTGGACGAAAACTTCGTCTTGCACATCCCCGACTCGCTGCCGCTGGACAAGGCGGCGCCACTGCTGTGCGCGGGCATCACGCTGTTCTCGCCGCTGCGGCACTGGAAAGCCGGCCAGGACACTCGCCTGGCGATCATCGGCCTGGGCGGACTGGGCCACATGGGCGTCAAGCTCGGCGCGGCGATGGGCGCCGAAGTGACGGTGCTGTCGCAGTCACTGAAGAAGATGGAGGACGGACTGCGGTTGGGCGCTAAGCACTACTACGCCACCGCCGAGCGCGAGACCTTCAAGAAACTGCGCAACAGCTTTGACCTGATCTTGAACACCGTCTCAGCGAACCTCAACCTGAACGACTATCTGAGCCTGCTCGACGTCGACGGGACGCTCGTCGAATTAGGGATTCCTGAACACCCCATGGAGGTGGGCGCGTTCTCGCTGGCGCTGGCGCGGCGCAGCCTCTCCGGGTCGAACATCGGCGGCATCGCCGAGACCCAGGAGATGCTCGACTTCTGCGCCGAGCACAACGTGACGCCGGAAATCGAGCTCATCGAGCCCGACTACATCAACGAAGCCTACGAGCGCGTGCTGGCCAGCGACGTGCGCTACCGCTTCGTCATCGATATTTCGAAGCTGTAGGGCCCCGGCGCGTCCTACAGCGCGACGCCCGGAGCGCCGTTGGACGCCGCACCGCGAGCGGCGACCTCCGCGGCCTCACCCCACTCGTCACCGGGGATGACCTCGCTGACATCGATGCCGGCCAGCGGCCACCCGACCGCGGCCAGGGTTGCCGCCACCCGGATGATGTTCTCCGGCCCTGCGTCGTAGTGGGTCATGTCGGAGATGAAGTGGGCGATCTCGTCGCGGTCGATCACACCGTCGGCGACTGCTGGCGATCCGTCTGCGGTGATGTTGCGCACCACCTCGGCGATCTGCTCCTCGGTCAGCGGGGTGCTGCGCAGCAGCGCCAGCAGCGGCACCCGGTCTGGCCCGGGGACGCCCTCAGGGTAGCCGGCGCGCAGCCAGCGAAGCACCGAGCGGCAGAAGTTGGCGGTGGCGGAGGCGGCGGTGTTCGTCACCCCACCAGTGTCAGGGCAGCCGTGTCACCCGCGCTACCGCGGCGCGACTCCGACCAGACAATTCATACGTCGTTTACCTCGACAGACCCGGCCTTTCGCCGCCCACACGCCCGCAACGATCGGCGCCTTGGTTGTCGAGTGCGCACCATAGGGGTACTTCCACTGGTCAACGTGATTTTCATCGGTCGGCACCATTTCTGCGGAGTAGAGTCGAGCCATGACGACTCCGACCTCGCAGAACCGGCCGCCCATCGTTGCTGTAAGTGTCGGCAGCCAGAAGAATTCGGTGCCGAGGATTCCTAGGCCGTCAGATCCGGCCGAGTCGCCTGAACGCGGCATCGGCGCCCGTTTGCGGGAGATGGGCCTCGGGGTGCAGACCGAGCCCCTCAAGGAGGTGCGCCTCCAAATGGGCCTGGACATGCAGGTTGTTTACTTCACGGTCCGCGTGCCCGTGGCGGGTGGCCTAACGCTGCGCTTGCCGGTGATGGCGACGTTCAAGCCCAGGATCTATTCGCCGACGCAGGCACAACACCTTTCCCCCTAGCGCCCTCGCTGGGGGCCTTCATCGATTCCCGATTCCGCTTGTTTCAAGGCAAACCTAGAGGGGGAACTGGCATGACACCCGAGCCGACCAACAGCGCGGACGCATTGTGAGCAACCCTTCCGGATCGGGTGGCGAAAGTCGCCTCACGCAGGCCCTCAACTTGGGTATCGAGGTGTTCAGCGCGGTCATGTCGTTTCTTAGCCGCGGGGCGATCCAGATACACAGTGAGCTACCCGGCGGAGAGAACGTCGGCCGTACCTCGTTCAGCCAGGCCGTCGCTAGCATCTTCGGCAACGACGACGCCGGTGACGTACGGCCAGCGGACGGGGCTTCACCGGGCACCGCCGAAGGCTGAACGAGCCCAGACCGGAGTGAGCTCGCCTAGTTCGCGTCTGAGTATTTGGTCGGGCCGCCCCTGCCGTCTGACACATCCTTTGGTCGTGTGGGGCCCGACGTCAGCCCAAGCGCCAGAAAGAACACGACGAATAACGGGCCGCCGACATAGAGATTCATCGCCCCGCCGGGCTCGATGAAGCCGGGGCCACCAACGATGGTCACCGTCTCGACCAGTTGCTCGAGTGCGAATACCACAGCAAGCGCGCCGACCCACCGCGGAAACCTCTGCTGAACGGAAGCCAGTGCGACGGGCACAGCGACCATCACATCGGCGACCGTCAGGAGTGGCCCCCACATCACGGCGACATCAGCCAGGATGCGTGCGGTCGCGGGATCCAGAGACCTGGCGTGTAGCGCGAGTCCCGAGCTGAACCAAAATTCGACGGCGACCTCGGTGATGATCACCGCTGAGCCGATCGTCAACACATGCCCGGCTGCGCCGTCGAATCTGGTGCGGGCGTGGCCGAGCACTATCACCAGCGCAAGCGAGCCGAGCGCGACAAGAAGTGCCTGCAACCGGATGGCGGAGCCGTGTGCGACCACATGAGCGACGATCGCCTCACCAGACTTATCAATGCCTGGCAGCGGTGGAACAGTCACCAGCGCGGCCGCAAAGAGCACGGCAAACACGACTCCGGCCACCTGCGGAAGTCGACGTGCCATCGGTACAAGGTAGTCCCTCCCGGCGAGGCGCCCCCGTCCTTTGGTGCGGACAGTCGCTTTCATAGGCATCGCGCTGTGAGCCAGCCGTCGATTGTCTCGGCGACTGCCTGCCATCCACGCTCGAGCATCATGGCATGTCCCATGTCGGGAAAAATTTCCGCGTCCGCCTGGTAAATCCGCGCTACAGCAGAGGCATCCCCGTCGATTCGCATGCCGTCGTCTTCTGCTCCGAGAACAAGCAGCGGGGCTTGCACGAGGTCAGGGTGAGGAAGTCGATTTACCGTTTCTCGAGCGGCGCGCCTGCTCTCGGCCTGCAAATGGGTCGCACACGACCTGACGATTGATTCGAGGGTATGCGCGGAAAATATAAACTCGCGGGCCGACGACGCGGTCCTGAATAGGTCGGCTGGGTTGCCAAAAGTGCTGCTGCGCACGATAAGCCATGGGTGACGGAGGGCAGCGCGCAATGCCCATCGTCGTAATCCCTGCGGTGTGCCGGGTGCCATCAGAACCGCCGCCGGGGCACGGTGAATTGCCAGGTGATTCAGCACGACCCAGCAACCCATCGAATGACCGATGAGCACCGGTGCGCTTTCAAGCTTCGCGACAACGGCGTTTACGTCTTCCAGGTAATCAGCGATACAACATGATTGGAGGGGCTTGGACAGGCTGCTGGCACCGTGGCCGCGAAAGCTGAGTGCGACGGCTCGGTAACCCTTATCCGCAAAGAAGCCCAGAAAATGGTCGTCCCATATCCTTGCCGTGCCGCAAGCGCCGTGAACGAAGAGCAGCGGATCGGGATGTGATTCGGTGACAGACCCCTCGTCGATTATTTCGAGCATGTGGCCTCAATCTTCCATCCGCTACAGACCGCTTGAGCATCTTCTCAGGCGCTGCGCGTTTGCCGAGCAAGATTTGTGGATTCGCGCAAAGCTCGCTGCGATAGGTCACGGTGTGCGCGGCTCTGGTCACCTGCTGAGGTCTGCGTATTCCCCGCTCAAGAATTCCTCTAGCTCGTCCGGATGGTCAATTACCGAAGTTTTCGCGCTCTCGGATGAGTCACCCGTCTGCTCCCGCAACAGCTTTGACGGCCATATCCTGAAGGCCGCCGCGAGCGTCAACAACGCGACACCACACATAGCACCGAAGGCGGCTTGACCCACAAGGACCACGGCGATGTATGTCAGTACGCTCATCACCTTCAGGGGTTGCCGTCGACGGCGTATATAAAACCGGCCCAACATCCACTCGGAGTCCTGCAGCAATCAATGCCACTAGGGCTCACGGCCCCGGAGCGGGGCCCTGCGGTCGATAGGCGGCGCAAATGCGCCGCCGGATGAAACGTCGCGAATTTAAGACCGGTGCCGCGTGTCGATAACCGATGATTAGGCGATCGGGAGGAGCATTAGAGACGCGCCACTAGGAGGTGCGGATGGTGACCACCGACGTTTGCCCCGATGTCTGCCTCGTGTGCGGCTATCTGACACTCGGCCACGATCTGTGCTATTTCTGTCGCTCCCCGGTAGCGGAGCCCCTCGACGGCGAAGTCCGCCAGACCTTGAATGACAGGAGCGCAAGGCGGTCGCCGCGATCCTGGATTGCAAAGGCGGCGAGCTAACCGATTTTGGGCATCCCGCCGGCACCGCCGCCGTGAGCCTCTGAGCGCGGCCCAAGGCGATGACGAGCCGGCCTTACTGAATCGAAGCGAACCCCGGGCTGGTGCTCCCCGCCCCATGCCTGAGGTGACAACCTGCACCACCGGGCGCTGGCCGGTCACTTCCGAAAACCGGCAGACCGCTTAGCCTTTCACTCGATGGGGATCAGCGATCCCGGTATTCTTGTCCGGTGCGGCTGAGCCGAGCAGAGCGCGAGCGGGTATTCGCGGCGGTAGCCGACGAGCGGCGCGCAATCGCCGACTTGATCGACACCCTCAACCCCAGCCAGCTGGCCACGGCAAGCCTCTGCGCTGGTTGGGATGTCAAAACTGTTGCCGCGCATTTGGTTAGCGACTTCGCCGACGGATTCTGGGGCTTCGCGGCCAGCGGCATTCGTCACGGCAGTATCGATCGGGGAATCGATGCTCTGGCCCGTCGCCGAGCGCAGGCGCCGGCCGCCGAGATCGCCGAGACGTTACGTAGCCGAGCCGACCACAGGCTCAGTCCGCCGGTGACCGGCCCGCTATCGGGCCTGACCGACGTGTTGGTTCATGGTGCAGACATACGGATACCGCTGGGCATTCCGCATCGTCCGGACCCGACGCATGTCGCCCGGGCGCTGGATTTCCTGACCGGTCCGACCCAACTCGGCTTTTTCCCACACCGACGGTTGCGCGGCATCGGGTTACACGACGAGGACACCGGAGGAACATGGGGCGATGGCGAAACGATCGAGGGTTCGGGAGTGACTTTGATGTTGGCGATATGCGGACGCGCCGTCGCATTCGACCATCTCGGCGGCCCAGGATTAGCTCTACTGCGATCCCGCCTCACCTGATCCGCGACCGGACCCGGTGGCATCATCCAGCGGGGGTCACCGTCAGCGGAGTTAGAAGTCCCAGTCCTCGTCCTCGGTGACGACGGCTTTGCCGATCACGTACGACGAGCCCGAGCCGGAGAAGAAGTCGTGGTTCTCGTCGGCATTGGGTGAGAGGGCCGACAGAATCGCCGGGTTGACGTCCGTCTCGTCGCGCGGGAACAGCGCCTCGTAACCGAGGTTCATCAGTGCCTTATTGGCGTTGTAGCGCAAGAACTTCTTGACGTCCTCGGTCAGCCCGACTTCGTCGTAGAGGTCCTGGGTGTACTCCACCTCGTTGTCGTAGAGCTCGAAGAGCAGCTCGTAGGTGTAGTCCTTGAGCTCCTGCTTGCGCGCGTCGTCGACCAACGCCAGGCCACGCTGGAACTTGTAGCCGATGTAGTAACCGTGCACGGCCTCGTCGCGGATGATCAGTCGGATCATGTCGGCGGTGTTGGTCAGCTTGGCGCGGCTCGACCAGTACATC
>NZ_LZMB01000213.1 GCF_001673555.1 Mycobacterium sp. 1165178.9 | reverse complement strand
GCGCTCAGTTTCGCTGGCCAGTCGATGACCTATCGCGAGCTTGATGAAGCATCAAACCGGTTGGCGCACTTGTTGATTGGCTTGGGCGTGCGCCCCGGCGAGCGGGTGGCGTTGTTATTCTCCCGTTCGGCCGACGCGATCGTGGCCATCCTGGCGGTGCTCAAGACTGGCGCGACTTATGTGCCGATCGATCCGGCACAGCCCGCCGCGCGCATGGAGTTCATGCTCGGCGATGCCGCTCCGGTCGCGGCCGTAACCACCGCCGATCTGGCCGAGCGTCTGGAGAGCTACGAGCTGCCGGTCATCGATGTCAGCGATCCCCGCATCGGTGCTCAACCCAGCACCGGACTGCCGGCGCCGACAGAGGACGACATCGCCTACCTCATTTACACCTCGGGCACGACCACCAGCCGGCCGCCGTACAACAGCGCACCCCAGATCTCCCACACCGAGTAGTCGAACGCCAGGGAATGACACTGCGACCACACCTGCCCCGAAAGCTCGAGTTCGGCGTCCAATGTCTCCAGCAGTCGGGTGACGTTGCGGTGACTGACGGCGACGCCCTTGGGGACGCCGGTCGTGCCCGAGGTGTAAATGAGGTAGGCGATGTCGTCCTCTGTCGGCGCCGGCAGTCCGGTGCTGGGTTGAGCAC
>NZ_LZMB01000212.1 GCF_001673555.1 Mycobacterium sp. 1165178.9 | reverse complement strand
ACGTGGGCCCGTCGCTGATCACCGTTTGGTTGTCGTCGACCGCGACTCGTTTCGCCAGAGCGGGATCCGCGAGGCCTTCGCTCGCCACGAGCTCACCGGATTCGGCGAGCTCCGCGCTGAGCGCGACGTGATCGTGGCCGAACCGCTCCCGCATATCCTCGGGCAACGCCTTCCAGCGCTCGAGGAACTGCGGATTGCTCTGGATCAGGATCATGTACTTCACTACGGCCTCGCGGATCCCGCTCTGGCGAAACGAGTCGCGGTCGACGACAACCAAACGGTGATCAGCGACGGGCCCTTCGCCGAGGCCAAGGAGCATCTGGCCGGCTTCCTGCTGGTCGACTGCGACAGCGAGGACCGCGCCCTGCAGATCGCGGCGCGGGTGCCCGATGCGGTGTGGGGTCTCGTCGAGGTTCGGCCGGTGCTGGATCTGAGTGGGATGGATATGTGAGCCCCGCTCCGCAATCCGATGACGCCCTCGGGCTGCTACGCGAGCTCGCCCCGCGTGTGCTCGGCGTGCTCGTGCGCCGCAACGGCGACTTCGACGACTGCGAAGACGCGGTACAGGAGGCGCTCCTCGCGGCCTCCCGTAGCTGGCCGGTGGACGGCGTCCCGAAAAACCCGACCGGCTGGCTGATCACGGCCGCGTCGCGGCGGCTGATCGAGACCTATCGCAGCGAGGCCGCACGCCGGCGCCGCGAGCACTTCTACACGCTGGGGCCGGCGTCCGGGGCGGTGCCGGAGGTTGACGACACACTGGCCCTGCTGTTTTTGTGCTGCCACCCCGAGCTCACCGCACCATCGCAGGTCGCGCTGACGCTGCGCGCGCTCGGCGGCCTGACCACCGCGGAGATCGGGCGCGCCCTGCTCCTTCCCGAAGCGACGGTCGGGCAACGAATCAGCCGGGCCAAGGCGCGCATCCGGGAAACAGGTGCGCAATTTCGGAGGCCGACGGCGCGCGAGTGCGACGAGCGGCTGCCCGCGGTGTTGAGCACGTTGTATCTGGTCTTCAACGAGGGCCACACCGCCACATCGGGAGAGGCTCTGAACCGGGTGGAGCTCACGAGCGAAGCCATCAGGTTGACCCGGCAGTTGCGCACCAGCCTGCCCGACGAGGGCGAGGTCGCCGGTTTGCTCGCTTTGATGCTGCTGACCGAGGCGCGGCGGAACGCCCGCACCGGCCCGAGCGGCGCGCTGATTCCGCTCGCCGAGCAGGACCGCGGCCGGTGGGATCAGTCCGCCATCGCCGAGGGCGTCGCGATCGTCGAAGCGACGCTGCCCGTGGCGAAGCCGGGTCCCTACCAACTGCAGGCCGCGATCGCAGCCGTGCACGACGAGGCGTCCGACTTCGCCGCCACCGATTGGCCGCAGATCCTCGCGCTATACGACCTCTTGGTCGCCTTCACGCCCGGGCCGATGGTCGCGCTCAATCGGACCGTCGCCGTGGCAATGGTGCACGGGCCCGCAGCCGGTCTCGACGCGCTCGACGAAGCCGCGACGGATCCCGCCCTGCGCGGCCACCACCGCTTGGACGCCGTCCGGGCGCATCTCCTCGATGAACTCGGCGAGTGGGACGCCGCGCGGGAGCACTATCTCCTTGCGGCCCAACGCACTCGCAGCCTGCCCGAACGGCGCTACCTACTGGCGCGCGCGACGCGCTGACACGAGGCGCCTACGGCCGCCAGCCCGTCGAATCGGCCCACTCCCAGGCCCGGCGGTAGGCGTCGAGGAACCACGGCTCCTTGGCCTCGACATAGACCGCAGTGTCTCCGCCACCGCCCTTTTCAGCGGCGCGCTTGACGTTCGAATAGTCAGCGCGGGCGTCGGGGTTGGCCGTCAACCAGTCGACGAACAGCAGGGCGAACTGTTGATTGGGCCAGCCGTCCACCCGGATGTGCACATTGGTGGGTCGACCGGGATCCGCTGAGGCGTGAATTCGCTTGAACCACAGCGCCGGATCGTCCGTGTGGTCGTATCTTTCCACTGTGCTGCGGGCATCGTTCTTGGCCACGTCCTCGGTGATGTGCTCGAGGCGCGGGTACCCGGCGGACAGCAAAGGCTCGACGAGTTCGTCTGCGACGGCGAGGGATTCAACGGTGATCTGGACGTCGATGACGTCCTTGGCGGCGAGGTCCGGCACCGCGGTCGAGCCGATGTGATCCACACGCAGCGCACGATGACCGCAATTGGTCCGCAGGCGGTTCACGATTCGTTGCGCCTGGTCCGCCCAACTCGAATCGGGCGGCACCAACCGGGCCGCAGAGCGGGGGATCTGGTGCGCGCTCAGGTTGTGCGCGAACGGAACGATGCGGTTGTTCCACACGTCGTGGGCCCGCTGCTCCAACTCCTCGGTGCTGCCCGAGTTGTCCAGCCAGATGTCGGCGACCGCGCGGCGCTGCTCATCGCTGGCCTGCGCGGCGATCCTGGCGCGGGCGTCTTCCTCCGGCATGCCGCGCTGGTCGATTAGGCGCCGCAGCCGCACCTCGACATCGGCGTACACGATGACGACGAGCGGGAACAGCGGCGCCATACCCGATTCCACCAGCAGCGGAATGTCCTCGACCACAACGGAGTCCTCGGGCACCGACGCGATGATCTCCGAACGGCGATTGCCCACCAGCGGGTGGACGATGCCGTTCAGCGTCTTGCGTGCCTCGTCGTCGCGAAAGGCTTTGGCGGCCAAGGCCGGTCGATCCAGCGATCCGTCCGGAAGCAAGATGTCACTTCCGAACGCCTCGACCAGCGAGGCCAGGCCCTCGGTTCCCGGCTCAACGACCTCACGCGCGATGACGTCCCCATCGACGATGACTGCACCGTACTGCGCGAAGGTGGACGACAGCGCCGACTTGCCGGCGCCGATGCCACCGGTCAACCCGATACGCAGCATGGCGTGGTCAGGCAAACGTCACGCGTTGCCGGCGAGTTTCTCCCGCAAAGCGGCCAATTGCGCATCGCTGGCCAGCGATCCGCCCGCCTTCTCCGGAGGAGCCCCGTTGCCCGGTGACTGCTCGGCGTGCCCGGCGGCCTCGGCGGCGGCGAACTTCTCCATCTGCGTCGTGTGCATCTTGTGCCGGCGCTCGGCCTCGGCGTAGCGGGCTTCCCACTCGTTGCGCTGGTTGTCGAATCCCTCGAGCCATTCGTTGGTCTCGGAGTCGAAGCCTTCGGGGAAGATGTAGTTGCCCTGCTCGTCGTAGCTGTCGGCCATGCCGTACTTCGCCGGGTCGAACTCCTCGGTGTAGTCCTCGTTGGCCTGCTTGAGCGACAACGAGATCCGGCGGCGCTCCAGGTCGATGTCGATGACCTTGACCATCGCGTCGTCGCCGACGGCAACCACCTGGTCGGGCACCTCGACATGGCGCTCGGCCAGCTCGGAGATGTGCACCAGACCTTCGATGCCCTCTTCGACACGCACGAACGCACCGAACGGAACCAGCTTGGTGACCTTCCCGGGCACGATCTGGCCGATGGCGTGGGTGCGGGCGAAGTGGCGCCACGGGTCTTCCTGAGTTGCCTTCAGCGACAACGAGACCCGCTCGCGGTCCATGTCGACGTCGAGCACCTCGACGGTGACCTCGTCACCGACCTGCACAACCTCGGACGGGTGGTCGATGTGCTTCCAGGACAGCTCGGAAACATGCACGAGACCGTCCACACCGCCGAGGTCGACGAACGCACCGAAGTTGACGATGGAGGAGACGACACCCTTGCGGATGGCACCCTTCTGCAGCTGGTTGAGGAACTCGCTGCGCACCTCGGACTGGGTCTGCTCCAACCACGCGCGCCGCGACAGCACCACGTTGTTGCGGTTCTTGTCCAGTTCGATGATCTTGGCCTCGATCTCCTTGCCGATGTACGGCTGCAGATCGCGCACCCGGCGCATCTCCACGAGCGAGGCGGGCAGGAAGCCGCGCAACCCGATGTCGAGGATCAGGCCACCCTTGACCACCTCGATGACGGTGCCCTTGACGGCCTCGTCCTTCTCCTTGAGCGCCTCGATGGTGCCCCAGGCGCGCTCGTACTGCGCGCGCTTTTTGGAGAGAATCAGGCGACCTTCTTTGTCCTCCTTGGTGAGGACCAGGGCTTCGACCTCATCACCGACGGAAACGACCTCATTGGGGTCGACATCGTGCTTGATGGAGAGTTCGCGGGCGGGGATGACCCCTTCGGTCTTGTAGCCGATATCGAGGAGCACCTCGTCCCGGTCCACTTTGACGATCGTGCCTTCGACGATGTCGCCATCGTTGAAGTACTTGATCGTTTTGTCTATTGCGGCGAGAAAGTCCTCGCTCGAGCCTATGTCGTTGACGGCTACTTGTGGCGAGGTGACGGCGGGACTCGGCATGTTGTTGGGTTGCTCCGGACAGGTTTGGTCGTAGGGACAATTGGGATTTACCTGTCGAGGCTACTCGACTGTGCACATGCTGGCCAAACTTGTCCCATCTTCCGCCGAGTGTGCACTCACCGCGAAAAATGGCCGAAATCTCGCCGTGGCCGCACGTTCGCCGTTTTACGCAGGTCAGTGCGCCGCGACGCCCCAATTGCCGAGCTAATGCGCCGCGGAGTCCCAGGAGCGGCCGTAACCCACCGAGACCTCCAGCGGGACGTCGAGCGGATAGGCGCCGCCCATCTTGTCGCGCACCAGCGCCTCCAGCTGCTCCCGCTCGCCGGACGCGACCTCGAACAACAGCTCGTCATGCACCTGCAGCAGGATCCGAGACGTAAGCCCGGCATCTTTGATCGCCTTATCGACCTCGAGCATCGCCACCTTGATGATGTCGGCCGCACTGCCCTGGATCGGCGCGTTGAGCGCCGCCCGCTCGGCCGCTTCGCGTACCTGCCGGTTGCTGCTGTCGAGTTCCGGCAGGTAGCGCCGGCGGCCGAAGACCGTCGACGTGTAGCCGTCCTTGCGGGCCTGCTCCACGACCTGCATCAGGTAGTCGCGCACTCCGCCGAATCGGGCGAAGTATTGCTCCATCTGATCTTTCGCTTCTTCGGTGGAGATCTTCAGCTGGGCGGAAAGTCCGTAGGCGCTCAATCCGTAGGCCAGGCCGTAGGACATCGCCTTGACCCGGCGGCGCAGCTCGGCGGTGACGTCTTCGATCGGGACGCCGAATGCCCGCGAGGCGACGAACGAGTGCAGGTCTTCTCCGGTGTTGAACGCCTCGATGAGGCCCTCGTCCTTGGAAAGGTGGGCCATGATGCGCATCTCGATCTGGCTGTAGTCGGCCGTCATCAGCTCGCTGTAACCGGCGCCGACGACGAACGCGTCGCGAATCCGCCGGCCCGCCTCGGTGCGGATGGGAATGTTCTGCAGATTCGGCTCGGTCGACGACAATCTGCCTGTCGCGGCGATGGTTTGGTTGAACGTGGTGTGGATGCGCCCGTCCGAGGCCACCGAGTTCAGCAACCCGTCGACGGTGACTTTGAGCCGGGTGGCATCGCGGTGGGTCAGCAGATGCTGCAGGAACGGATGGCCGGTCTTGTCGAACAGCGATTGCAGGGCATCCGCGTCGGTGGTGTAGCCGGTCTTGGTGCGCTTGGTCTTCGGCATTTCCAGCTCGTCGAAGAGCACCGCCTGCAACTGTTTTGGCGAGCCGAGGTTGATCTGTTTGCCGATCACCGCGTACGCGGCCTCGGCCGCGTCGCGGATCTGGTGGGCGAAATCGCTCTGCAGTTCGTTGAGCAGATCCAAATCGACTGCGATACCGGCGTTTTCCATGCCCGCCAGCACCGCTTGCACCGGCAGCTCCATGCCGCTCAACAACGAGGTGGAGTTGATGCGGGCCAACTCCTCGTCGAGCGCATCGGCCAGATCCAGCACCGCCACCGCACGCAGGATCAGTGTCTGCACTGCCTGGTCGTCCGTGCCCTCGGTATCGTCGAGCAGCGAGAGTTGTTGCTGTTCAGGGTTTTCGGCGCGGAGTTCGCGGCGCAGGTAGCGCAGCGAAAGGTCGTCAAGGGAGAAGCTGCGCTGCCCGGGGCGCACCAGATAGGCCGCCAGCGCGGTGTCGGAGGTGACGCCGGCCAGCGTCCAGCCCCGCCCGGCCAGGTCGTGCATCGCCGCCTTGGCCTCGTGCAGCGCCTTGGGCGGACCGGGGTCGGCCAGCCAAGACGCCAGGGCCGCTTCGTCTTCGGGATCCAGCTCGGAAGTGTCGATGTAGCGGCCCTCGCCGTCGGCCGAGACGATGGCCAGCGCGGTGGCGTCGGCGTCGTAGGCCAAATGCGTGCCGACGACGGCCAGACCGAACCGCTTTCCCGAGCTGTGCTCGGCCAGCCACACGGCCAGCTCGCCGGCTTGAAGCGCGCCGCCTCGCACGTCGAAGCCTTCGTCGACCTCAGGCTCAACCGCGGCCAGGGTTTCGAACAAACGGTCCCGCAATACGCGGAACTCCAGGTCGTCGAACAGCCGGTGAATCTGGTCGCGATCCCACGGCTGCAGCCGCAACGTGTCCGGGGTCTGGGCCAGCGGCACGTCCTTGACGAGATCGGTCAGCTCGCGGTTGCGGATGACGCTGGCCAGATGTTCGCGGAGCGCGTCGCCCACCTTGCCGCGCACCGAGTCCACGTTGTCCACCAGCCCCTGCAGCGACCCGTATTCGCCGATCCATTTGGAGGCGGTCTTCTCCCCCACGCCGGGGATGCCCGGCAGGTTGTCACTGGGATCGCCGCGCAGGGCGGCGAAGTCGGGGTACTGCTGGGGCGTCAGCCCGTACTTCTCGACGACGGCATCCGGGGTGAACCGGGTCAACTCGCTGACCCCCTTGCGCGGATACAGCACCGTCACGTTGTCGCTGACCAACTGCAGAGAGTCACGGTCGCCCGTGACCACCAGCACCCGGTAGCCCTCCTTTTCGGCCTGCGTAGCAAGGGTGGCGATCAGGTCGTCTGCCTCGAACCCCTCCTCGGCAAGCACGGTAATGCCCAATGCCGCGAGGACTTCCTTGGTGATATCGATCTGGCCGCGAAACTCGTCGGGCGTCGCCGACCGGTTGGCCTTGTACTCCGGGTAGCGCTCGGAGCGGAACGTCTGCCGGGACACGTCGAAGGCCGCGGCGATATGCGTCGGGGCTTCGTCGCGCAGCAGGTTGATCAGCATCGCGGTGAAGCCGTAGACCGCATTGGTGGTCAGCCCGCCGCGGGTCTTGAAGTTCTCGGCGGGCAGCGCATAGAACGCCCGAAACGCCAGCGAGTTGCCATCCAGCAGCATCAGCGTCGGCGCGGTTTGTTCCTCGCTGGCCTTCGTAGTGGTTTTCGTGGCGGGCACGGGTCTCACTCTAGGCACCTGGTGTGACGACCTGGGCGCCCCAACCGTGCCACCAGCAGAACTGCAACACGTTTCAGTTTTGACTTTAGGCTGGGTAGTCTGGGTCGGTGCCAGAGGTCACCAGCCACGAACCCGCGATCGACGGGTGGTTCGCCACCGATGACGCCGGAAACCCCCATCTGATCGGCAGCAAGTGCCCCGAGTGCGGGACCTACGTCTTCCCGCCGCGGGAGAACAACTGCCCAAACCCGGCATGCGCCAGCGACACGCTAGAGACCGTCGCGCTGTCGACCCGCGGGAAGCTGTGGAGCTACACCGAAAACCGATACCCGCCACCGGCGCCCTACCCGGCGGCGGACCCGTTTGAGCCGTTCGCCATCGCCGCGGTGGAGCTGGCCGACGAGGGAATCATCGTGCTCGGCAAGGTGGTCCAGGGCACGCTGGCAGCGGATCTCGAGGTCGGCATCGAAATGGAGCTGGCCACGATGACCCTGTTCACCGACGACGACGGCGTGGAACGCATCGTGCACGCTTGGAGGATCGCATCGTGAGTACTCCCGAACCGCTCTACATCCTCGGCGCCGGGATGCACCCCTGGGGCAAATGGGGCCGCGACTTCACCGAATACGGCGTGGTCGCCGCCCGCGCCGCGCTGGCCGAGGCCGGGCTGGACTGGCAGCAGATCCAATTGGTCGCCGGCGCCGATACCATCCGGAACGGCTACCCGGGCTTCATCGCCGGGTCGACGTTCGCCCAGAAGCTCGGCTGGAACGGCGTGCCGGTCAGCTCGAGCTACGCCGCCTGCGCCAGCGGTTCGCAGGCGCTACAGAGCGCCCGCGCCCACATCCTGGCCGGCTTTTGTGACGTCGCTCTGGTTATCGGCGCCGACACCACACCCAAGGGGGCGTTCGCCCCGGTCGGCGGCGAGCGCAAAAACGACCCCGACTGGCAGCGCTTCCACCTCATCGGTGCGATGAATCCGGTGTACTTCGCGTTGCTCGCGCGCCGGCGGATGGACCTCTACGGCGCGACGTCCGAGGACTTCGCCGCGGTGAAGCTGAAGAACTCCCAGCACGGCCTGCAGAACCCGAATGCCCGCTACCGCAAGGAATCTTCGGTCGAGGACGTGCTGGCCAGTCCGGTGGTCTCCGACCCGCTGCGGCAGCTCGACATCTGCGCCACCTCCGATGGCGCCGCGGCGCTGATCGTCGCCAGCGCCGAGTTCGCCCGCAAGCACCTCGGCTCGCTCGAGGGCGTGCCGTCGGTGCGTGCGGTCAGCACCGTCACCCCCCGCTACCCGCAGCATCTGCCCGAACTGCCGGACATCGCAACGGATTCCACCGCGGTGGTGGCCGCGCCGGAGCGGGTGTTCAAGGACCAGATCCTCGACGCGGCCTACGCGGAGGCGGGCATCGGCCCCGAGGACGTGAGCCTGGCCGAGGTCTACGACCTGTCCACCGCGCTGGAACTCGACTGGTACGAGCACCTGGGGTTGTGCCCCAAGGGTGACGCCGAGGAGCTGCTGCGCAGCGGCGCCACCACGATCGGCGGCAGGGTGCCGGTCAACCCGTCGGGCGGACTGGCGTGCTTTGGCGAGGCCATCCCCGCCCAGGCGATCGCCCAGGTCTGCGAGCTGACCTGGCAACTGCGTGGCCAGGCCACCGGCCGGCAGGTCGAGAACGCCAAGGTCGGCGTCACCGCCAACCAGGGCTTGTTCGGGCACGGCTCGTCGGTGATCGTCGCCCGCTAGGACCTATTGTCGCTGGCGGACAACGGCTTTAGGAGTGCAGCCGCGGCTTTGAGTGTGCAACCGCGGCGGCTGGCGTCGGCGTGTCGTCGCCCCCAGCGCACACTCGATGCCGGGCTTCACACTAAAAGGTCCGTCTTGGCGCGCTAAGCGTCTTTGGACGGATCCAAGGTCTCGAGGACGACTTCGGCCACCCGCTTCATCGTCGTCCTACGGTCCATCGCGGCCCGTTGAATCCACTTGAAGGCTTCGGGCTCGGTCATGCCCTGTTCGCTCTGCAGCAGCCCTTTCGCGCGCTCGACCAGCTTGCGGGTCTCCAGCCGGTCGGACAGCGAAGCCACCTCGCGTTCGAGCTCGGCGATCTCACTGAAACGGCTGACGGCCAATTCGATGGCCGGGATGAGGTCGCTGATCGTGAACGGCTTCACCAGATACGCCATCGCGCCGGCGTCCCGCGCCCGCTCCACCAAGTCGCGTTGGCTGAAGGCGGTCAACACCACAATCGGGGCGATGCGCTTGCTGGCTATCTCCGACGCCGCGTCGATGCCGTCGCGGCGCGGCATCTTCACATCCATGATCACCAAATCCGGCTGATGGCGCTCGGCCAGTTCGACGGCTTCCTGTCCGTCGCCGGCCTCCCCGACGATCTCGTAACCCTCCTCTCGGAGCATCTCGGCGAGATCCATTCGGATGAGCGCTTCGTCTTCAGCGATCAGGACCCGGCGCGGCACAGCGGCGTCGGTGTCGGTCGTGGGGCCTGTCATGACCGATATTGTGTCGTGACCGCTGTAGACCAGC
>NZ_LZMB01000211.1 GCF_001673555.1 Mycobacterium sp. 1165178.9 | reverse complement strand
ATCGCTATGGACGCAAGGTTTCCTGGGGCGTGGAGGTCGGCTCTAAGACAGGCACCGAGCGAATTCTGTTCACCCACATCGCCGTACCGGTCATGACGCGGCTGAAGCAACCCGAACGCCAGGTGCTGGACACCTTGGTCGATGCCGGTGTCGCCCGCTCTCGCGCCGACGCCCTCGCGTGGTCGGTGAAGCTGGTGGGTGAACACGCCGACGAGTGGCTGGCCAAATTGCGCGACGCGATGTCGGCGGTCGACGACCTCCGCGCGCAGGGGCCCGACCTACCGTCGTGACCAGGGCTTTAGCGCCGTAGCGGTGCGGCCGGTCAGCCTTCCGGCTTCTCGGCGTCGATCTTGGTGACGATCTTGTCGGCGATCTGGCCGCCCTGATCGCTGATGTGGTACCCGCACGCGTTGATGTCGACGACCACGTTGTTGGCCACGCTGAGCGCGCGCTGGCACTCCCAGCCGTCCGCGCCCTCCTGGGTGTCCATCAGCGTGACCTTCGGCGGGGCGCCCTGAACCTGGGCGAACGTCCACCGATAGGTCTTGCTCTTGTTCGTGACGGTCACCGTCTTGCCGGCGCAGCCCTTCCACTTTTCCGCGGAGTTCTCCACGAAGCTCTTGGCCTTATCGGCGGACGGAAACAGCACCACGGCCTGGTTGACCCAGTGATCGTAGTTATCGCCCGCCTCCGAAGACACCAGCCCGCTGACGGCTGAGTAACCGGTGCCCGCGTACACCGGATCCTGGGTGGTGTAGAGCGCGCCCTGGCAATCGGGCACCGACACTGTCACCGAGGAGGGGTCCGTCGACGTGATCGGTTTGCCCGGCTGCATCGATGACGAGCCCATCACGGTGTTGACATCGGCCGGACTTAGCAGCAGCCCGCTGAGGCGTTCGGGCCCCAACGGCGCGGCCTTCGGTGGTTCCGGTTTGGGTCGCGCGACGAGCCAGATACCCACCCCGCTCGCGATGACCACGAGCACCACGGCGACGGCCGCGATGATGGGCCAGACGTTGCGGTGCGGCTTGGCCACGGGCTGTCCCCACGGTGTCGAGTTGGTGAACTGCGGTGGGGCACCCCAATTGGCATTGCCGCCTTGGTAATAGGGCGGCGCCGGCTGGCCCGCCGCCGGGATCGGGCCGCTGGTAGGGGTCCACGCCTGAGCGCTCTGCGACGGTATCGGACCAGAACTAGGCGCCGACGGTAGGTCGAATGGCGATGGCGGCGGGGTGTTGAACGTGGGCTGGTACGCCGGGCCAGGTGCCGGAGCCCCGTGAGCCTGCGCGCCGGGAAATTCCGCGGTGGGCAGTGCGGCTTCTTGGCTGCGGCGCAAGATGGTGGCGGCGCGGTCTTGGTCGGGGTTGCTGAGCGCTTCCTTGGCGGCCAGGGCCAGGTCACCCGCGCTGGCGTAGCGGTCCTCAGGCTTTTTGGCCATGCCGCGGGCGATCACCGCATCGAAGGCCTTGGGGACGCCCGGGCGCTGCTCGCTGGGTGCGGGGATGGGGTCCATCATGTGGGCGGAGACCAGGACACCGGCGCTGTCGGCCCGATAGGGCGGAGATCCGGTCAAGCACTCGAACAGCACGCAGGCCAGTGCGTAGATGTCGGCACGGTAGGTGACCTCTGCGTCGGAAAATCGTTCTGGCGCCATGTATTTCCAGGTACCGACGGCGGTTCCGAGCTGCGTGAGCTTCTCGTCGGTGGTGGCGCTGGCGATGCCGAAGTCGACCAGGTAGGCGAAGTCGTCACGGGTAACCAGAATGTTCTGGGGTTTTATGTCCCGGTGCATCACCCCGGCGGCGTGGGCGGCGTCGAGCGCGGAGGCGATCTGGGTGATGATGGCGACCGCGCGGGGCGGGGTGAGCGGGCCGAAGCGTTTGAGCACGCTGTCCAGGTCGGTGCCCTCGACCATGCGCATCTCCAGAAACATCTGGCCGTCGATCTCGCCGTAGTCGTGTACCGGCACCACGTGCGGTTCCTGCAAACGACCGGCGGTGCGGGCTTCGCGTTTCAACCGCTCGCGAAACACCGGGTCTCTGCTGAAGCTTTCGGAGAGAAGTTTGACCGCAACCGTCCACTCCTTGACGGTGTGTTCGGCCTCGTAGACCTCACCCATCCCACCGCGGCCCAGCAGCCGCTTTAGGTGGTAGGGGCCGAACATCGACCCCGCCCGTGAGGACTGCTCGTCACTCATTCCGCATCCTTCCAACCCAACCCCTGGCCTGCCAGCAACCCGTGACTGAGCAATCATGACGGTAAGCGCGCAGGCGTCCCACCGCACGATAACGGGAACAATTGCCGCGCGTGTCAGCGCGGGTCGGCTTGCCGAGGTCCTATCCCTCGTTGCCGTTGTCAGCGGCGATCTGGAAGGTGAATTCGCGGTCGCAGATCCGGACGCGGTCGCCGTCTCGCAAAGTCGCGGCCGAACGGATTCGTTGGTCCTGCACGTGCACGCCGTTTGACGACCGCAGGTCGTCGATGATGTAACCGGTTCCGGTGTCGACGATGACGGCGTGGTGGCGGCTTACCTTGGGGGAGTCCAGGACGATGTCGTTGTCGCCAAGCCGCCCAATCGTTGTCGACCCTCGCAGCGGATACCTGCGCCCGGACACCTCATTCAAATAGGCGGCCACCCTATGGTCCGACGTGTACTGCTCGAGCACCGTGATTGCGACCGCCGCCGTGGTCATGGCGTTCTTTTTGGCGTCCACCGGTTCTTGGCGCAGGATCCGGTCATTGAGGTCCCGCAAGTTCTGGCCCGGGTCGATTCCGAGGTCATCGGCAAGCGAGTTTTGCACGCGGCGGTAGGCCGCGAGCGCGTCGGACTGGCGGTCGGTCAGGTAATACGCGGTCATCAACTGAGCCCACAGCTGCTCGCGGTAAGGATGTTCTGCCGTCAGGGCTTCCAATTCGGTGATCACGGTAAATGCACGTCCGCAGGCGATTTCGGCCTCGGCCTGTGCGGTGTGGGCCAGGATCTTCTCTTCGACGAGGGAAGTGGTGAAGGCGTTGACGAACCGGAAGTCTTCCAGGTCGGCGAGCACCGGGCCGCGCCATTCGGCCAAGGCGGCCGACAGGTGCCGGCTGGCCTGTTCGAAGCGGCCCGCGGCCGCCGCGTGCACGCCGGCGGTCTTCTCGGTGGTGAAGCGGTCGAGGTCGCAAGCCTGATCGGGGATGTTGAGCCGATAACCCGGCGGCGCCGCGACCAATACCATGCGGGGGTCGGCGCCCGCGCCGGTCAGCAGCTTGCGCAGGTTCGACACATAGGAGTGAATGCTGGCCCGCGCCCCCGATGGCGGCGACTCGTCCCACAGGGCGGTGATAAGCCGGTCGACGCCCACTGGGTTGTTGCGGTTCATCAACAGCATGGCCAGCACCGCTCGCTGTTTGGGCGTGCCCAGCGGCACCAGAGCACCGTCAACGCTCATCTCCAACGGTCCGAGCAGACCGAATCCGAGACGTTTGTCCGCCATCGCGCCTACCAACCTTTGCGCGTCCGCGGCGTCGGATGTGAGGTCACTTTGTGATTGTGACGCCAAGTGCGCGGATTCGTTGACGATCCCGACAAACCGTCGAGCTCCGAGGGCACGTCGCCGAATTCATCGGCCCGCTGGACGCAGCGTGGATACCGGATGACTGAAATGTGTTCGTACGCAGCGCGAGGCGAGGAGTTGTGCTCGAGTGGCAACGGCGGCCTAGGCGGGTTGTCCGGAGAATTGCGGGCAATAGGCGTCGGTCGCCGCGGCGACCACGTTGGCCGCCTGCGGCGGAGTCAGGCTGGTGTGACGGAAGATCTGCACGGTGACGGCGATCCGAGTCTGGCCGGCGGCCAGGCCGGTGCATACCTGGTGGCCCGCTCGCACCGCATCTTGCGTCGACGGGAAAGCGATGCCGAGGCTCTGCATCTGAGTGAGGAACGCCTCATCGCCGGTCTGCACCGAACTCGCTGCGGCGGTGCCGGCCATGCCAATAGCGGCCAGCCCGATGGCGGCCGTGCCGACGGCGGTCGTGGCGAATGTGATGATGCGGCGGAAGAACATTGCTGCCACCCCTTTCAGGTGCGTACTGAGTATGACCATCCCAGCGTCGCGTTTGTTCCTTGGTGTCTTCTCAATAACTTCTTGGTAGCGATCGCGGCCGCTTATCAATGCGCCCGCCAGACGCGCGGCGCTAGGCCTGGGTCATCGCGTAATACGCGCCGCGCCGGGCCAGCAATTCGGCGTGATTGCCCTGTTCGACAATCCGACCGGCCTCGACCACCAAAATTCGGTCGGCATCGCGGATCGTCGAAAGTCGGTGCGCGATGATGAAACTCGTGCGATCGCGACGCAGTTCACACATCGCGTGCTGGATAAGGGCCTCGGTGCGGGTATCGACCGAACTGGTTGCCTCGTCGAGGATCAAGAAGTGTGGGCGGGCGAGAAATGCGCGCGCGATGGTGATTAGTTGCTTTTCGCCGGCGCTGAGGTTGCCGCCGTCGCCGCTGATTCGGGTCTGATAACCGGCCGGCAATGTCCGCACAAAACGGTCGACGTAGGCGGCCTTGGCGGCGTCGAGAACCTCGCCTTCCCCGGCGCCGGGACGTCCGTAGGCGATGTTCTCCGCGATCGTCCCTTCGAAAAGCCAGGTGTCCTGCAACACCATGCCGATTCGCGACCGCAGCGACTGACGGTCCACAGTGGTGATGTCGACACCGTCGAGCAGGATCTCGCCCGCGTCGACGTCGTAGAACCGCATCAGCAGGTTCACCAGCGTGGTCTTGCCCGCTCCGGTCGGCCCGACGATCGCCACCGTGCTGCCGGGTTCGGCGACCATGGACAGGTCTTCGATCACCGGAGTGCCCGGGCGGTAGGCGAAGCTCACGTGGGCGAATTCGACGCGTCCACCCGGCTGCGGTGTGGTGCCGCCCGGGCCGGGTTGGGCGGCGGGCGCGGGATCCGGCGATTCCTCGGGTTCATCGAGCAGCGTGAAGACGCGTTCGGCGCTGGCCGCCCCGGATTGCAGGGTGTTGTACATCCCGGCCAGCTGGCTGAGCGGTGAATTGAATTGCCGCACATATTGAATGAACGCCTGGATGTTGCCCAGAGTGATATGGCCGGTCGCCACCTGCAGGCCACCCACCACGGCGACGGCGACGTAGCCGAGGTTGCCGATGAACGTCGTCGCCGGCGCCACCAACCCGGAGAGGAATTGAGCGCCGAAGCTGGCGTGGTAGACGTCCTCGTTGAGGGTGCGGAATTGCTCGCGCGCGGCCGCCTGGTGGCCGAACGTCGTGACCACGGTGAAACCGCTGTAAGTCTCCTCGATGTGGGCGTTGAGGCGGCCGATGCTGGTCCATTGCGCGACGAAGAGCCGTTGGGAACGTCGCGCAATCGCCCGCGTCGCCAACAGCGACAACGGCACCGTCAATACGGTGATCGCCACCAGCAGCGGCGAGATGGACAGCATCATCGCCAGTACCGCCACCACGGTCAGAACCGATGTCAGCAGCTGGCTGATCGTCATCGCCAGCGACGATTGGATGTTGTCTATGTCATTGGTGACGCGGCTCAGCAGTTCACCGCGTTGGCGGCCGTCGAAGTAGGACAACGGCAATCGGTGGATCTTGTCCTCGACATCGGAACGCAGCGCCACCATGGTGCGCTGCACGGTGACGTTGAGCAGCCGGGCCTGTGCCCATATCAGCACCGCGGCAACGAGGTAAAGTCCCAGTGCTAGCGCCAGGGTGCGGGCGACCGCCCCAAAGTCCACACCATGGCCGGGCACCACATTCATTCCGGACAGCAGGTCGGCGAAAGTATTGGCGCCTCGGCTGCGTGCGGCGGCGACGGCCTGCGCCTTGGTGATTCCGGCGGGGAGCTGGCGTCCGATGACGCCGTTGAACAGCAAATCGGTGGCATGTCCCAGGATTCGCGGCACGACCACCCCGATCGCCGTGCCGGTGATTCCCAAGGTGATCACCGCCATGCACAGGAGTCGTTGCGGCGCAAGCTGTTTCACCAGACGACCGGCCGGGCCCCAGAAGTCACGCGAACGGATTACGTGTGTGGTCTGGTCGGCCGCCTGGGCGGTCGCGCGGGTCACGACCCACCCCCGACTCGACCCGAGCGCACCGCGCCGACGGATTGCGAATCGGCGAATTCGGCGTAGGTGGTGCAGTCGGCCAGCAGCGATTCGTGTGTGCCCGCGCCCACCAGGTTCCCGTTGTCGATCACGATCACCTGGTCGGCTTTGGCAGCGATCGAGATGCGTTGTGTGACAACGATTATGGTGGCATTGCCGGAAGTCTCCTGCAGCGAGGCACGGACCCGGGCGTCGGTGCGGGCGTCGAGCGCGGCGAATGAGTCGTCGAACAGATAGATGGCCGGGCGGCGGATTACCGCCCGGGCGATGGCGAGTCGTTGCCGCTGTCCGCCGGAGAAGTTGATACCGCCCTGGGCCACGCGCATGCGCAGCCCGTCATCGTGGGCTCGGACGAAATCGTCTGCCGCGGCGACCCGCAACGCCTCCCACATCTGTTCGTCAGTGACTTGCTGGTGCGGGGCGGCGCCATACCGCAGGTTGTCGGCGACCGTCCCGGAAAACAGGTAGCCGCGCTGGGGAACCAGCCCGATCGCCGACCACAACCGCTCGGTCTGGTAATCGCGGACGTCGATGCCGTCGACCGTGACGGCTCCGCCGGTCACGTCGTAGAGCCGGCAGATCAGCGAGACCAGCGTCGACTTGCCCGAGCCGGTGCTGCCGACGATGGCGGTGGTGGTTCCGGGCAGCGCGGTCAGGGAAATATCCTGCAGCACCGGGCGATCGGCGCCTGGATAGGTGAACGTCGCGCCGTCCAAACGCACCGCTCCGGTGATCGCACCACGCGGGGATCGTGGATTCGGAGGATCGGTGACGGCGGGGCTAGTCGCGAGCACCTCGGTGATCCGCTCGGCGCAGACGGCGGCCCGCGGCAACACCACCAGCGTCATCGTCGCCATCAACACCGCCATCAGGATCTGGGTGAAGTAGGCCAGAAAGGCTGTCAGCGAGCCGACCTGCATCTGGCCGCGGTCGATGCGCAACCCGCCGAACCAGATCAGCGCGACGCTGGACACGTTGATGGTCAGGGTGGTGACGGGAAGCATCAACGCTTGCCAGTTGCCCGCAGTCAGTGCGGTGTTCGACAGCGCGGTGTTGGCGCGAGCGAAGCGGTCACGCTCGAACTCCTCCCGGGCGAACGCCCGGACGACCCGGACGCCGGCCAGCTGGTCACGCATCACTCTGTTGATGCCGTCGATCAGGCCCTGCATGCGGCGGAACAGGGGCAGCATGTGCGACATCACCCAGTAGTTGGCCACCGCCATGATCGGCACGCTGACCAACAGCAGCCAGGTCAGCGCGGCCTCCTGGCGGATGGCCATGAAGATCCCACCGAGGCACATGATCGGGGCCGTCACCAGCACGGTGCCCGCGATCTGGACCAGGTGTTGGATCTGCCGCACATCGTTGGTGCTGCGCGTCAATAGCGTCGGCGCTCCGAATCGGGCGGTCTCGCGCTCGGAAAAGGTGGTGACGTGTTCGAACATCGCCGCGCGCAGGTCGCGTCCGAAGCCCATCCCGGTGCGCGAGCCGAAATACACCGCCCCGACCGAGCACAACACTTGCAGGCCGGTGACGCCGAGCATCGCCATGCCGAGCCGGACGATCGTGGTCGTGTCGCCCCTGGCGACGCCCTCGTCGATGATGGCGGCGTTGACCGTCGGCAGATACAGCGTCGCGAGGTTGCTGATCAGCTGCAGCGCCATCAGCACCGCCACCAGCCGCCGGTACGGCTGGATGTACTGGCGCAGCAGTGCCAGGAGCATGGGGTAACTGTCGCATACCGTCCGCCCGCT
>NZ_LZMB01000210.1 GCF_001673555.1 Mycobacterium sp. 1165178.9 | reverse complement strand
CTGCGGCGTGCGGTGCAGCGGTCGCGATCGACGCTCGCTGCGCCCCCTACGGGTGCTTTGGTGATCGGTCGTGCCGAAGACAGCGACGTCGTCATCTCCGATGTCTTGGCGTCGCGCCATCACGCCTACCTGGTCACGAGTCCGAGCGGCGCGGAGATCCACGACGCGCACAGCATCAACGGCACCTTCGTCAACGGCACCCGAATCTTGTCGGCGCCGCTGACCGAGGGCGACGTGGTCACGATCGGCAACGTCGACCTCGTGTTCAACGGTGAGATCTTGCTTCGTCGTGCCGAAGCGGCCACCCGCACCGGCGGGCTAGAGGTGCGCGAGGTCGACTTCGAAGTCGACAGCAAACGGCTGATCCAGAAGGTCTCGATGACGGCCAGACCCGGCACGCTGACCGCCCTCATCGGTGGGTCCGGGGCCGGGAAGAGCACGTTGTCCCGGCTCATCGCCGGAGCCACCTGTCCCACCTCTGGCTCAATCACCTTCGAGGGTCACGACATTCACGCCAGTTTCGCGTCGTTGCGCAGCCGCATCGGCATGGTGCCCCAGGACGACGTCGTGCACCGCCAGCTGACGGTGACCCAGGCGCTGAGTTATGCGGCCGAGCTACGGCTGCCCCCGGATACCAGCAAACAGGACCGCGCGCAGGTCGTCGCGCAGGTTATCGAGGAACTCGGGTTGACCAAGCACGCCGAGACC
Source organism: Mycobacterium sp. 1165178.9 (assembly GCF_001673555.1). Classification (GTDB taxonomy): domain Bacteria; phylum Actinomycetota; class Actinomycetes; order Mycobacteriales; family Mycobacteriaceae; genus Mycobacterium. The sequence goes on along the minus strand of NZ_LZMB01000210.1, from coordinate 2,891 downwards.
CGGGTGGACAAGCTGTCCGGTGGACAGCGCAAGCGTGCCTCGGTGGCACTCGAGCTGCTCACCGGGCCGTCCCTGCTGATTCTCGACGAACCGACGTCCGGCCTGGATCCCGCCCTGGACCTCCAGGTCATGACCATGTTGCGGCAGCTGGCCGACGCAGGTCGCGTGGTGCTGGTGGTGACGCACTCGCTGAGCTACCTCGATCTCTGCGACCAGGTGCTGCTGATGGCGCCCGGCGGCAAGACGGCGTATTGCGGTCCGCCCGACGAAATCGAAGCGACCATGGGAACCACCAACTGGGCCAAGATCTTCGGCATGGTGGGCGCGGACCCCGACGAAGCCAACCGCCGTTTCCTGGCCCAACTCAAACCACCCCCGGCCGGACCCGAGGCGGAGAAGCCGGCGGACCTGGGCGCCCCAGCGCGCTCCAGCACGCGTCGCCAGTTCGCCACGATCGCCCGCCGCCAGATTCGGCTGATCGTCGCCGACCGCGCCTACTTCATATTTCTCGCGCTGTTGCCGTTTGTGATGGGCGCGCTGGCGCTCACCGTTCCGGGCTCGACGGGATTCCGCATCGCCGATCCAAACGGTGACGGCTCCGACGAGCCGGGCTCGGTGTTGATGTTGCTGACCATGGCCGCCGTCTTCATGGGGACCGCGTTGACGATCCGCGACCTCATCGGCGAGCGCCCCATCTTCCGTCGAGAACAGGCAGTCGGCCTATCCACCAAGGCATATCTGCTCGCGAAGATGGCCGTGTTCTCGGTGTTCGCCGTCGTTCAGTCGGCGATCGCGACGACCATCACGATTCTGGGCAAGGGAGCACCGACGCGGCCGGCGCTGCTCCTCGGCAGCGCCACCCTCGAGCTGTACGTCGCCACCGCCGCGATGTGCGTCACCGCGGCGATGATCGGCATGGTCTTGTCCTCGCTCGCCCGCTCCAACGAGCAGATCATGCCGCTGCTGGTGGTTTCACTCATGCTGCAGTTGGTGCTGTGCGGCGGGATGATCCCGGTCACCGACCGGCTCGGTCTCGACCAGATGTCGTGGGCGGTGCCCTCGCGCTGGGGATTCGCGGCGCAGGCCTCGACCGTCGACTTGTGGACGATCGAGCCCGGACCGCTCGCCCCGAAAGACAGCCACTTCAAACACACGGCGCAAGCCTGGCTGTTCGATGTGGGCATGCTCGGGGTGCTGACGGTCGTGTACGCCAGTTTCGTGGGTTGGCGCAGCCGGCTCAAGCGCCACTGACCCACGTCTTCTCCGGCTAAATGAAGTCCAAGGCCTCGACCGTGGCCACGGGGCCTTCATGGGTGGGCCGGTTCGCGCCACCAATGCAGTAGACGGTGTTGCCGACAGTTGCGACCACCTCGGCGTGACGCGCGGTTGGCATGGGCCGCAACGTGGTCCACGTTCCGTCAGCGATGTCGTACATCTCGGCCACTCCCACCACCTGCGTCGGTTGCTCACCGCCGACCGCCAGGATTCGGCCGTCGATGAAAGTGGCGCCGTAGCTGCCACGAGGGGTCGGCATGTCGACCAGCCTGGTCCACGTCCCGGACTGCGGATCGAATCGCTCGAACGCCGCCGAGTTCTTATCGGCCGACAGGAATCTCCCGCCGACCGCGTACACGTAAGTGCCATCAGACACCGCGGCCAGATGCTCACGCGGAGTGGGCATGTTGGCCGCGTCGTGCCACGAGCTACCGTCGAAGACCTCGGTTTGCGGGACTAGCTGCTTGGCGTTCTGCCCGCCGACGACTACGAGTTTGTCGCCGACCGTCGCGGCCGCCAGCGCCGCGCGTGGGTGGCCGAGGTTGGGCAACTCCACCCATTTGCCCGCGCGCAGCGCGAACACCTTGGCGGACGCTTGGGTGAGGTCGGCGCTGGTGCCCCCGAGCACCACCACCTCACCGCGATAGGTTGCGGCCGCAGCGTGATGCAGCGGGATGGGCAATGCGGGTTGCGGTTGCCAGATCCCGGTGCGGGGGTCGTAGCTTTCGACCGTCTGCAGCGCGACTCCGTCGCGTAAGCCGCCCATGATCCAGATCTTGTCGTCGAGCACGGTCCACGCCGTCATCAATCTCGGCGTCGGAGCGTCGGGCAGGGAACGCCACTGCGCGGCCGGCTGCATTCGGCGCGCCGGTAGTTGCAGCGCCTCCGCCGACGAGGTCGCTTGGCCGTCGCCGACATCACTCGACCCGCCGATTGAGTACACGGCTTGCCCCACCGCGGCGACCGCCATGCCGTGCCGCGCTGTCGCCATGTCCGGCAAGCCGGCCCACGTATTCGTCGTCAGATCGAGGACCGACACGCTCTTGAGGACTTGCCCCGCCGACTGCCCCCCGACGGCGACCAGGCGCCGGTCGGCTATTGCCACGCCGAGGTCTCCACGCGGTTGGGGAAGGTCAGGCAGTCGAGTCCAGGTTTTCGCGGCAGGGTCATACGCCTCAACCGTCGCCAGCTCGCTGGTTCCGGTCGTGCCGCCTACCGTGTACACCACCTTCCCGTCCGACGCCGCGGCCAGCATCTGCCGGGGGGTCGGTATGGGAGTGCCGAGGGTCCAGGTATTGCCGTCGAAGATCTCGACGGTGTTCAGCAGCGCGCCATTGGAGTCGACGCCGCCGGCGACGATGATGCGGTCACCCACGACTGCCGCCGCCGCTGCCGCCCGGGGCTGCAACATGCGCGGGAGTTCGACCCAGTGGCTGTTGACCACCCGCCAAACCTGGTCGCTGGCAACCTTTTGCGCACCCGCGGTGCGCCAGCCGCCGAGCACGATCGGGTTGCCCTGCCACGTCACCGCCATCGCGTGTTGAACCGGAACAGGTAGGTCGTCACCGCTTTTCCAGCTGTCGATGACCGGGTCATAGCCCTCGTGGTTCGGGACG
>NZ_LZMB01000209.1 GCF_001673555.1 Mycobacterium sp. 1165178.9 | reverse complement strand
GGCGTGGAGGCCATGAAGTAGTCGACGAAACCCGGTGTCTCGTGCACCAATTCGGCATACGCACGCTGCGCAAACTCGGCCACTTCGTCGAGCACCGCGTACGCCGGTTCCGCGGCATCGCCCAATCCCTCCACGTCCAGCAGCGTTGACTCCAGAGTGGCGGCCAGCAGGCTCTCGAGATTGCGTTGCGCCGCTTGCGGTTCGGCGTATTTCGCGGCGATCACCTCGCCCTGTTCAGTGAGCCGCAGCGAACCTTTCACCGCCCCGGGTGGCTGCGCGAGGATGGCTTCGTAGCTCGGCCCCCCACCGCGGCCGACGGTGCCGCCGCGACCGTGAAAGAGGCGCAACCGGATTCCGGTCTTGCTCGCGACCTCCACCAGGGCCAGCTCGGCTCGGTACACCGCCCAGCTGGAGGCCAGGTACCCGCCGTCCTTGTTGGAGTCGGAATAGCCCAGCATCACTTCCTGGCTGTCGTCGCGCGCGGCGACCAGCGCGCGATAGATCGGGAGTTCCAGCATCGCGTGCAGGATCGTCGCACCGTTGCGCAGATCGTCGATGGTCTCGAACAGCGGCGAGATGCCCACCGGGCAGTACGGCGCGTCCCCGGACGCGTCGATCAGGCCCGCCTCCTTGAGCAGGATCGCGGCCTCCAGGACGTCGGAGACCGATCGGCACATGGAGATCACGTAGTTCGGCACGGCGGACGGCCCGTACCGCTTGATCGCGTGCGCGGCCGCGTGGACGACGCCCAGCTCTTTGTGAGCCAACTCGGATAATTCCGCACGGTCGCCAACCAGCGGCCGGCGGGTGCCCAACTCGGCGGCCAACAGCTCGACCCGTTCGTCTTCGGACAGCGAACCGTAATCGGCATGCACCCCCGCCCAGGCCAGCAGCTCGGCGACCACTTCCTCGTGCACGTCGGAGTTTTGCCGCATGTCCAGGCCGCACAGATGAAACCCGAAGACCCGCACACCTTCTCGCAGCAGCGCCAGGCGATCGTCGGCCAGCAGTGCGCTACCGTGCGCGCGCAGCGACGCATCGATGGTGTCCAGGTCGGCCTGCAGCTCGGCGGGCGCGACATACGGCGTCGACCCCAGATCCAGCTCGTCCGGCGGTCGCCGGTCCAGGATCTCGGCGCCCGTCGCAGTGAGCCGGGCGCGGATCACCCGCAGCGCACGTCGGTAGGGCTCGTCGGCGCGGGCTTTCTCTTCACAGCCCTGGGCCAGCTCCCTCAATTCGGGGGTGACCGCCACCAGGCGTGCCGACATCGACAGCTCCTGTTCCAGGGCGGTCAGCTCGGCCAGGTAGTGCGCCAGCGCGGTGAATGCGGCGTTGCCGGTGGCCTGGCGCACCACGTCGGCCGTCACGTTCGGATTGCCGTCGCGGTCGCCGCCGATCCAGGACCCCGGCTGCACGATCGGCTGGTTCAGCAGATCGGCGTCGGGCCAGCGGGTCCGCAGCGCGTCGCGCACCTCGGCGTTGACCTGCGGGACCACGTGGAAGAAGGCGGCGGCGTAATAGCGCAGCCCCACCTCGATCTCGTCGGTGATCTGCAATCGGGACAACCGGATCAGCGCCGTCTGCCACAGCGTCAGGACCTGGCGGCGCAGCTCGTGTTCGATGTTGCGGCCGTCGTCGGTTTCTTCATGCCCCTCGGCCCGCAGCCGCATCAGTTCGGTGATCCGGTGCTGGGTGACGAAGACGGTGCGCCGGCGAGTCTCGGTGGGGTGCGCGGTGATGACCGGGGCCACCACCGCGCCCTTCAATGCGTCGGCGACGGTGGCCGAATCCAGCTGCGCCTCGTCGAGTTTGGCGTAGGTCGCGGCCAGGCTGCTGTCCTGCGGCGCTTCGCCGGCGGCGACGTGAATCGCCCTGCGGCGCTCGCGGTGGATGTCTTCGGCGACGTTGGCGAGCAACGCGAAGTGGCTGAACGCCCGGATGACCGGGATGGCCTGGTGGATGTCGATGCGAAAGAACATCCGCGCCAGCTCCGCCCGGTCGATCTCGGAGCGCCGCACCCGAAACGATTCCACGCGGGCGCGCTCAACGAGTTCGAACACCTCGTGCCCGCTCTGCTCGCGCACCGTGTCACCCAAAATGGCGCCCAGCAACCTGATGTCGGCCCGCATGGGCTCCGTCGCCTCACGACCCACCGTGGTGCGCTGGACGGCGCCAATCGGTTCCAGCGTGCTATCGGAAGCCTCAACCATGGGACCCAGTATCGATGCGGATGCCGGCGTGCGCCCGTCGGGGATGGCCGAGGGCCGCGAATCACCATGGCGCCCCGTTGGTCAGATCATCGTGATTTGGCAGGAATGGCCGGCCGACTGGCCGTGTTGGTTGCGAACATGTCCACCGGAATCATCCTCATGGGCCGCCCTGATGCTCCCAATCTGGTCGATGACGTGATAGCCCAAGCCAAACGGGCCTACGAGCTCGGGGTTGCGCAGGTGTGGCTGCCCCAGCAGCAGAACTACGACGCCATTTCGCTCGCCGCGCTCGTCGGAGCCGCCGTGCCGGGGCTCGGCGTGGGCACCTCGGTGGTGCCGATCAATCCCCGTCACCCGCTGATCATCGCCTCGTTGGCGCAAACGGCGCAGGCCGCCGCGCACGGCAACTTCAGCCTCGGGCTGG
>NZ_LZMB01000208.1 GCF_001673555.1 Mycobacterium sp. 1165178.9 | reverse complement strand
GTTGAACCGGAACAGGTAGGTCGTCACCGCTTTTCCAGCTGTCGATGACCGGGTCATAGCCCTCGTGGTTCGGGACGAGTGCGCGGTTGCTGCCCATTCCGCCGAAGATCCAGATGGTGCCGTCGGCTTGCGTGGTGGCCGCCGCTTGGCGCGCGATGCGGGCATTTGTGATCGGCCGCCATTGCGCCGGTTGGCCGCCCGGTTGATTCGGGGACGAGCTGTGATGCTTGTTGCCGTGTGTAAGCAACACGTAGATACCGATGCCCAGCACCAGCACCGCCACCACGATTCCCACGGCGATCAGTGGGGCCGTTAGGCGGTTGCGCTTCTTCTTCGACGAGCCCATCCACGCAACCGCCCCGGCGGCCAGCCCGCGGCGCGCGGTAGCCGGTGGTTCCGTCGACGGGGCGATCGCCTGGGTCATGCTCGTGGCTTCGGCAATCGCCTGGGTCGGCTCAGATGTGTTCGGCGTGGCCGAAGTTGGTCCGCGCGTGTCTGCAAATGGGCTGCGAGGACCGGGGTGTTGTGGACCCGGGGGCCGTGGCGGCGACGGCGTATTCCCGCGGCCTTTCAGCGGATTGATCAGAGAGGTGGCGTTTTCCGAGTCGGCACTGCGTGGGCCGGGCTTGGCGATCCTTGGCGGCCTTTGGGTAGACGCGCCCGTTTTATCGGCACGTCCGGCCGGTGATAGGGTCCGCGTCTCCGACAGACCCGCCGAGGCGCCCACCGTGCGTCCCGAACCGGCGGAGGCAGTGATGGCCATCGCATCGGGCTTGAGGCCGTTGCGGCGCTGAGTCTCCTGTAATCCGCGACCGAAGTCCGCCGCTGACGCTGGACGTTCATCCGAGTCGGGTGACATCGCCATCTCGATCGCCGAGCACACCGCGTCCGGGATTCCGTTATGACGCAAGTCCGGAATCCGGGTGGTGTTGATCCGCGTGTAGTGGGCGAGAAGGTCTTCGTTGCCGCGGCGCTCGTAGGCGGCATTACCGGCGATGAGCGCATAGATCGTGGCGCCCAGAGAGTAAACGTCGCTGCTGACGGTCGCGGGCTCGCCGGTCATTATCTCGGGTGCCAGGTAATCGATTGTGCCGGAGAACAATCCGGCCGCCGTCTCGTAACCACCGGGGACGTGGGCGGTCCCGAAATCGGTCAACTGTGGTTCGCCGTAGTCGTTGACGAGGACGTTCGCCGGCTTGATATCGCGGTGCAGGGTGCCGCTCAAGTGTGCGGTTTCCAGCGCTCCGCACAACTTCACACCGATCCGCACGGCTTCCGGCCAGGCGATGGGTCCCTCTCGCTGCACCCGTAGACCCAGCGAACCCGCGGGGCAGTACGACATGACGATGTAGGGACGGCCCTCCGGGGTGACGCCGACCCGCAGGATATTGACGATGTTCGGATGCCCGGAGAGTCCGCCCATCGCGTAGCCCTCACGGAGAAAACGTTCGCGGCCCGCGTCGTCGCTGAATGGTGGTAGCACCTTGATCGCAACATTGCGCCCCAGCGCGGTCTCGCGACAGCAATACACGACTCCGGAGGCGCCGCGAGCGATCTGGCGCGCGTTGTCGAATCCGGCAGCGGCTAACTCCGCCACGACCTCGCGCCGTCCCGACGCCGGGGCGCTAGTCTTGGGTCTTTCAGCCATTACCTGGCCTCAACTTCCAAGGGATTAACGAATCGGGTCAAGCGTAGCGAACATCCGCTCGTCGTCCGGGCGGTTCAGGCGACGATCTTGAAAGGCAGCGAAAGCTACCAGCGTTGAGGTGTCAAGGCCAAAGCGTTTTACCTGAAGGGCGCCGTTCGGGTAGGGGCACTAGCGCCGTCGCGTCCACCTCCCAACACCGACCAGGACGGCGATCGCCAATATCACGATGAATGGGCGCCACCATTGAGTCCCCAGCCAGTAAAGGTGGGAGCCGAGGAAACCTGGGGTCTTCGCGTCACCGAATAAGACATCGCGGACGGCCGGCGTAGCGAGCGAAAGGAGCGCTGCGATAACCGTTATCGAGAAAATGGCTACGAGCAAGCGCCTGAAACGTTTCCGGCGCGCCGGGTCGGTGGGATCGCCGGAAGATTGCCAACTGCCCAGTGCCACGAGATAGGCGCCGACAAGGGCGATTACCAGACCCGTGAGGCCCACCACTGTGGTGTTCTGAACCGCGGCGGCCACACCAAGGACGAGTAGCGCTGCCCCAACGCGAATTGACCACTTGGGAGCACCCCTGCTCAAAGTCACCATCCGATATCCGGCGAGTGTCAGGGTCCGCAACATCGTTGCCAGCGGCTTCAGCACGCTGGGCAGCTGCCGGACCGAGCCGCCGGCCGCAGCTGCGGTCGCCGCCGCTTTGGTCAGGGTCTGTGCCATCAGAGGTGAACCCTGGTCGCTGGCGAAGGTTTCCTCGGCGACGGGATTGGTGTTCAACCACGCGTACTTGCTGGGTCCGGGTGCGGCTCGTTTGACATTCTCGGCCCAGACAAGAGACGTTTCTGGGCTCCAGCTCGGCGTTTTCTTCGATTCTGGCTCGGTGACCGCGGTCGCGAGCCCGTCGAGTTCTTCGTCGAGGATGCGCTGTTGCCAAACGTGGGCAAGCCAGAGGGAGGTCTTGGGGATGCTGTCAGGAATCGTGGCGTCGGGATCGTCAAGGAAGGCCAGTTCCTGTCTCACCGTGTCTTCGGTCAAGCATTCGTCGGAACCCTCGTCGCCTGTGGTGAGAGGGAAGCCACCGTTTGGGAACTCAGGCGCTCCAATCGATCTCAGTTCACCTACGAACCAATCGACTCCGTTCTGAGCCATGTTGGCACCATCGTCAGGTTGGGTGCCGCGCGCGGACACGATCTGCTGCACACGGCGAGGATCGAGCAATACGTGAACCAGCCATCCTGCTCCGTCGAGCCTGCCCCACATCCAGTCATTAGCGCGCCAGGACCGCTTGTAGAAGGCGCCGAAGTGATGTAACTGCATGCCGGTTAGTTTGTGCTGCGCCGTGCGGAATCCAGGGGCGTGCAGACTGCGGGTGTCAGCGCTGACTTGGACGAGTTCGAGGGACTGTTCGATATCGGCCGAAGCGGGCAGCATCGCGCGCTGTGTCACCGCCAGATCAAAGAGCTTGAGTGCGACACCGTGCGAATCCGTGGCGTCAGCGAGGTAGTTGAGGTAGGTCGTCAGCTGGCGGGCTGACACGTCATCGCGGCAACGCCGCGAATTCTGCTGGGAGCTGGAGGTCGGCGGAGGAGGGCAGGCGAGCCCTTGCAACAGGGTCAGGTTGTCGTCGACGAACACGCCGCCGAGGCGCTCCCAGTCGTCCTTCGATATTCCAGATCGGTCAAGATACTCGCTGGCAATCCTTTCGGCCGCTTCGGCAAGCGGGTCGGCACGTATGCCCGGGTCGTGGCAGATCGAACGGACCAACTCAACGTCATTGACGGGCGGCGGCGGTTCCGAAGCGCCATCGGTCGATTGCGGACGCTGGTGGATGACGGCGGTGATGCCCGCCAAGGCAGCGAGGTCGGCGTCCGAGGTGGCCAGCTGGTACGCCGCCTGAAGAATGCTCAGCGCACACGCTTTGGCGAGGTTGTATGCGGGTCGCCCGTATCTGGCGAGCTCCTCGGTCGTGTCGGGTAGTGGGTAGTCGGGCGGCCGAGACCGGTTTTGCAGGATCGTGTCGGTGATGCGTTGTCGGCAGAGTTCTTCGCCGTGGCCGCCGATGGCAAGTTCGGCTTCCCACCGCTCGGGCATCTTGTCGCTCGCGCTGCTCGATGCGGGCGCCCAGGTACTGAGTTGGCGCAGCAGAGCATCGACGAGGGGTTCGGCTTGTGTGGTCGCTTCGCGATGCGCATAGTCGGTCAGCAATGGCTGAGTCAACAGCCGGGAACGGCTGGCGCGTCGGTCATTTGGGTCGTCGCGTTCGAGCAGTCGCGTTGCAAACTCGGCGAGTCGGAGTCTGGAGTCGGTCCGGGCCCGCATTCGGTCTTGGTGCTCGCGGATGGCCCGCAGATCGGCGGCGATGGACTGGGTCGTCATCGCAGCAAGATCCTTCAGGAGTCCCTCTAGCAGACCCAGCGGTTGGTCTATGTCGTCGGGTAGACCTTGGGCAACTAGGTCGGGCGCCGGTCCCGATGATGGAACGACGAAGAGCAGCACCCGGCGGACCGGCCGGCTGGCGGGCTGGTCGAAGACGCGCTTGAGCAGCACGCCGATGGGTTGATTGTCGAGCAGGCCGCCGTCGGCGGCCCAGTGCGCACGGGTGATGTTTGTGAACGGTTGCAGATCTGGTCGCATCGGTACCCCGCCCCTTTCGGGGATCGGCTCCCCGAAGGGGAGGAACGACGGCTCGAAGGCGGCGGGAAAAGACGCTGAGCTGCGTGCGGCGAGTGCCAGCGCCTCGAGGGTGGTGCCGGGTGCGGCCAATTCTTGTTCAGTGAACGTGAACAGGCCGCGCCGATCGACGTCCTGAACAATGGTGCCGAAGGAATCGGTGAACCTGCTCGTCTCACCGCTCAGCAGCGTCGTCGTGATGTACACGGTCGTGACGGGTTTGCGAAGGCTGCTCGGGAATTTGCTCGGAGGGAACGGTCCGGTAGCGAGGTGGGGGATCTCTTTCACTAATGCACGGAACAAGCGTTCGTCGCCGTACAGCAGGGACGGCGCGCTGTCGTCTTGTGGGTCTCGAAGCAGGCTGAGGAGCGAGCCCAGATCTAACCAGAGCTCGCGCAGCTTACCCAGGTCCTTTCCGGTCACCCTCGACGAAGCCAGCAGCGCCGCGTTGATGCCGCCCGCACTGGTGCCCGACAAAATGTCGACATCGACAACTACGTCGAGCAGGTTCAGCAGGTGGGCGTAGAGCTTGAGGGAAGCTACGGCCTCGGGGCTGAGCCCACAGGTACTCGGGGGCTCGCAGCCTTCCCCCTTCTCCTCGCAGGCGGTTACCACCCTTCGCCACTGTGACGCCTGGGCGAGCAAGTTGATTTCGCGCGCAACGCCGGCCATCCAGATTGCGAGGCTGACCCCGCCAGTCATGGTCGTGGCGAGTCGGAGTTCCTGCGTCGACTCCGAAACCTTCTTCGACGGTCGCTCGAATGTCATTGCTCACCCCGGTTGCGCCTGGTCGGCTTTAGCGTGCAAAACCCTCGGCCATTGTCACCGCAAGGACACGTTTCTGACGGTGAATTGCGGATGTAGCAGGTCGCTTTCGGTAATGATGCGATGCAGCTGCCAATGACGAAGTGTCATCGCGGATGTGTGCTACAAAGCGATCGTTACCGCCGCGAGCGCTTATCCCGTCGACTCGCGGGAGCCGCTCGATGGCAGCGGACGCCACTCAAAATTTTGCCGCCGGGAGGTGAGGAGTTAGCGGGCATCCGTCGTCGACAGCGGCTGGCGTTCGACGGAGCGCCCGAGGACGACCTTCGCAGTGATGACGCCCAACTTGGCCATGCCCAAGTATGTGGACGGGTTGAACAACGTCGGCCACACCGTGCGGGTTTTGTGTTCGTCGACCGGCCGATCGGCGAATCGATCGCGCAGCCACCTCAGCGTCATGGGCGCCGAGAGTGGATGCAACAGCAGGTGCCCACAGAACCGGTCGCGATGATAGGTGACCGCGGCGCCGAGGCGTTCATATTGAGCCACCAGTGCGTCGACATCATCGACGCTGATGATTCCGTCGTGCACCGCCTGCACGACCAGCACCGCAGGTTTGGGCCTGGACTTGCCGAGCTTGGTCTCATCGAAGATGTGGCGGACTTCGGCTACTTCCCACAGCTCGTCGGCTGTCATGTCGACGTAGGACCCGATGTCGACGTTGCGGAACCGCCACACAGCCTGGGCCGTCGTCATCGTTTGCAACTCGTCGAGCAACGCCTTGCCCTCGTCGGTCGCGTGCTCATCGACGACCCTCTGCGCGCCGGGGAAGACTTGCGTCAATGCGGAGATCATCAGCGCGGCGAGGCCGGCGAAGAAGCTGCCATTGAGGCGGCGCGCCACACTGCCCGGGTCGCCGACGGGCGAACCGAGAACGGCGCCAACGATATTGAGCTCCGGTGCGTACCGCTCACACAGTTCGGCCGCCCACGCCGACGCCAGTCCTCCTCCTGAATATCCCCACAGACCCACCGGTGCAGACGGTGACAATTCCAAGCGCTCGCACCGCATCGCGGCCCGCAGCCCGTCCAGAATCCGGTAGCCCGGCTCGACCGGAGCACCCCACATGCCGTGGCAGCCTTCGTGATCCGGTACGCAAACCGCCCAGCCTTCGGCGAGTGCGGCGGTCACCAACAAATACTCCGCTTGGACGAACGCACCGATCGGTCTCGCGCCGCGCCGCATGGCGAACGAGGGGAAACAGCGCGACGCTACGGCGTCAATCGCGCATTGATACGAGAGCACCGGATAAGCGACGTCTGACGCGCGCTGCGCCGGGACAAATACAGTCGTGACGGCGACCTCCGGTTCTTCGTGCAGATTCGTGGTGCGGTACAGCAACTGCACGGCTCTTACTCGTTGGCTGATCAGACCAAGAAATCCGATCTCCACGTCGCGCGAGCGCAACACCGTACCCGGTTCCGCATCCTCGAAATCCTGAGGTGCCTGGTAGAAGGGGTCGTCGTCGGGTGAGATCGGACTTTCGCCGCGTCGAAGCTCATCGTGTGGCGGGCTTGCGGCTTTCACCGGCGTGGCGGAATGGCTATCCATTGGTGTGGCGACCCCCTAGGCGTATCACAAACGGGGCGCGCTCACGCGCCCAAGTTGTGCATTACCCGCGGTACCGGGTTTCAACCTATTTGCTCAGTCATCGATTCTTCGGGCCTTCCACACCGAGCACCGAATCGGTCAACGCACTGTCAGTAAATCCGTAATATCGCGTCATGAGGCTTGTCGCGATGACACCGGGCTTGCATCGTGTCGTCAGCCTGACGGTCGCCGCCCTGCTCGCCGCGGCATCGGTGGTCGCGCCGGCAGCGATGCCGTTTCCGATAGCGCCGCTGATTCCGCAGGCATCGGCGGATTGCCCCGGTGTCGAAGTTTCCTTCGCTCGCGGCCGGGAGGAACCACCAGGTTTGGGCGCGGTCGGCGACGCGCTGGTCAATTCGCTGCGCGGCAAGACGCGCATGTCGGTCGGCGCCTATGGGGTCAACTACCCCGCCAACATAACCACCATCAGCGGCGCTAACGATATGAGCGGCCACGCCCAATTTATGGCCAAAAATTGCCCGAACACCCGCCAGGTGCTCGGCGGCTATTCGTTGGGTGCGGAGGTCGTCGACCGGGTGAGCTACGGCGGGCTGCCTCCGGGTGTGGATCAGCACGTAGCGGCCGTCGCGGTGTTCGGTAATGGCACCGGGGTGGGCCCCGCCTTCGCCGGTAAGACGATCGAGCAGTGCGCGGCCGGCGACCCCATCTGCGGGAGAGGCAGGAATTGGCCGTCGCATCTGCAGCCCTCATACATCGACTCCGGGCTGGTGGATCAGGCCGCTAGCTTCGTCGCCGGCAAGCTCTAGGCGCGAGGGTGCGCTGCGCTTGCGCCGACCAGGGCTAGATTCGGCTCGTGCGCAGGACCATCGACTGGGACGGCGACGCGGTCACGATTATCGACCAGACCGCGTTGCCGACCGATTACCGCGTGCTGAGTCTGCGCACCGTCGATGAGCTGATCGACGCGATCCGCCGCCTGGCCGTGCGCGGCGCTCCGGCGCTCGGCGCGGCGGGGGCGCTCGGCGTTGTGCTCGCCGTCCGCGAAGGAGGCGACGTCTCGGCCGCGGCCGAACGGGTCGCGAAGGCACGACCGACTGCTGTCAACCTCAGCTGGGGGGTCGCGCGCGCGCTCGAGAAACTCGATGAGGGCGCAGAAGCCGTGCTCGCCGAAGCGCTGGAAATCCTCGACGAGGACGAACGCCTCAACCGCGCCGCATCCGACCACGCCGCCGAGGTCGTGCTCGCGCTGTGTGCTCGCCGCCCGCTGCGGCTGCTCAGCCACTGCAACGCCGGTCACCTTGCCACCGTGGCTTGGGGCAGTGCGCTCGGCGTCGTCTGGCACCTGCACGAGCGCGGACTGGTGGAGTCGGTGCTGGTCGACGAGACACGTCCGTTGCTGCAGGGTGCCCGGCTCACGGCATGGGAGCTGGCGCAGGCGGGCGTGCCCTACCGGGTGCAGCCGGACGGCGCCGCGGCGGCGGCGATGGCACGCGGCCTCGTCGACTGCGTGCTCGTCGGCGCCGACCGGATCGCCGTTAACGGCGACGTCGCCAACAAGATCGGCACCTACGGCCTGGCGATCGCGGCGCATCATCACAACGTGCCGCTCGTCGTGGTCGCGCCTTCGTCCACGGTCGACAGGGCGCTCGCCACCGGCGCCGAGATCGCCATCGAGGAACGCGCGCCCGACGAACTCAGGACTTTCAGCGGCACCACGATCACCCCGCCCGACGCCGAGGTTTTCAACCCGGCCTTCGACGTGACCCCGGCCGGGCTCATCACCGCCGTCGTCACCGAGCACGGCCGCTACCGGCCCCAGGATGTCTGGCACTAAGGGTGCGCACGTACCCGACGCGCGGATCCCTCCGTCTAGGCGGCGAGCGTGCTTTTGAAGATCCTTCGTTTCTCTACAGAGGCCCATAATCGTTGCCACGTGGGGCCGCAAACCTGAAGTTGGTTTATTTAAAGGGATTCAAGGTACGGCCCAGGAAGTACTGAATGCGCTGTGGGACCGGGCGTATGGCGGCGGCGGTGAGTTTATTGACGGTGCCCGGTATGCAGACGGGCTTGCCGTTGGTCACGGCGGCCCATCCCGCACGGACAACGGGTTCAGGCTGTTGCCACATAAAGCTCGGCAGTCGGTCGGCAGCATCGCGGGTGCCCATCACGTCGTGGAACTCGCTGTGGGTGAAGCCAGGGCAGAGCGCGGTGACATGGATGCCGTGGGGTTTGAGTTCCATGTCGAGGGACTGGGACATGTTCAGTACGTAGGACTTGATGCCCGTGTACAGCAATCCTTCTCCCGGCGGCGACAGCGCGGCCAGTGAGGACAGGTTGATGATGCGTCCCCAACCTCGCTGCTTCATGCCGGGGATGGCTCGGTGAATCAGCTCGGTCACTGCAGTGACCATCAGTTGAAGTTCCCCTGCGACCGAGTCCCATGGGGTGTCGGAGAATTTGGTGCTGGCCGAGAGTCCTGCGTTATTGATAAGCACGTCGATGGATAGACCCAATTCGGTTGCGCGGCTGATGATCGCAGCGGGGGTAGCGGGGTCGGTGAGGTCGGCGGCGAACACTTCGGCGCGCACGCCGTGTTGTTGGTGTATTTGGGTGGCGAGTTCTTCGAGGCGCTCGGCGCGTCGGGCGACAAGCAGCACGTCGTAGCCCTCGGTCGCGAGGTGGCGAGCGAAGGCCGCTCCGATGCCGGCAGATGCCCCCGTGATCAGGGCGCCACGTCGGGTCGTGTTCATGGATCGGTGTTCCATTCTGGTAGGCGTCGGCCACCATGGCCGACGGATCGGGGGCGGGCGTGTAGTGCGCTGCGAGGGGGTCTGCGGGGTGGAGGCCGCCTGGCGTTGGGGTCAACCCAGTGGGACGTGGCGATTGAGGAAGTCGATCTGGTCGGTCACGATCCCGTCGAAGTGCGGGTCCAGGTACGGCTCGAAGTGCGAGCAGTCATAGGAGCGGACTTCACCGTGGGGGATGCGGGCCACGATCTTCTTGGCTTTGGCGTAGGGAGTGACGTCGTCACGCTTGGCGAGCTGCACAAGGGTCGGCGCGGTGATGTTTGCGACCTTGCGTCCCGGTGAGTACAGCGGCACGCGCAGGGCGATACGGGCGGCGACGTCGTTTTCGGCGAGAAGTTGCTCGCGCTTGTGCTCGGCCGCTTCGCCCCCGGCCATCTCCTCGACTAGTTCATAGGCGCCGGGGGAGGTCATCATGGCGACCTCACCGGGCCTGCCGACGCCCTTCACTCGGTACGGTTCCCGCCCGAGCCATGCGCCGACCTGATCGCGCAATGCTGCGGCGATGAGGCGTGCGACCAATTTAGGGGATTGAGAGAACGCGGATGCGGGTCCGGTGACGTGGGGCACCTGGACGATGGCGGCTGCGAGGTCGTGGTCGCGGGCGGCCAGGTTGAGAACGTGGCCACCGCCGAAGGAGGAACCCCAGGCCACCACCCGGGTGGTGTCGACGTTGTTCAGGCTGCGGGCGTAGGCGATGGCGGCCCGCCAGTCAGCGTGCTGTTTGGCGATGTCAAGGATGCGGCGGGGCTGTCCTTGGCTGGCACCCCAGTGCCGGTAGTCGAATACCAGGGCGGCGTAGCCTGCCTGGGCGAATCGTGCGGCGTAGGCGTCCAGGCGCAGTTCGCGGAAGGCGGCGAACCCGTGAGCTAGGACGACGATGGGTGGATTCTCGACGCCTTCGGGCCGGTAGAGCCACGCCGCACAAGTTGCGCCCTCGGACGTGAAGGTGACGTCGTGTCGAACGTAGCTGAGTGGTTGGTTCATCGTCGTGGTCTCCATCGGGTATCTTGAATGCCATTCAACAAAAAGCTACCAAGTTCTTGAATGTCGTTCAACATAGTGTGATCTAGTCGATGCAGAGGGAGCGATGGCACGGAACAAGCGTCCACAGGCCGCCGAAGAGAAACGTGCAGAAATCGTCGCGGCAGCACGACGGCTATTTATCGATACTGGCTACGACGCCACCCCGATGAGTCGCCTCGCGAAGGAAGCCGGGGTGGCACCGAACACCATCTACTGGTACTTCGGCGATAAGGACGACGTTCTCATCGCTGTGCTCGACTCCGTCATGGCCGACATCTGGCCGCAGTACCAACAAGTGGCGACCGAACCGATCCCCGCTCGAGTGCTGTGGGTGGTTCGCCAGTTACAACAGATGAGCCGGCTAGTGACGACGGTGCACGCCCGCATCGAACATTCGGCCGCCATCGCCGAGTGGCATCGCAACTTCCATCTGATCACCGGCAGTATGTTCCGTTACGAATTGGAGACTGCGGGAGTCTCAACGTCGACTGTGGAAGCCGAAGTGATGATCGGCATCTTCACCGTCGAAGGACTCCTGATGCACGACCTGAATGAGATCGAGCAACGCACCATTTGCGACGTCCTGGCTTCACGCTGGACTGTGAACCAGCCGTACCCGTCCTGAGCAGGGAAGTTGACGTGCCGTCTGTTCTCGGCGACGTACCGGCCCTTTGCGGGCATGACGATCGGGTCGTCGGTGTGATCGACGACGAGAGTAGGCGCGGAGTGTCGGGAGAAGTGCCCGGACGTCCACTTCGGCCACAAGCGGCCACATGAGTGAAACGATCCGGGGGCTTGCGCCGAGCCGCCCTAGCCAAAGCGGTGCTCAGGTGACAGTTCGGGCGCACACCTCAAGTGTGCGTCCGAAACCTGGGGAGGCGCGATGAGCGAGCAACTGTACGACTTTTTCGGCGAGATCTTCCAGCGGTACTTCAGACCCGCCGCGGACACATATCGCCGAACGGGTGGAGGACTCGTCGAACGGTGGCTCACGCTGACTGACGACGTTCCGGATCGTTTGGCACAGGCCCGGCGCGCCGCAATGGCTTGGGGCAAAGCCGAGATCCCGAAAGCCACGATTACCTCGGAAACATTCGTGATCACCCAATACGGACTGATGTATGCCGCCCGGTTGAGCGAGTCGCGCCGGGCACTGTATTACCTGGCCACGCCTCGCGCGTTGTTCGATCCGTTCGTTGATCAGGTCGAGACCGCCGAACTGCGTGACGGCGCGGTAGTCGTAGTGGACAGCCGGTTCGGCCGCGACCTCGCATCCGCTCATCCGATGGACGCCGCGCTGCGCCAGATACTCGATGAGCACTTGGCGCTGCGGGTGGATCTGCCCTCGTAGCTATCTCTTCGTCGAGGTGGTCCGCCTTTTGGATCTGCAGACACTGGTCGGTGTCGTCGGCCAACGTGAATTAGTGAAACCTGGGCCGGCACCGGTCGGCGACGACAGCGCCGCCAGCACGACGACCAGCGCTGCCAGACGGCGCCGCATCGAGCGAGGTGCAGCTCAAGCCGGTCACTAGCTATCGTCGTCAACCAAGATCGACGTCGACCGGCTCGAAGGCATCTGGAAGCGGTCCAACTTCCGCGGCATCCCGTCCATGCATATGTCCAAGGACGGACCTGTGCAGATGAGACGGACAAGGCGAGTCGTCAACGCTCAGGCAGCGGACCTAACTTGACTATTTTGCTCAGGTCGAGATCGGCCCATGCAGAATGACGGTCCGCAAGCGATCGCCCATCACTCGATTGAGTCATATCGGCTGCTGTCGCTGAAGTGAGTCCAGCCACAAATTACTCGCCGGTAACCTACGGCGGCGTAAGTTCGGTGTATGAGCGAGTTGACCTACGTCGAACTGCACGGCGACCGGATCGCCTACCGGGACGTGGGCCGGGGCCCCGCCCTCCTGCTGATTCACGGGATGGCCGGCAGTTCGGCCACCTGGCAGGCGATCATTCCGCAGTTGTCCAAGAAATACCGCGTCATCGCGCCGGACCTACTGGGCCACGGCGAGTCCGCGAAACCGCGTGGCGACTACTCGCTGGGCGCCTTCGCGGTTTGGCTGCGCGATCTGCTCGATGAGCTTGGGGTACACCGGGCGACGGTGATCGGGCAGTCCCTTGGAGGCGGCATCGCGATGCAGTTCGCGTACCAACACCGGGATTACTGCGAGCGCCTAGTGCTGATCGGCAGTGGCGGTCTGGGCCCCGACCTCAGTCCGCTGCTACGGGTCCTGTCGGCGCCCGGTGCCGAGTTCGTGCTTCCGGTAGTCGCACCGCAACCGGTACTGAACCTCGGCAACAAGCTGCGTTCGTGGCTGACCTCGGCCGGGATCCAGGCCCCGCGCGCCGGTCAGATGTGGCAGTCGTACTCCTCGCTGTCGGATCCAGCTGCCCGCCAGGCGTTCTTGCGGACCTTGCGCTCGGTGGTGGACCACCGCGGTCAGGCCGTCAGTGCGCTGAACAAGCTTCACCTCACGGCCGATGTACCCACCCTGCTGATCTGGGGAGATCGCGACCGGATCATTCCCGTCTCGCACGCGTACGCCGCTCATGACGCGCTGACGGGTAGCCGCCTCGAGGTGCTCGAAGGTGTCGGGCACTTCCCGCACGCCGAGGCGCCGACGGCGGTGGCGAACATTGTCGAGGACTTCATCGCCTCCACGTCGCACCAGCCGAACCTGGCGTTCCGGTGCTGATCGGGCCTGATCGGGTACATAGCAGACAGGTCATCTCCCGCGGCGAAAAGGCTCCGAGTTCCCGTCCACCTCACCGACTGTTATCGGTGGCGCGAATGTGCTTGATCGTCATGCCATCCGGTGCTGGACGCGAGTTCGATTGCCCGGCGGATGCTTGACTCGCGGAAGGCGATCTGGTCGGTGACGACGCGCTCGAACGGCTCGCCGACGTAGATGTCGAAGTGCCCTTCGGGATAAAGGCGCACCTCCCCGTGGGGGCATGGGCCCGTAGGGATGATCCCTAGCAGCGGCCACCCGAGATACGTTGAGAACATGAGTGCTGCCGGCATCGTCCTCGTAGCACTCGCGATCGCCGTCGGAATTGTTGGCATCGTGGTGCCGCTATTGCCGGGCACGCTGCTGGCGTTCGTCGCGATCGTGGTGTGGGCCGTCGTCGAGAACAACATCACCGCGTGGGTGACACTCGGCTTGGTGGCCGCGCTGCTCGGTGTGGCGACATTGATCAAATACACCTGGCCCGTGAAGCGGATGCGGGCCGCCGACGTGCGCACGCTGAGTCTGGCAGCGGGCGCAATTGTGGGCATCATTGGTTTCTTCGTAATCCCGGTGATCGGCCTGGTGATCGGCTTCGTGCTGGGTGTCTACGTGGCGGAGCTGGCCGCCCGCGGAGACCAGCGGCTGGCATGGACCTCGACGAAGCACGCCGTGAAAGGTGTCGCGTTGTCGGTGGGTGTCGAGTTGGCTGCCGCGCTGCTCGCCACCGCCGCGTGGGTGTCCGGGGTGTACCTAACCCAGTAGCGCCTCGCTGAGAGCGTTGAACCTCGCATGGTTTCCCAAGACTTCGTGCTCTCCTCGGCGACCGAGCCGCTGACGGTCTATTCGATGGGCGGCGCGTATGCGACGGTCAAGACGCCCTCTCGCGAATCTGATGGGGTACGGGTTAATAGGGCTGAACTGCTCTTTTCGTGGAGCCGATGACGGGAATCGAACCCGCGTATTCAGCTTGGGAAGCTGATGTTCTGCCATTGAACTACATCGGCACTTCTCGCCAAGGAAGGCTAGCACCCGATGGCAGCCGTCGAGGTCAGGACGGCTCATCGACGGGTACCGCCGCGCCCCGCTATGCGCCATCGCGCCCAAACGGAGTTATTCCTTTCACAAATTCACATACTCATATTTATTATTTTGTTATCGCACCGTAATGTGCTCGGGGTGGGTCGACACCGATTAGCCAGGAAGCGGCGAAAACCGTCAGTGGCCCTGGCAGCGGTGCTCGCCCCCGCGGCCGTGTTCTTCGCGGTGTCGGCGGACGTCCACCCATTCGCGCCCCACACCGAGGCAAAGCCCGTTATCAACGACGACGCCCCCTGCTGCGTACAAATTGTCACCGCGGCATCGAATCGGCTCATTAAAGAAGCCGCTGACGGCGAGCCGACCGCGGCGTCGCGCTATCACACCCGGGCCCGGTTCCTGACCGCCGACGTCGCCCCGGAACGGGGACTGCAAATCCGGACGATCTTGACAGCGCGCAACATCACCGCGGAATTTCCGCAGATCCACGAGATGGGGGGAGTGCGCCCGGATCCGTTGCCGTGGCACCCCCTCGGCCTGGCGATCGACGTGATGATTCCGAACCCGGAATCGGCCGACGGTATCGCGCTGGGCAATGCGATCGTCGCCTACGTGCTGCAGAACGCCAACCGGTTCGGCATCCAGGATGCGATCTGGCGGGGCGTCTACTACACGCCCACCGGAGCGCAGCCGAGCCGGCTCGGCCACTACGACCACGTGCACGTCACGACGACCGGCGGTGGATATCCCACCGGCAGCGAGGTCTATCTCCGCTGAGCGCAATCGGGGAGAAGCTAGGCTCGTCGCGTGCTGCTCTCCGATCGCGACCTCAGGGCCGAAATCACCGCCGGCCGGTTGGGCGTCGAGCCCCTCGAAGACAGCCTGGTGCAGCCGTCCAGCATCGACGTGCGGCTCGACACCATGTTCCGGGTGTTCAACAACACCCGCTACACCCACATCGACCCGGCCAGGCAGCAGGACGAGCTGACCAGTTTGGTCGAACCCGCCCCCGGGGAGCCGTTCGTGTTGCATCCCGGGGAGTTCGTGCTCGGCTCGACGCTGGAACTCATCACCCTGCCCGACGACCTCGCCGGTCGCCTGGAGGGCAAGTCGTCGCTGGGCCGTCTCGGCCTCCTCACGCACTCGACCGCCGGGTTCATCGACCCCGGCTTCAGTGGCCACATCACGCTGGAGCTGTCCAACGTCGCCAACCTGCCGATCACCCTGTGGCCGGGCATGAAGATCGGTCAACTCTGCATCCTGCGGTTGACCAGTCCCGCCGAACACCCTTACGGCAGTACACAAGTAGGTTCGAAGTATCAGGGCCAGCGAGGACCTACCCCGTCGCGCTCCTATCAGAACTTCATAAGGACTACATAGGTTCTACGGGGCTCTCACGCTCCGCATCTGCGCGATACTTAGTTAGCCATGGTTTTTTCCTCCGCTTGGCCGTGGTTCGCCGCGCAATACCTTTGGAGGGGTTTGTATTGGATATCGTTCTCGGGGTGTCGATGGCACCGTCATCGATCCAAATGGTCGTCCTGGAAGGCGAATACGCCGACGGCGTCACGGTGGAAGAGGACACGTTCGACGTCACCGACGTTGCGGATGCGGCCGCGACGACCGGGCCCGATCAGGTGATTTCCGCCATCCTCGGCACCCGCGAAGGTGCGGTCGATGCCGGCCTCGAGCTGTCGTCCATCGGCGTGACATGGACGGATCAACTCGAAGCCGCGGCGCTGCGCGACGCGCTGACCGCTCACCGGATCGACAACGTGATGCTGGTCTCCGCCTTTTTGGCCGCCGCGGCGCTGGCGCAAAACCTCGGCGGAGCAATGGGTTACGAGCGCACTGCCGTACTGCTGGTGGAGCCCGACACCGCGACCCTGGCGGTGGTCGAGACCGCCGACGGTTCGATCCCGGACGTCTACAAACAACAGCTCGACGCCGAATCCTACGGCGATGCCGGCGAGCAACTCAGTGCGATGGTCGCTGGGATGGAGAAGCTGGAACTCCTACCGGGCGGCCTGTTCCTGGTCGGCTCGGGCGTCGACGTCGCTCCGCTGAAGCCGATGTTGCAGTCGGCGACGTCCCTCGACGTGAGTGTGGCCGAGGAGCCGGAGACGGCGCTGGCCCGCGGCGCGGCACTGGCGGCCGCGAACGCGCCTCTGTTCGCCTCGTCCACCGCCGCACTGGCCTACGCGCAAGACCCCGGTACGGGAGCCGTCGACCAGTACTCCCTTCCCGAGTACCTCTATGTCCCGTTCGGGCGGCAATCCGGCGACGACGAGCTCGCCTACAGCGCGGTGGGGGACGACGACGCCGAATCGCCGACCGTCGTGATCGAGAAGCTTTTCCTCCCCGAAGAAAGCCAGCCGAAGCGGCGGCCGGCACTGCTCGTCGGTAGCGGTCTGGCGGTGGTTGGGATCAGCGCGGTGCTGGCGCTCGAAATCGCGTTGGCGATCGGCATCCGCACGACGGGAACCGTTGCCTTGCAGCCCACCCCTGGTCAGCACCTGATCGTCCCCGAGCAGGCGCCGGCCCCGGCGCCGGTGCAGGCGTCCGAACCGCTGGCGAGGATCAGCCCGC
The DNA here is from genome assembly GCF_001673555.1 of Mycobacterium sp. 1165178.9. Classification (GTDB taxonomy): domain Bacteria; phylum Actinomycetota; class Actinomycetes; order Mycobacteriales; family Mycobacteriaceae; genus Mycobacterium. The sequence continues at coordinate 237 of NZ_LZMB01000208.1, read as the reverse complement.
CCGCCGCCGTGGCCGCCGCCAAAGCCGCCACCGCCGCCGAAGCCACCACCGCTGTGACCGCCGCCGCCACCGCCGAAGCCGCCAAGACCGCCGCCGCCGCCGGGAGCGGGAGCGTGACCACCGCCGAACCCGGGGAAGCCGCCGCCGGGAGCCGGAGCGTGACCACCGCCGAGCCCGGGGAAGCCGCCGCCGGGGACCGGAGCGTGACCACCACCGAAGCCGCCGAGACCGCCGCCG
>NZ_LZMB01000207.1 GCF_001673555.1 Mycobacterium sp. 1165178.9 | reverse complement strand
GAGTTCGACACCATCTACGACAGGATCCGGTCACGCGGCCTGCAGCACTGGGCAGATCCGGGCGCCAAGCATCCCGGCGAGATCAACCACAACCACGGCGGGCGCGGAGTCTACTTCCCGGATCCCTCCGGCCATGCCATGGAGATTCTCACCAGCCCGTATGGATCGGCGGGCTGAGCGAGCGACCGCTGCACCTAGTCGCCGGTGCGCGCTGTGCCGTGGCGCCGGCTTTCCTGCTCGCGATAGTCGTGGGCCAGCTGCACGACGTGCTTGGGCAGGCCGCCGGTGGCGACGTCGGCCAGCGTCGTTTCTTCCAGCACCGACCGCATGCTGGCCCGCAGCGCGCGCCAGACGTCGGTCAGCGCCGCCGTCGGCCCCGAGTACGGCAGGTCGCCGAGCCCGATGTCACGGACACTGGCCAGCGGGCCGTCGATACAGCGCAGCACGTCGGCGATGCTGATGTCTTTACCTGAGCGGGCCAATTCGTAGCCGCCCTCGCGACCGCGATGACTTCGCACCAGCCGGTCGGTACGCAAGTTGGTCAGGATGTCGACGAGAAATTGCGGCGGAATGCCCTGGGCGTGGGCCAGATCGTCCGTCTTCACCAGCGTTCCGTCGGGCACCGTGGCGAGCTGAATCATCGCCCGCACGGCATACTCCGCCTTCGCCGACATGCGCACGCACAGGATTGTGCCACCCGGCGACACGATTTCGGCGGAGCCTGGCTGATCCGGCTGCTACCCGCGTGATTCGAGCAGGTCGATGATGCGCTGCGCCTGCTCCTCGACGGTCGCGTCGGGGGTGAGCCGTAGATCGGGATTCACCGGCGCCTGATACGGGCTGTCGATGCCGGTGAACTGGCCGATCTCCCCCGCGCGCGCCTTGGCATACAAACCCTTGGGGTCGCGCTTCTCGCATTCCTCGATCGGGGTGTCACAGAACACCTCGATGAAATCGAAGCCGGCGTCGGCGTGCACATTGCGGGCCAGCGCGCGTTGCTCGGCCAGCGGACTGATCGCCGGCACCAGCACGACGTTTCCGCAGTCGGCCAGCAGGGCCGCCACATGCGCCAGCCTGCGCAGGTTTTCGGCTCGGTCGGCCATGGAAAAGCCCAAATCGGCGTTCAACCCGTGCCGCAGGTTGTCACCGTCGAGAACGTAAGCCAGAGCTCCCTTTTCGAGCAACTTTTGCTCGACCAGCATGGCCACCGATGACTTGCCGGAACCGGACAAACCGGTGAACCATACCGTCTTGCCCCGCGGCCGGGCCTGGGCGATGGCGGATGATTTGTGCCGCACGGTGTTCGGGCTCGCGGCCTGCGCGGAAGCGTCGCGCAACACCATGCCGGCCGCCACCGTTCCGTTGGTGTGCGGGTCGATGAGGATGAACGACCCGGTGCTGGGGTTGCGGGTGTACTCGTCGAGCAGCAGCGGGACCTGGGTGCGCAACGAAATGCGTCCGAGTTCGTTGAGCTGCAACGCCGTTGCCGTCTTGTCGCGGTGCAGCGTGTTGACGTCCAGCCGGTAGTCGAGCGCAGTCACCTTGGCGTGCGTGGTGCGGGTCGTGTGCTTGATGACGTAGTCACGACCGGGTTCGAGAGCGGCATTGTCGGCCATCCAGCACACCGTCGCATCGAACTCCTGCGCGACCCGGGGCTGATTATGGGTGCGGGCGATCAAATCGCCGCGCGAGATGTCGATCTCGTCGGACAGGGTCAGCGACACGGCCATCGGCGGGAAGGCTTCTTCCACCGGACCGTTCGGCCCATCGATGGCGGTGATGCGGGTGCGCTTGCCGACCGGCAGCACCACCACCTCATCGCCGGGACGCATGACCCCGCTGGCGACGGTACCCGCGTAGCTGCGGTGGTCCTGGTGCTCGCGAGTGTGCGGGCGGATGACGTACTGCACCGGGAATCGCACGTCGACCATGTTGCGGTCGCCGGCGATGTACACCTCCTCGAGGTGGGACAGCAACGCCGGGCCCTCGTACCACGGGGTGTGGTCGGACTTGGTCACCACGTTGTCGCCGTGCAGCGCCGAAAGCGGGATAGTGGCCACGTCGTGCACGTCCAGGCGCGCGGCGAAGGCGTGGAATTCGTCCCGGATCGCCTCGAATTTCTCTCTGTCCCAATCGACCAGGTCCATCTTGTTGACCGCGAGCACGATGTGCTGGATTCCCAGCAGGGACGCCAGAAAGGCGTGCCGGCGGGACTGTTCGAGCAGGCCGTGCCGCGCGTCGACCAGCACGATCACCAGTTGGGCGGTCGACGCGCCGGTCACCATGTTGCGGGTGTACTGGATGTGGCCGGGGGTGTCGGCGATGATGAATTTCCGCTTGGGAGTGGCGAAGTAGCGGTAGGCGACGTCGATGGTGATGCCCTGCTCGCGCTCAGCCCGCAGGCCGTCGGTCACCAACGCCAGATCGGTGTAGTCGTGTCCACGGTCCTTGGACGTCTGTTCCACCGCCGCCCACTGATCTTCCATGACGGCCTTGGAGTCATACAGCAGGCGACCGATCAGGGTGGACTTCCCGTCGTCGACGGAACCCGCAGTCGCCAAGCGCAATAGCGTTGTCATCAGAAGTATCCCTGCCGCTTGCGGTCTTCCATGCCTGCCTCCGAGATCCGGTCGTCAGCCCTGGTGGCCCCGCGTTCGGTCAGACGCGAGACTGCGGTCTCGGCGATGACCTCGTCCACCGTGGCGGCCTGCGATTCCACGCAGCCCGTGCACGTCACGTCCCCTACGGTGCGAAATCGCACGGTCGTTTCGAACACCGGCTCGTCGTCACCCGGCTGCATGTTGCGGTCGACCGCCAGCAGCATGCCGTCGCGGCGAAACACCTTGCGCCGGTGCGCATAATAGATCGCGGGCAGTGCGATGTTCTCCGCGCCGATGTAGGACCAGATGTCGAATTCGGTC
>NZ_LZMB01000206.1 GCF_001673555.1 Mycobacterium sp. 1165178.9 | reverse complement strand
AACCGCGGACCTGGATGTCGCGTTCCTCCATCACGTTGAGCATCGACACCTGGATGCGCTCGGCGAGGTCGGGCAGTTCGTTGACCGCGACGATGCCGCGATGGGCGCGGGGGATCAGTCCGTAAGCGATCGTCTCCGGGTCCCCCAGGCTGCGGCCCTCCGCGACCTTGATCGGGTCGATGTCGCCGACCAGGTCGGCGACGCTGGTGTCCGGGGTGGCGAGCTTTTCGGTGTAGCGCTCGCTGCGGTGCTTCCATTCGACCGGCAGGTCGTCGCCCAGGGTGGCGGCCTTGCGGATGGATTCCGGCGTGATCGGCGAGAAGGGGTGCTCGCCCAGTTCGGCGCCGGCGATCACCGGCGTCCACTCGTCGAGCAATCCGGTCAGCGCGCGCAGCAGCCGGGTTTTGCCCTGCCCGCGTTCGCCGAGCAGAACAAGGTCGTGGCCCGCGATCAGCGCCCGCTCCAGCTGGGGCAAGACGGTGTCGTCGAATCCCAGAATCCCCGGCCAGATGGCTTCACCGTCTCCGCCTTCAGCGAGGCGGGCGAGGAGATTCTCGCGGATTTCCTGCTTGACTCCCCGTTCACGGTGACCGGCGGCACGCAGTTCGCCGACGGTGCGGGGCAGGTTGCTCGGTGACATCACCACTCCACGCTACGACGCGCGCTCAGACGAGTCATGCCAAGGGCGTTCACCGAACGCTTATTGACACCTGCGTCGCCGCGCGCACCGTGACTAATGCGCGAAGTGACGCGCACCCGTGAGATACAGCGTGATGCCGGCGTTGGTGGCCGCCGCGGTCACCTCGTCGTCGCGCACCGAACCGCCGGGATGCACGATCGCCTTCACTCCCGCGCCGGTTAGCGTCTCGAGTCCGTCCGGGAACGGGAAGAACGCGTCCGAGGCCGCGACCGCGCCGCGCACCCGCTCGCCGCCGCGCTCGACGGCCAGCCGCGCGGCGTCGACCCGGTTCACCTGACCCATGCCGACGCCGATGGTGGCGCCGGCGCCGGCGATCACGATCGCATTCGATTTCACGGCGCGGCACACGCGCCAGGCGAACACCAGATCGGCCAGCGTCGCCGGATCGGCGGGCGAGCCGGTGGCCAGCGTCCAGTTCACCGGGTTGTCGCCGTGCGCATCGAGCTCGTCGCGCTGCTGCACCAACAGGCCACCGCTGATCGGCCGAAGCTCGGTACCACCGCTGAGCGGCTCCGAACCCACCAACACCCGGATGTTCTTCTTGCGGGTCAACGCCTCGAGGGCGGCCGGCTCGTAGGCGGGGGCCACGATGACCTCGGTGAAGATGGTGCTGACGTATTCGGCCATTTCGAGGCTGACCTCGGTGTTGGCCGCGATGACACCGCCGAACGCACTCAGCGGATCGCATTCGTGCGCCTTGCGGTGTGCGTCCGCGACCGATGCCGACGAGATGGCGATCCCACACGGGTTGGCGTGCTTGATGATCGCCACGCAGGTCTGCTCGTGATCGAAGGCGGCCCGCCAGGCCGCGTCCGCATCGGTGAAGTTGTTGTAGGACATCTCTTTTCCGTGCAGCTGCTCGGCCTGCGCCAGTCCCGGCCACGCGCCGGGGTCGCTGTAGAGCGCGGCCTGCTGGTGCGGGTTCTCGCCATAGCGCAACATCGCCGAGCGGCGCCAGCTGCGGCCCAGCCACTTCGGGAAAGTGGTCGGCGGGTGTTCGGGGGCCAGCGTCGACTCCATCCAGCTCGCAACCGCGGTGTCGTATTCGGCGGTGTGCTGAAACGCCAGCGACGCCAGCTTTTTACGCTCGGCGAGGGTAAAGCCGCCCTCGCGTACCGCGGCGAGCACGCCGTCGTAACCCCTGGGGTCGGTGATCACCGCCACGCTGGGATGGTTTTTCGCCGCGGCCCGCACCATCGACGGGCCGCCGATGTCGATCTGTTCGACGCATTCGTCGATGCTGGCCCCGGAGTCGACGGTCTCGGTGAAGGGGTACAGGTTGACGACGACAAGCTCGAACGCCGCAATGCCGAGCTCCTCGAGGGCGGCGGCGTGCTCGGGTTTGCGAAGGTCGGCCAGCAGGCCCGCGTGCACGCGCGGGTGCAACGTCTTGACGCGGCCGTCGAGCACCTCCGGAAAACCGGTCAGCTCCTCGACCCGGGTTACCGAAATGCCTTTGTCGGCAATGACCTTCGCGGTGGATCCGGTCGAGACGATCTCGACGCCCGCACCCGCCAGGCCCTGCGCGAGGTCGACCAGCCCGGTCTTGTCGTACACGCTGATCAAGGCGCGCCGGATCGGCCGTTTGGCGTCTTCGCGCCAGTCATCGGTGCTCATCGGTTCGTCGCCTTTCGTCCGATCGTCGCTCTTCTCCCGACCAGGGTCAGGCCGCCCGTCGCGATCGCGGCCACCACGTCCACCAGTAGCTTTCGTTCGGTGACTTTGATGCGTTCGTGCAGGGTCTCTTCGGTGTCGTCGTCGAGCACCGGAACGGATTCCTGCGCCAGGATCGGCCCGGTGTCCGTCCCGGCGTCCACCAGGTGCACCGTACAGCCTGTGAGCTTCACACCGTAGGCCAGCGCATCGGCCACCCCGTGCGCACCCGCGAACGCAGGCAGCAGCGTCGGGTGCGTGTTGATGATGCGGCCGTGAAATCGCGAAAGGAACTGCGGCCCAAGTATTTTCATGAATCCGGCGGATACCACCAGGTCGGGGGAATGCGCGGCGGTGGCCTCGGTGATGGCCGCGTCCCACGCGTCGCGGTCTGCGTGGTCGCCGAGGCGGACGATGAACGCGGGCACGGAGGCCGCCGCGGCGATCTCGGTGGCCAGGCAGCCGCGGTCGGCGCCGACGGCGACCACCCGGGCGGGATAGTCCGCGACGGCCGACGTCAACAATGAATTCAGCAGCGACCCGGTGCCCGACGCCAGTACCACTACCCGTGCCGGTGCGTTCGAGGGCACATGGAGCGGTTCCACCACATCGGCGAGCCTACTGTCGGCGTCGTCCCACTGACGATCAGGCTGGCCGCATGGGAATTGCCCACCTCTGAGTACCCTGTGTCGCACCCGCCGCGCGGCGGTTGTCGCTACGACACGGGCAAAAGGCCTAATCCTTAATCTCGCTCGGTCGTCCCGGCTCCGGTTCGGCGGGGGGCGGCCCGTCGTCGACCCGCGCATCGGGTTCGACGGAGTCGACCGCGGGATCGGCCGAGTCCACCGGCGCGTCGGGTTCGGCGGAGTCGACCGCGGGATCGCCCGGGTCCCCCACGCCGGCCGGCGCCTCGTCGGCCGCGCCCACCGGGACCGCGTTCTCCCCCGCAGCGTCCTCGCCAGGCCGATCGTCATCGAAAACGCCAGGGAGGTCCGCGGGTTCCTCGACCGTTGCGGGCCCGGCCTTGAGGCGACGAGGGCGACGCCTGACCCCACCGCTCATCACCACGGTGACCGCGCCGATGACCGTGAACCAGAAGAAGACACCGACGAGCAACGCGCCCTGGTCCACGCCCACGTGGCCGAAGTTTCCCAGCTGGCCGCTGCCGGCGTACGCGAGCAACGACATCACCAGCGCCCCGGTGACCGCGGCGACCAGCAGCTTGGCGGCGGCCGCCAGCGGCGGCAGCGCGCGCCGGGCGCATTGCTGGCCGACCGCCACCCCGGACGACGCGCCGATGATGAGCAGCGCCACCCAGACCGGCCCCAACGGAGGCCTGGGGACGGCGGCTAGCACCGGCAAGGCCGGGATGTCACCACCGAACACGGTGAACGAACTGAATGTCGCGAACCCGATGTGCGCGCTGGACCCGACGGCCATCGCCGCGGTGCCCACAATCACGTTGGGCGCGTACAGCATTGACAACAGGGTGAGACTGAACTCCCCGAAGATCGAATCGGTGATGCCGTAGAGCTCCTGCATGGTCGACCAGTGCACGACCAGTGACCCCGCCGTCACCAGGCCGGACAGCCCGAGCAACGCGAGCAGGCCGGCGGAGGCGGCGCGCAGGGAATCGCCCAGCCAGAACGGCAGCGACGCCGCCGCCAACGCGCGCGGCCCCACCCGGGACCACACTCCGATCCCGGCGCCGGCGGCATGAACCGCGAGCACGCTGAGGAATGCGCGCAGCGCGCTGGGCGTCTGCAACTCGGTGATCACCGACGAAGCGTCGTGGATGACCGCCAGGGCGATCGCCGTGAAAAACAGCGGACCGCCCAGCGCCGAGGCGATGACCCAGCGGACGACCAGCCACGACGAGTAGGGCGTGGTGGCCCGTGCCGTGTTGCGCGCGGTCGCCCAGATCATCAGCAGGACCGGCAGCAGCGGCATCACACCGAGTTCGCGGCCACCGATCGACACTGGTACCTGGTGCACCCCCAGCCACATGCTGGCGATGGCGCCCAGCGCACCGGTCATGTCGCTGTTGGCGATCAACAATTGGATCAGCGTGACCGCGGCGATGATGACCAGCGCCACCACCGCCGGGGCGAACGCGACCCGGGCAAGGTCACGCGCCTGGCGAGCGCCTGCTGCCCGGTTGTCCTCCACCCGTGTCACTCTGGGGCACGTCCCCGACTAGGCGCGACAGCGCACGGTTAAGAGGGCGCTGGCCCAGACGGTGACGACGGCGATTGCTGCTCGTGGCCGAACTGCTGGCCCCCACCCTGCTCGGAGAAGTTGGTCGTCGCCGAACCGGAATCCGATCCACCGGCGTGGGGCGGCGGGCTGAAGCTGGGGAAGCCGGTGGGCGGCGTGGACGAGCCATGCTGCTGCGAGGACGGCTGCGGACCCGACTGTGGCGAGGGCTGAGCGCCGAAACCGCCGGTCGGAACGCCGCTCTGGGTGGGCGCCGAACTCGGCGAGTAGCCGCCGTACTGCGACCCGTATCCCTGCGGCGACTGCTGCTGCCCGCCGTGCTGCTGGGCGCCCGGCTGCTGACCGTAGTAAGGCTGCTGACCGTACTGGCCGTATTGGCCGTACTGGCCGTATTGCGCGTAGGGGTCGTACTTGGGCCGCGGCGCCGGTGCGGTGATCACCCCGGATTCCAGCAGGACTACGACGACCGCGGCGATTGCCTGGAGCACGACGGCCGCCACCAGCGGCCACATCGCCCATCCGATCGTGAAACCGGCGGGCAGGTTGATCGTCTCGGTAATTGCCAGCAAGGCACCCAGAACCGCGATCACCGCAACGATTCCCGGATAGTTCTTGGTCTTCGGCAGCAGGCCCAGCCCGGCGAGCAGCGCGGCCAGCACCGCGACCACGACCGCGGTGCCCGCATCGCCGGCGCGCCCACCGATGCCCGGGCCGAGGTCGGCGCCGATGGTGAAGGTGGGACCGAAGTTCAGGAGGTACGCCGCGAAGCCGAGGACCACCACCGCGATGTTCAGGTAAGACGGCAGCCTGCTCGTTCCGTCGTCATCCTTCGCGAAGGACGGTGTGCCACCCGCATAGGTGCCGCCGGATTGCGCCGGTGGATAGCCCGGGCTTCCGGGAGAATAGGTCATGGCTCCTCCTGTTGTTCCAGTGCCTTGAACTGCCTAACGGTCGCCACGGTTGCAGTGCAACGCTGTGCTTGCAGACGCCTCGCCGCGTTAGCGACGCGGTCGATCACCCACGCTAGCGCACGTGCGGCAACGCGTGCCGCTGCCACCGGCTTGGGCGGCGGGGTGCACACCGGCGGCGACGGTGGACGCTCGCGAGACGGTCCGTGTCATCACGGCTTGCCCAGCAGAGGTAGAACACGTTCTAATTCTCTGCATGGATTACGGGCTTGTGCTTTTTACCAGCGATCGTGGCATCTCCCCGGCGAAGGCCGCGAAGCTCGCCGACGACCACGGCTTTCAAACCTTCTACGTGCCAGAACACACTCACATTCCGGTGAAGCGCGAGGCAGCTCACCCCACGACGGGGGACGAATCGCTGCCCGACGATCGCTACATGCGGACACTAGACCCATGGGTAAGTCTGGGCGCGGCGTGCGCGGTCACCTCACGGGTGCGGCTGTCCACCGCGGTGGCCCTCCCGGTCGAGCACGACCCGATCACCCTGGCGAAAAGTATTGCCACCCTTGACCACCTGTCGGGTGGACGGGTCAGCCTGGGCGTCGGATTCGGCTGGAACACCGACGAACTCGCCGACCACAACGTGCCGGCGGGCCGGCGCCGCACCATGCTGCGCGAATACCTCGAAGCGATGCGGGCGCTGTGGACCGAAGAAGAGGCCGAGTACGACGGTGAATTCGTGAAGTTCGGCCCGAGCTGGGCCTGGCCGAAGCCGGTGCAATCGCACATCCCGGTGCTGGTGGGTGCCGCGGGCACCGAGAAGAACTTCAAGTGGATCGCGCGCAGCGCCGACGGCTGGATCACCACCCCGCGCGATTTCGACATCGACGAGCCGGTCAAGCTGCTCCAGGACACCTGGACGGCGGCGGGCCGCGACGGCGCTCCCCAGATCGTGGCGCTGGACTTCAAGCCGGTGCCCGAGAAGCTGGCCAGGTGGGCCGAGCTGGGGGTGACCGAGGTGCTGTTCGGTCTGCCGGATAAGTCCGAGGACGAGGTGGCCGCCTACGTCGAACGCTTGGCGGGCAAGCTGGCCGCCCTGGTCTGACTGCCCTTCATCTCCGCGAGACTTAAACCACGGCGACCATTCGCGGCGTGTCGTGTGCGTGGTTTAGGTGTCGCGCGGCCAGAGGCGGTAGTGCGTCTAGCCGAGCGAAGCCCGGTTTCCGTTGTCGGTCGACCACACCGCGATCTCCGCACCGAGCGGATCGCCGTCGCACATCAACGCGACAAGCTCGTCGTCGTCGGTGGTAGCCATGAATCGCGTGTTGTCCGCGGCGAGCCTGCCGACGATGATGCCGGTGCGGACCGGCCAGTCGTAGTGCACGGAGTATGTCTCAATGGTTGCCGCGCCGTCGGGTGTCTTCGTGACTTCGACCTTTGGCAGCGCGTCGATCTCCTTCTTCAGCTCCGCAGAGTTGTCGGTGCGCCAGTTCACCGGGGTGGTCGAGTAGATACCCACCGAGTACTTGCTCATGATGCCGCCGTTGGCGCCGACCAGCCCGAAACGCCCTGGCCTGTCCCGCATCTGCGCGACCGTCTCGGCGATGCCGTGCAGCGAGTAACTGTTCCCGGGGCCACCGAAGTAGGGCAATCCGCCGGTCAGGGTCAGGCCGCGCGGGTCGTCGCCGTCGATGCCCATGGCTTCGCACATGACGAACACCGGGAATGGGAAGCAGCTGTACAAATCGAAGGTATCGATCTCGTCGACGCCGATTCCCGCTACCCGCAACGCTTCTCGGGCCGCGTGGACCGCCGCCGGGCTGGCACCGAGGTCGACGCGATCGAGCATCGCCTGCTCGATCATGTCCGAGTGGCCGTGCACGAAGACCCACTTCTCCTCGGGCACGCCCAGGCGCGTCGCCGCCTCCACTGACATCAGTGTCGCCGCCGCGCCCTGGTTCACCTGATCGCGGGCGACGAGCAGGCGGGGATAGGGGTCACAGATCATCCGGTTGTCGTCGGTGATCGTGATGATCTCCTCGACCGACCGCTCCACCGGCGACGACGAAAGCGGGTTCTTGGCAGCCACTTTGGACATCGGGGCGAACAGTTCGGCCATCGCGCGCCGATAGTCGGCCACGCTGTACCCGAGGCGCGCGCGGCGGGCGTTCTCCAGCAGCCCGTACTGCACGGGCGCCCCGGTCAGGCCGTGCTGGATCGTGTAGTCGTCGATGTAGCTGGAGATCTGATGGCCGCGATCTTCCAGCTGGCCCTCGACGTGTTCGGTGAAGTCGGGCTTGTCATCACGGCTGGCGAAGTAGCGAGCCGTCGATCCCGGCTCCGAGCCCATGATCATCACGACGTCGGCTTCGCCCGCCACGATCGCGTTGCCCGCCTCGGTGACAAGTTTCTGGGGCCCCTGCCCGCCGACCGGTTCGAGTACCACGCGGGCGGGATCGCCG
>NZ_LZMB01000205.1 GCF_001673555.1 Mycobacterium sp. 1165178.9 | reverse complement strand
TCGGGGCGATCTCCAACTCAGTCATGATCTCCTGCGCCTTGACCTTGCCCACCTTGGGCAACGCCTCGAGAAGCGCGGAAACCTTCATCTTGCCCAGGACTTCGTCGGTCTCGGCGTCCTTGAGCACCTGGGTGAGGTTGGTGCCGCCACGCTTCAGGCGGTCCTTCAGCTCTGCTCGCGCTCGACGTGCGGCAGCCGCCTTCTCCAACGCGGCCGCGCGCTGCTCGTCGGTCAACTGGGGAAGGGCCACGATTCCTCCGTATCTGATCAATCAATTTCAATCGATCTCATTTTGTCTCGCCGGCACTTCTGCCAGCGGAGACGACCGTACTCAGGCCTCCTGACGAAATCTAACCCGGCCCCCTGCTAAAGGGGGCAAAGTCCCAGCATGGACCGGCGGGTGATCGGCCAGAGCGGCGCTCTTACGGGCGTCGGCGACGGTCGCATGTGGCGCCGTCCGGGTATCGAAATTACCTCGGTTTAAGCGCGCCTGTAGGCCGTCTAGCTGCGGTTTTATTGCTCGGCGGCGACGCGGGGCGGGCCGCCCAGCCAGCCCGCAAAGGACGCCGGCAGGCGGCCGTCACGCCCGGTGCGAGGGATCACGGATTTGTTGCGGCGTGTCGCGCGTGTCGCCTCGCCGGTCAAACGGCAGGCCAACGCGGCGTTCGGCGCGGTGCAGCCGGCCTCAGCGGGCCCACCCGGGCCCCTCGAAGGCGCTGTGGGTCCCGAAGCCGCGCGGCGGGCGCCTCGGCACCGTCGCGGCCCGCCAAACCGCCGGCCGCCGAGCTGTGGCACGGCCGGTCGGCCACGCAGCGTCCAGCAACCAGCTCGGTTATCGACCGAACTCGTCGTCGAGGGTGTCGGCCTGGTGGGCTGTCGCGCCCGACGAATGCACACTCTGTGTCCGGGGCGTCCGCGCCGGTGGGCGGCTCGGCATGTTCGGCGCCAGCACGATCTCGCTCCAGAGCATCGCCAATCGTCAAGGGCCGCAGCATCTCTGGCGATCAGGACTTGCCGCAGCGTCTAACCCGGGCGGGAACGACGGTTGCTGGTTTCTCGTGGATCCGTGCGGATGATGCTCCAAACCTCGTACACGCGGAACGATGAAAGTCATAGTTCCGTGATTGCGGATAGACAGCGGCTTCCCGCCCTGTTTCAGCTAATTGGCCGTGTGAAATCCGATACGATCGACCGGTGTCCAACCTGCGAATTCGCCAGGCGGCTGAGCTGCTGGGAGTCAGCGACGACACCGTGCGGCGCTGGATCAACCAGGGCACATTGACGGTCGGCCACGATGCCGCGGGCCGCAAGGTGATCGCCAGCGAGGACCTGGCCCACTTCTCCCGCACCAACGCACCCGCCCCGCCGGCGGACCCGCTCAGCATCGGCAGCTCGGCCCGCAACCGCTTCGTCGGGCTGGTCACGTCGGTGGTCAGCGACAAGGTGATGACCCAGGTGGAGATGCAGTGCGGTCCGTTCACCGTCGTCTCACTGATGAGCACCGAGGCCGCCGAGGAATTGCAGCTGCGTCCGGGCAGCGTCGCGGTGGCCGTCGTCAAGGCCACCACCGTCATCGTCGAAACCGCGCGGCCCAGCACCGCACTGGCGTCGGACTAGCCGACAACCGCGCTCACACGGCCAGGTAGGCCACCGCGTCCAGCATGCGATCGGCCGCTTCGCGCAGTTCCGCCACGTCCGGTCCGGCCCTCAGCACCTCGCGGGCCACGGCGGGCAGCAGCTGCCCGGATTCCGCCCCGCCCAGCCCGGCGAGTGCCTCGGGCCGCCCGCCCTGCACGCCGAGCCCGGGCACCAGGACCGGACCGCCCAGCGCGCTGAGATCGGGCACCTGCAACACCGTCGCGCCGACGACCACGCCGACGTATCCGGGCCCAGACGGGGTCGCGGACCGATTCACCACCGCCGCCTGGTCGACGACCAGCTGGGCCACCGTGCGGCCGTCGAAGGCGGCACGCTGCACCGTGGCGCCCTCGGGGTTGGATGTGGCCGCCAACACGAACACCCCGCGATCGTGTGCCGCGGCGGTCTCCAGCAGCGGCCGCAGCGAGCCGAACCCCAGGTACGGGGTGGCCGTCACGGCGTCGGCGGCCAGCGGTGAATCTCCCGCCCAGGCAGCGGCATAGGACGCCATCGTCGTGCCGATGTCGCCGCGCTTGGCGTCGGCCAGCACCAGCACCCCGGCCGATCGCAACGCCGCGATGGTGCGTTCCAGTACCGCGAATCCCGCGGCGCCGTAGGCCTCGAAGAACGCGACTTGAGGCTTCACCACGGCGAATCCGGAAAACGCCTCGACGCAGATGTCGCAGAACGCGGCCAGCCCCTCGGCGGTCGTGGGCAGGTCCCAGGCGCGGAGCAGCTCGGGGTGCGGGTCGATGCCCACACACAGCGGCCCGCGTTCCGCTTTCGCCTGCGCGAGCCGCGCGCCGAACCCGGTCACCGGTCCCCGTTACCGGGCAGGCCGCCCTGACCGATCTGGCTGTGCAGTTCTTGCAGGCTGCGCACGCCGATGTCGCCACGGATGCCCGCCTCGATGCCCTGGACGGCGGCCGAGGCGCCCTGCACCGTGGTGACACAGGGGATGTTGACCGACACGGCGGCCGAACGGATTTCATAACCGTCGATGCGGGGGCCGGAGTTGCCATAGGGCGTGTTGATCACCATGTCGACCTCGCCGGCCTTGATCGCGTCGACCGCCGACGTCTCGGGGCGGCCCGGCTGCGGGTCCTCGAAGTGCTTGCGCACCTCGTCGCAGGGGATTCCGTTGCGGCGCAACATCTCCGCGGTTCCGTCGGTGGCGAGGACGCGGAATCCCAAGTCGGCCAGGCGTTTGACCGGGAAAACCAGCGAGCGCTTGTCCCGGTTGGCCACCGACACGAAGATGGTGCCCTGCGCGGGCAGCGACCCGTAGGCGGCGGTCTGACTCTTGGCGAAGGCGCTGCCGAAGTCGCGGTCGATTCCCATCACCTCGCCGGTGGATTTCATCTCCGGGCCCAGCAGCGAGTCGATGGCGGCCCCGTCCGCGCGCCGGAAGCGGTGGAAGGGCAGCACGGCCTCCTTGACGGCGATCGGGGCGTTCTGCGCGGCATGCGCGCCGTCCCCGGACGCCGCCAACATTCCCTCCTCGCGCAGCTGGGAGATGCTGGCGCCCAACATGACCCGGGCACACGCCTTGGCGAGCGGGATCGCCGTGGCCTTGGACACGAACGGCACCGTGCGGCTGGCGCGCGGGTTGGCCTCCAGGACGTAGAGCACATCGTCCTTGAGCGCATACTGCACGTTGAGAAGGCCCACCACGCCGATGCCGTGTGCGATGGCCTCGGTCGCGAGGCGTACCTTCTCGATGTCGCTGCGGCCCAGGGTCACCGGCGGCAGCGCGCACGCCGAGTCACCGGAGTGGATGCCGGCCTCCTCGATGTGCTCCATGATGCCGCCGACGTACACCTCGGTGCCGTCGCACAGCGCGTCAACGTCGATCTCCACCGCGTCTTCGAGGAAGCGGTCGACGAGCACCGGGTGCTCGGGTGAGAGCTCGGTGGCCCGGGTGATGTAACCCCGCAACGTCTCCTCGTCGTACACGATCTCCATGCCGCGACCGCCCAGCACGTACGACGGTCGCACCAGCACCGGGTAGCCGATGTCTTCGGCGATCCGCTGGGCCTGCGCGAAAGTGGTTGCGGTGCCGTACTTCGGCGCCGGCAGGCCGGCCGTGGTGAGCACATCGCCGAAAGCGCCGCGGTCCTCGGCCAGATCGATGGCCTCCGGCGGGGTGCCGACGATCGGCACTCCCGCGTCGGCGAGGCGCTGGGCCAGCCCGAGCGGAGTTTGGCCGCCCAGTTGCACGATCACCCCGGCCACACCCGGGCCACCAGCCGCGGACTGCTGCTCTGCGCGGAACACCTCGAGCACGTCCTCGAACGTCAGCGGTTCGAAGTACAGCCGGTCGGCGGTGTCGTAGTCGGTGGACACCGTCTCCGGGTTGCAGTTGATCATCACGGTCTCGAAGCCGGCCTGCGACAACGTCGTTGCCGCGTGAACACAGCTGTAGTCGAATTCGATGCCCTGGCCGATGCGGTTGGGCCCGGACCCCAGGATCAACACCTTGGGCCTCTCGGCCTGCGGCGCCACCTCGGTCTCGGCCGCGGGATCTAGCTCGTAGCTGCTGTAGTGATACGGCGTCTTGGCTTCGAACTCGGCCGCGCAGGTGTCCACGGTCTTGTACACCGGGTGCACGCCCAGCCGCTCGCGCAGCGACCGCACGCCGTTTTCGCCGGCCAATTCGGGCCGCAGCGCGGCGATCTGGCGATCCGACAGCCCGCTGTGCTTACCGCGGCGCAGCAGGTCGGCGTCGAGCACCGGCGCGGCGATCAACTCGGCACGCAAATCGATCAGCTCGCCGATCTGTGCCACGAACCACGGGTCCACCCCGCTGGCCTCGGCGACCTGTTCCACCGAAGCGCCGAGCCGCAGCGCCAATTCGATGTCGTAGAGCCTTCCCTCGGTCGGCGTCCGCAGCCGGGTCAGCACCTCGTCGACGTCGCCGTCGGGGTCCGGTTTGGTCCAGAAACCGACGCGGGTGGTCTCCAGCGACCGCATCACCTTGCCGAGCGCCTCAACAAAGTTGCGGCCCAACGACATTGCCTCGCCGACCGATTTCATGGTGGTGGTCAGGGTGGGATCGGCGCCCGGGAACTTCTCGAACGCGAAGCGCGGCGCCTTGACCACCACGTAGTCCAGGGTGGGTTCGAAGCAGGCCGGCGTTTCCTTGGTGATGTCGTTGACGATCTCGTCGAGGGTGTAGCCGATGGCCAGCTTGGCGGCGATCTTGGCGATCGGGAAGCCGGTGGCCTTGGACGCCAGCGCACTCGAGCGCGACACCCGGGGGTTCATCTCGATGACGATCAGGCGGCCATCGGACGGGTTGATCGCGAACTGAATGTTGCAGCCTCCGGTGTCCACGCCGACCTCACGCAGGATCGCGATCCCCAGGTCCCGCATCCGCTGGTATTCCCGGTCGGTCAGCGTCATCGCCGGCGCGACGGTGACCGAGTCTCCGGTGTGCACGCCCATCGGGTCGAAGTTCTCGATCGAGCACACCACGACCACGTTGTCGTTGCCGTCGCGCATCAGCTCGAGCTCGAATTCCTTCCAGCCGTAGATCGATTCCTCGATCAGCACGTTGGCGCTCGGGCTTTCGGCCAGCCCGGCGCCGGCCATCCGGTCGACCTCCTCGACGGATCGCGCCATCCCCGAGCCCAGGCCGCCCATGGTGAAGCTGGGCCGCACCACGACCGGCAGGCCGAGCTCCTCGACCGTCTCGCGGACCTCTTCCATCGTGAAACACACTCGGCTGCGGGCGGATTCGCCACCCACTTTGGCGACGATGTCCTTGAACATCTGCCGGTCCTCGCCGCGCTGAATGGCGTCGAAGTCGGCGCCGATGAGCTCAACGCCGTGGCGCTCCAGTGCCCCGTTCTCGTACAGCGCGACCGCGGTGTTGAGCGCGGTCTGCCCGCCCAGGGTGGCCAGGAGCGCGTCGATCTTGTTGCCGCGCTCGGCTTGCTGGGCGATGACCTTCTCGACGAATGCGGCGGTTATCGGCTCGACGTAGGTGTGGTCGGCGTACTCCGGGTCGGTCATGATGGTCGCCGGGTTGGAGTTGACCAGGCTGACCTGCAGCCCCTCCGCGCGCAGCACCCGGCAGGCCTGGGTACCGGAGTAGTCGAACTCGCAGGCCTGCCCGATGACGATCGGCCCCGAGCCGATCACCAGCACGTGGTTGAGGTCGGTGCGACGTGGCACTAGCGGCCCTCCCCTGCCATCAGCTCGATGAATTGGTCGAACAGGTATTCCGCATCGTGCGGACCGGCCGCGGCCTCCGGATGGTACTGGACCGAAAAAGCTTGCCCGTCCGCGAGTTTGACGCCTTCGACCACTCCGTCATTGGCGCAGGTGTGGCTGACGATCGCTTGTCCGAAGGGCGTGTCGAAGGACTGGCCGGCCTCCCCTTCGAGCGCGAAGCCGTGGTTTTGTGCGGTGACCGCCACCCGACCCGTTGCGTGGTCGATCACCGGGATGTTGATGCCGCGGTGTCCGAACACCATCTTGTAGGTGGACAGTCCCAGCGCACGGCCCAGGATCTGATTGCCGAAACAGATGCCGAACAACGGGATTCCGGCGCCCAGCACCTCGCGGGTGACGGCGACGATGTGATCGGCGGTGGCGGGGTCGCCGGGGCCATTGGACAAGAAGACGCCGTCGGGCTTGATGTCGGCGACCTGCTCGTAGGTCGCCGACGATGCCAGCACGTGGGTCCGGACGCCGCGGCGGGCGAAGTTGCGCGGCGTATTGGTCTTGATCCCGAGGTCCAGCGCGGCCACCGTAAACCGCGGCGAGCCTTCGGGTTCCACGATGTAGGTGTCCGGCGTGCTGACCTCGCCGGCCAGGTCGGCTCCCAGCATCGACTGCTGACCGCGCACCCGCTGCAGCAGTTCGTCCGCATCGGCTAGCGCGTCGCCGGAGAACACCCCCGCCTTCATCGAGCCGCGGGTGCGCAGATGCCGCACCACCGCGCGGGTGTCGATCCCGGCGATCCCCACGATGTGCTGGCGGACCAGTTCGTCCTCCAGTGTTCCGGTGGCCCTCCAGTTGGAGGGCCGCGGTGACGGATCGCGCACCGCATAGCCGGCGACCCAGATCTTGTCGCCCCGGCTCTCGGCGTCCTCGCCGTTCCAGCCCGTGTTTCCGATCTGCGGCGCGGTGGCCACCACGATCTGCCGGTGGTAGCTGGGATCGGTCAGCGTCTCCTGGTAGCCGGACATGCCGGTGGAAAAGACCGCCTCGCCCAATGTTTGGCCGACCTTGCCGAACGGCGTGCCGGTGAAGACGCGACCGTCCTCGAGCACCAATTGCGCTTTAGTCACGAGCGCCGCCCCTCCTCATGCTGCGATTTGAGCCAGCCGTCGTAATCGTTCCGGTGATTCGCCCGGAAGCCGGTGTCGATCTCGACGCCCGACGGCAGCCGCCAGCGGATCGCCAGGATCCCGACCCGGCCGGTCATTCTGCGCTCCATGCGGATGTGCGTGATCGAGTCCTCGGGGATCCAGATGGGTTGGGCCCGCACGCGTTCCACCATGATGCCCCCGGAGTAGCGGGTCAGCACCGCCTTGCTACGGAAACCCAGATCACCGGCCGCGATCCGCTCACTCCAGCCCGGCGCCATCATGGAGCCGCAATAGTGCCCGCGGGTGGTGATGGTCGCCGCCCCCACCTGGTCCGGGATCTCGGGCAGCGCGCCGATCAGCTCCGCCTGCTGCTGCGAACGCCGGTGCCAGGTCCGCATCATCAGCTGAATCACCACCGTGAGCACGACCACCACCACGGCCGCGAAGATCAGCGATCCCACCAGCGTGCCCGAGTTCATGCCGGGGACTTCCCATCTCGGGCGGTGACCTTGCCGCGCAGCAGCGTGGCGGTCACCGTGGCGGGCAGCGCCATCGCCTCATACGGCGTGTTGGCCGACCGGCTGGCCAGGTCGGAGCCGGAGACGGTCCATGAGGCCGTGGGATCCACCACCGTGAGGTTGGCGGGCTCCCCCACCTCCAGCGGCCGGCCGTGATCCGGCAGGACCGCGATGCGTGCGGGGTTTTCACTCATCACCCGCGCGACGTCCCGCCAGGTCAGCAACCCCGGGACGACCATCGTCTGCACCACGATGGACAGCGCCGTCTGCAGGCCCAGCATGCCGGGACGCGCCGCGGAGAACTCCACACACTTCTCGTGCTCAGCGTGCGGGGCGTGGTCGGTGGCCACGCAGTCGATGACGCCGTCGGCCAGGGCTTGGCGCAACGCCACCGCGTCGGCGGCTTCGCGCAGCGGCGGGTTGACCCGGTTTCGCCCGTCGTAACTGGTCAACCGGCTGTCGTCGAGCATCAGGTGGTGCGGGGTGACCTCGGCGGTGATCGAGATCCCTTGCTCCTTAGCCCATTTCACGATCTCGACGGTGCCGGCGGTGGAGGCGTGGCAGATGTGCACCCGGGCGCCGGCGTCGCGGGCCAACAGCGCGTCGCGGGCGACGATCGATTCCTCGGCCGCCCGGGGCCATCCCGCCAGGCCCAGCCGGGCGGCGGTGGGTCCTTCGTGGGCGACGGCACCGACCGTCAGCCGCGGCTCTTCGGCGTGCTGGGCGATGAGCACACCCAGACCCGTGGCGTATTCCAGGGCGCGACGCATCACCAGCGGGTCGTGCACGCAGATGCCATCGTCGGAGAACACGCGCACCTGCGCCGCCCCGGCCGCCATCATGCCCATCTCGGTGAGCTCTTTACCGGCCAGCCCGACGGTGACGGCGCCCACCGGGTGCACGTCGACCAGGCCGACCTGCTGGCCCCGATGCCACACGTGGTCGGTGACCACCGGGCTGTCGGCGACCGGGTTGGTGTTGGCCATCGCGAACACGGCGGTGTATCCACCCAAAGCCGCTGCAGCCGAGCCTGTTTCGATATCCTCGGCGTACTCACGTCCTGGCTCGCGCAGATGGGTGTGCAGGTCCACCAGGCCAGGCAGTAGCACGTGGTCGATGGCATCGATCACATCCAGGTCTTCCTGGAGGCCTCCGGCCTTGTGGAGACCGGCACCGATGTCGGCGATCTGGCCGTCATCGACCAGCACATCAACGCGATCGCCCTCGCCGTACAAGCGAACCCCGCGCAGCAGTACGCTCACGCCGCACCCTCTTCTCCGGCCGATTCTGTGCCAACCAGCACATGGAAGAGCACCGCCATTCGCACGTGGACACCATTTGAAACCTGTTGCAGCACAGCGGATTGCGAAGAGTCGGCCACCGACGAGGCGATCTCCATGCCGCGCAGCATGGGCCCGGGGTGCAGCACCACGGCATGGCCGGGCAGCATCGCCTGGCGGCGATCGGAAAGCCCGTACAGCGAGGAGTATTCGCGCACCGACGGGAAGAAGCCGCCGTTCATCCGCTCGGCCTGCACCCGCAACATCAGCACCGCGTCGGCGGCGGGCAGCTCGGCATCGAAGTCGTTGGATACGGTGACCGGCCAGCCCTCGACCCCGACCGGCAGCAGCGTCGGCGGCGCGACCAGGACCACCTCGGCGCCCAGGGTGTCCAGCAGCATCACGTTGGAGCGGGCGACGCGGCTGTGCAGGATGTCGCCGACGATCACGATGCGACGGCCTTCGATGCCGCCGAGCCGCTGGCGAATGGTGAGCGCGTCCAGCAGCGCCTGGGTCGGGTGCTCGTGGGTGCCGTCACCGGCATTGATCACCGACGGCCCGCCATCGTCCTTCGCGCCGGTCCAGTCCGCGAGCAGATGCGCGGCGCCGGAAGCCGGGTGCCGGATGATCAGCGCGTCGGCGCCGGCGGCGCGCAGTGTGAACGCAGTGTCGCGCAGCGACTCCCCCTTGCCCACCGACGATCCGGACGCGCTGACGTTGATCACGTCGGCGCTCATCCACTTGCCGGCAACCTCGAAGGACACCCGCGTGCGGGTCGAGTTCTCGTAGAACATCGTGACGATGGTGCGGCCGCGCAGCGTCGGCAGCTTCTTGATCTCGCGGCCCACCAGCGCCTGCGCGAACCGGTCGGCGTCGTCGAGGATGGCGGTGGCGTCGTCGCGGCTCAGGTCGCCGGCGGCCAGCAGATGGCGCGTCATCGTGAGATCACCACCCCGTCGTTACCGTCGTTCTCGCTCAGCAGCACGTGCACGCTCTCGCTGCGTGAGGTGGGGACGTTCTTGCCCACATAGTCGGCCCGCAGTGGCAGTTCGCGATGGCCGCGGTCGACCAGCACGGCCAGCTGCACCACTCGCGGCCGGCCTACGTCGCGCAGCGCGTCCAGCGCGGAACGAACCGAGCGGCCGGAGTACAGGACGTCGTCGACCAGGATCACCAACGCGTCGTCGATGCCACCGGCCGGTATCGAGGTGGCTTCCAGCGGCCGCGGCGGTTTTTGCATCAGATCGTCGCGGTAGAGCGTGATGTCCAGGGCACCGTGGCCGACTTCGACGCCGCTGTACTCGCCGATGTTGGCCGCCAGGCGGTTCGCGAGGATGACACCGCGGGTCGGGATGCCCAGCAACACCACCCGTGGCGCGTCGGGAGCGTCCAGCGCGGTCTTTTCGATGATCTGATGTGCAATGCGGGAAATGGTGCGGCTCACATCGGCCGCCGACATCAACTCCCGGGAATCGCTGCCTAAGCCCGCAGCACCCATGCGAAACTTGACCTCCTTCTCCGCCTCGCCGGACGGATCGTTAAAGGATGTCGACTGCGTGGCAGCGTAGCACTTATTTCGAGCGCGGCGCCGTCAGGCACGTGGGGCGCCGGACGCCCTTCGCCCGCGCCAGTCACATCTGCCCCATCGGTCTCTGAAAAGAGACACATAAGTCTGCTGCCTCGCAGCGGCACGTGGCGTCCGGTTGGCGCCGTGAGCACACCATTCGCGCGTTTGTCGCTGGAAGGCGGGCACGAATTGTGCCCACCCCGCGAGAGGCGGATCAGACGTCACTCAAGAACGCGAGGGCGGCGCGGCAGCATGGCCGCCGGGAGGTGCGTGGTCAGGTGCAGGGAACTTGCCCGTTGAGCACACAATTCGCCGGTGGCGAATAGGAACCCGTCAGCATGCCCCTCATCCCACCGGTGGCCGAACCACCGGGTGCGATGACCCGATTCCAATTCGCGGGGCCGAGAACATAGTGCGTCCCAGATTGGGTAATGGTGCTGTTCCACGTGTGCACGACGGATTCTCCCGCCGGCAAGTCGAATTCAAGCCTCCAATCGGCTAGCGGCGCCATGCTCGCGTTGACGATGGTGAAGCGGGCGATGAAACCGGTCTGCCACGTGTGTTCCACCGACAAGGTCGCCGTGGCCGCGGCCGCATGGGCTCCGGGGGCGACTGCGAGTCCGAGGACGACAAATGTCAAGGCGGACACTGTTACGTGAAGCGCTGCGCGCCAGCGCTTCACACAATTGTTGAGTCCGGACATAGCAGCCAACAGTAAAACCACGCAGCGATATCGGCCCTCGCATCGCGGGTACGCTGCAGTACCTTTGCTCAACCGAGACCGTCATGAAATTTTGGCCCCGACACGGGTAACCGAGCGCTGCCACCGGCCCGCTAACCTGACCAGGTGAATCGCTCGACGCTCAATGGCAATGCCGCCTCCGTCAGGGAAGTGTGCGACGCCGGCCTGCTCGCCGGTGCGGTGACGGTGGTCTGGCAGCGCGGAGAACTGCTACAGGTCAACGAAATCGGCTACCGCGATGTGGATGCGGGTCTGCCGATGCAGCGCGACACGCTGTTTCGCATCGCGTCGATGACCAAGCCGGTGACGGTCGCGACGGTGATGAGCCTGGTCGACGAGGGCAAGCTGACGCTCAAAGATCCGGTCAGCCGCTGGGCGCCCGAGCTGGCCGACCTGCGGGTGCTCGACGATCCGCACGGCACGCTGGACCGCACCCACCCGGTGAACCGCACCATCCTGATCGAGGATCTGCTCACCCACACCAGCGGGCTGGCCTATGGCTTCTCGGTGTCCGGGCCGATCTCCAAGGCCTACATGCGGCTGCCCTTCAATCAGGGCCCGGACGCCTGGCTGGCCGAGCTGGCCAAGCTGCCGCTGGTGCATCAGCCCGGTGACCGCGTCACCTACAGCCACTCCATCGACCTGCTGGGGGTCATCGCCTCCCGCATCGAGGACAAGCCGTTCCACGAGGTACTCGACGAACGGATCCTCGGCCCGGCGGGCATGACCGACACCGGGTTCTTCGTTTCGCCCGAGGCACGGCGCCGCGCGGCCACCATGTACAGGCTCGACGAACACAGCCGGCTACATCATGGGGTGATGGGCCCACCGCACATCACGCCGCCCTCGTTCTGCAACGCCGGTGGCGGATTGTGGTCGAGCGCCGACGATTACCTGCGGTTCGTGCGGATGCTGCTCGGCGGCGGAACGGTCGACGGCGTGCGGGTGCTTTCGGAAGAATCCGTCCGGCGCATGCGCACCGATCGGCTCACCGAGGAACAGAAGCGGCACAACTTCCTGGGCGCGCCGTACTGGGTGGGCCGCGGCTTCGGGCTGAACCTGTCACTGGTGACCGATCCGGCCAAGAGCACGCCGCTTTTCGGGCCGGGCGGGCTCGGCACCTTCAGCTGGCCCGGCGCCTACGGGACCTGGTGGCAGGCCGACCCCAGCGCGGATCTCATCCTGCTTTACCTGATTCAGAATCTGCCGGACCTGACCGTCGATGCCGCCACCGCCGTCGCCGGCAACACGTCGCTGGCCAAACTCCGCACG
Source organism: Mycobacterium sp. 1165178.9 (assembly GCF_001673555.1). Classification (GTDB taxonomy): domain Bacteria; phylum Actinomycetota; class Actinomycetes; order Mycobacteriales; family Mycobacteriaceae; genus Mycobacterium. Next base: position 1,231 of record NZ_LZMB01000205.1, on the reverse strand, counting down.
GCACAACCGAGATTCGTCCGCAACACCTATCGCGCCCTCGACCTCTAAAGTCACTCCCGATGCCCGGCTACCCACCCGATCGCATCAGCGGCCCGCGGCTGCTGCTACGCCCGCCCACCCTCGACGACGCCGGGGCGCTGTTTCAGCGGGTCGCCCGCGATCCGCAGGTCACCAAGTACCTGCTGTGGGCGCCGCATCCCGATGTCGCCGCGACGCGGCGCGTGATCACCGAAAAACTCAACGCCAGCGCGGAGGAGAAGACCTGGGTCATCGAGTCACGGCACCGCGGCGAGGTGATCGGGCTGGCCAGCTGTCGACGCACCGCGCCGCATTCGGTCGAGGTCGGCTATTGCCTGGGCCGACGCTGGTGGGGTAAGGGATTGATGTCCGAGGTGCTCGGCATGCTGCTCACCGCCCTGGACGCCGATCGCGAGGTGTATCGCGTCTGGGCCACCTGCAGTGTGGACAACGAACGCTCGGCGCGACTGCTCGAGCGCGCCGGCTTCTTCCTGGAGGGGCGGCTGGCCCGGCACGCGGTCTATCCCACGATGGGGCCGGAGCCCCAGGACAGCCTGCTCTATGCCAAGATCCTGCGTTGATCAGGCTTTTTCCGCCATGCCGTCCTTCTCGAGCGCGCGGCGAGCATAGGCCCGCACGTCGGCGTCGCCGTCCTTGAGCGCAAGCCCCAACGCGTCCCGCGCGGCGGCCTCCCCGGCCCACCGGGTCAGGGACAGTACTGCCGCCTTGCGCACGTCCAAATGGGCGTCACCCAGCGCCTCGGACAGATGCGGAACCGCGAAGTCAGCCGGCGCGCCGGCCAGCGCGCGCGCCGCGCCTTCCCGCACGCCAGGCCGGCGCCCGCAACGCCGCCTTGATCGCGGCGTAATCGTCTTGGCCACAGCCCAATTGGCCCAATGTGGCCAGCGCGGCCGCGCGGACCAGCGGGTCGGTGTCGGCGACCAACCCGCGCACGGCGTCGGCACCACTACGCAGCGTCGCCAGCCCGGCGGCCGCCGCGATGCGCACCTCGCGGTTCTCATCGCCGGCGGCGGTGACGACACCCTCCACGTCGTCGACGGACACCAGCGCCCGCACCGCCTCGATGCGGACCCGATGATCAACGTCGTCCAGCGCGCGGCGGTACTGCGGGGCGTCGCCGGCCCGGCGTGCGGCCAGCACGTACAGTGACGCCGCGCGCACCACCCGATCGACTGAATCCAGGTGTTCCCGA
>NZ_LZMB01000204.1 GCF_001673555.1 Mycobacterium sp. 1165178.9 | reverse complement strand
GACGCTGGCGCGATTGCTCCCACGATCGCGCAGATGAGCACCGTGACAGTCAGGACGGCGACGAGCAGACGGTGTGAACTGGCGGCCGCGCCGGGACGAGGTGCGATGACGGCCTTCCTAGAGCGATCCACGCCAACCATGAAATCCCCTCTGTTGTGACCCACGCAACATACCATCCCGAGATGTGGTCCACATCACACCGTCTGCTCGTCGCCGTCCTGACTGTCACGGTGCTCATCTGCGCGATCGTGGGAGCAATCGCGGCCGCAGCTATGGGACAAACCACCGCAGCGCTTCTCATCGCGCTTGTGGCCGGTGGATGGTTCTCGACCGCCGTCCTCTGCTAGCCACATTCGCATAGCGGCTTCAGCTCACGCGCATCGGCAGTGATGTCAGACCTCGCACGCCGCAAGGTGTTTGAACCTCAGCTCCGAGCGCGCCACTGTGATCTCGAGGTGTCCAAATCGTCCGCGCAATCCCTGAGACCCTAGGGGCTTATTCGCGCGCCTTCACGGCGTCAAGGGAGCATCGCGGAAGCCGGCGCAGTGCGTCGGGATCGCTCTGCACCCAAAGGCTGCGCCGCCCGTCCTCTTCGGTGTCAACACCGATAGGTAACTCCTCGCCGCGCTTGCCGGCCGGATCGACGAAAAGCCGCAGTTCGTCGGAGTCGACGTACAACACCGCATCATCGTGCGAAAGCCGCCACGGGTGGTCATCGGTGGGCCACCGACCACCGATGACCCGAAGGGTGTCGCCCTCACCTGTCTCGCCCTCCCCATCGGTGGCGACGCAATCGACCCACAATTTCGCCGGCACCGGACGGAAGTACACCGCGAGGCGTTGGCGGTTGAGATCCAGGTCGACGGGCATTCCGATCGGCGGAAGCGATGTGCCCTCGGGTTGGTCGTTCAGCGATTTCTTGACCTGCCGAGAACCGACGCCGGTGCCGAACCAGTCGATGGTCAGGACGGTGGTGATGTACTGCGCGATCGCCAAGGTCAACAATCCGCCCGCCCCGGCGGCGCCGACCCCGGCCGCCCCCGCTACCCAGGTCACCGGCAGCGCGAGCAGACCGACGACAGCCGCCGCGCCTGCGGCCGTGGCCACTTTTCCGGCCGCTGACAGGCTGAAGTCCGCGTTCACGTCCGGCTCCGAGTTCTGCTCCGGGCGGACTCCCACGGTTCGCGGCAGCGCATCGAATCGCTCGCCGACTCGTTTGACTTCCGCCTCGTATTCCTCGGTGCTCAGGTGACCGGCGCGCTTCTTCTGACCGGCCAGATCCAGCGTCTGCTCGAGAAGCTCAATGGTGTCGACGTCGGATCGCAGCAGCTCTTTGTCCTTCGGGTCGCGCGGGATGTCGCCGAGGCCCATTTCGTAGACCACCTTGAAGGTGGCCTTGAAGTCGTAGAGCTTGGTGTCGGCGCTCACGGTGCCGTCGACGACCAATCGACCGTCCTCGGTCCGAGGCACGATATCGGCGTCGAGAGCATCGAGGCTGCGGTCTTGCCCGCCGATGCTGATGGTCTTCGGGCCCGCCAGCGCGCATGGCGCATCGGGGTCGAAGTCGCTCTCGTCGAGGCCGAAACTGTTCATCACGGTGCCACGGACCTGCCGCAATATGCTCCACCCGGTGACCGCCAAAGCCGCTCTCTCACGAGGGTTCTCGGCGAGCACGGACGCGGGTAGTTCCTCCCCCGGCGGCAACTCGCGCAGTGTCTGCAGCTGCACGACCATGGATTCCTCGGCGCCCTCACCGACCTCGAACCGCTGCACGACGGCATCGAGTTCCTTGACCGTGCTGTCGTCTTGGGCCTCGGGGTCGACGTCCACCGGCGACGGCAGGAGCGCCTGAATCCCGTTGTCCCCCATCGCCTCGAGCTGCGGGCCGACCGCATCGGCGATTTGGGCGGCAAGCGAATCGAGCACCCTGGTTCTGGCTTCATGGTCGGAGAGCCCCGGGTGCTGCAGTTTCTCCAGGTTCACCATCAGTTCCCCGGCGATGCTGTGGGTTATCCAGTGCGCCTCGGCGTAGTCGAGTTCCCAGCTGATCCGCGGGTCTTCTCCGCGGAAGACCGTAACCCCGTCCTCACGCCGCTCGACGGTCGCGCCGAACAGCAAACCGACATGCGGGTCCGGTGATGGGGCGGCCACCAGTACGGGAGCCTCCTGGGATGTGAAGTTGAGGGCTATCGTCTGCTTGCCCGGCTCTATTTGGTGCGGCTCAAGCTGGTCGTGAATTGTCAACCGCCCGAACAGGGGAATCTCATTGTAAGCAATTTCGCGCGACTCTCCTGCGCGCGGACCATCCGGGATAGTGATAGTCGCTGGGGGCAGCGACACCAACGGGATGCACGTAACCGAATCGATAACGATCTTCGAATCGAAAATCACCAGGTCAATTGCGAAGTGCCGCAAAGGGTCGCGGAGTTCACCTTCGGCTTCCTCCTGCCACAGCCGGCGACGAGCGTCACGGACGAACCAGACCCGATCCAGGGTGAGATCGAGGGTGGCCGTCGCAGAGTAGCCGGTGCCGTCGACGGACTGCGTGTACTTGTCACCGCTGAACATCTCGACCGTCTGATCCTGCACGCGTTCACGATGAATTTCGATGATCGTGTCGGGGCGATGCATGTCATGACTCCGTCCCTCGGCGGTACGCACGACACCGTCGTCGCGTATGCGGTTATCTCGGCCCGATCAGTGACTCCAGTCGGCTTGTGGTTCTTGTACCCAAAAAGGCGTGTCTCGAGTCGCCCGGGCACGTGGGAGTAGCGGCCGTCCGCCTTTTGCTAATCCGGTCGGTTCGGCGGAAATGCCGCGCGCTTCTCGATGGCTTCCCGATAGGCGTACACCCGGCCCGGAATCGTCCCGAGCACCGCGATGGTGCGACCACCCCGCCCGTAAGCGGCGACGAACTCCCAGGCGTCCGGCTTGCCTTCGACGATCTCGACGGCGTCGTAATCGGTTGGCACGCCAACCATCTGCAACTTCACATCGTATTGGTCGGACCAGAAATACGGCACCGCGTCGAATCCTTCGGCGTGCTCGGGCCCGGCCAGTAGTGTGCGCGCCGCGGCCTCCCCCTGACGTAAGGCGTCATCCCAGTGTTCAGTGCGCAGATGGCGCTCGTACAGCGGATGCCACCAGCGCGCCACGTCCCCGGCGGCGACCACATTGCCGTCGCCGGTGTTGCCCTCGGCGGCGCCGGTGGCATCGCAGACCACCCCGTCGTCCAAATGCAGACCCGAACCTTCCAGCCAGGCGGTGGCGGGAGTAACACCAAGCCCGACGATGACCACGTCAGCCGGGACCTGCGAACCGTCGGTGAGTCGAACTGCTTCCACCCGCCCGTTGCCGACGAAGGTGTCGACGCCCACGCCGACGCGCAGGTCCACCCCATGGTCGCGATGCAACTTCGCCCAGCAAGGCGCCAGCTCCGCACCTAACGCTTGAACCAGCGGCCCGGTGGCCTTTTCGACAAGCACCACATCCAGCCCCAGCAATCGGCACGTCGCGGCCACCTCGCTGCCGATAAACCCGCCCCCGATTACCACGACACGGGGACGCGAGCCGAGTCGCTCTCGAATCGCCAAGCAGTCATCGACCGTCCGCAGCAGGAGCACCCCGTCGGGAACCGGGCCGCCCGGCCATTCGCGCGGTGTGGCGCCACTGGCGATGACAAGTCCGTCGAAATCCAAGGACAGGTTCTGGCCCTCGTCGCGGACCTGGACGGTACGTGCGGACGCGTCCAGTCCGACCGCGGTTGCACCTCTGAGCACCCGTGCGTCCATGTCGAATTGCGGCGCCATGTCGACGCCCGCCCGGTGTACCTGACCGCTGAGCAGCTTCTTCGACAACGGCGGCCGATGGTAGGGCGCGTGGCGTTCGGCGCCCACAATGGTAAGGGCGCCGTCATAGCCGTCCCGTCGGAGCGTCTCCGCCGCCCGCACCCCGGCTACACCGGCACCGACGACGACCACCTCTTTGAGCTGACGACTCGACATCGGGTCAGTCCTCCACCACGATCGCCCCGGTGGGGCAGGACACCTCGGCGGCCCTCAACGGTCCGCGTAACTCTCGCCGAGGCTGCTCTTGGAGCACGTGCAGCCCGTCCTCGCGTACGTCGAAAACCTCGTGACACAGGCTCATGCACACGCCGTTGCCGTCGCAGGTGTCAAGATCCACCGAAACCTTCATCGAACTGCGACCTTTCCTTCTAGTTGAGCCCGTTCCCGGGCGGCCTTCGCCGCCGGCGAGTTCTTGATGTACTCGACTGCCATCGTCGTGACCGCTTCAGGACCCGGATGATGAGAAGGCCGCATGTACCTGGCGGGTTGCGTGACCATCAGCTGCCAGGGGCCGGGCAACTTGTACTCCCTGGCCGCACGCCACCAATCGCGCCAGCGCCACTTCTGGTCGATGGTCGGATCATGGGCCATCAGATATTTCGCTCCGGCAATCCACCACCCGTAGAACAGCGGGGTGGTCATGAACATCGAGAAGGCTCGGATGAAGTAGTTGCCGCACACGTGCTGGTAGACGTCGAACACCAGTGAGCGGTGTTCGACCTCCTCGGCCCCGTGCCAGCGCAGCAGATCCAGCATCATCGGGTCGGTGCCGGCGTAATCCAGACCGCGATTCTGTAGCACCCATTGGCCCAACATCGCGGTGTAATGTTCCAGCGCCGCAACGTCGGCCAGACGCCGATACAACCACCACCGCTTCATCGCCGGCGGAAACCACTTGGGCGGGTCACCCAGCGCCACCGACAGCATTTTCCGGAGTCGAGAGGTGTACGGCTTGGTGTCGATTCCCTGTTCAGCCAAATGGTCGAGCACCACCTGGTGCGCCCAGGCATGCCAGGACTCCTGCTGGATGAACGGTTTGATGGCCGCCTCCAGCTCCGGGTCATCGACCAGCGATGACGCCTCCAGAACGGCCTTGATGAAGTGCCGCTCCCCTTCGGGTAGCAGCAGATGCAAGACGTTCATCATGTGCGTTGAGAACGGGTCGTCGGGCACCCAGTGCAACGGTGTCTCAGACCAGTCGAATCGGACCATCCGCCGATAGCGCGGATGTCCGTCGTGGTGAAGTTGAACCTCGGGCATCAAAACTCCTCCCGTCGAGCGGCATGCTTAGTCGGTCGTTCCCGTTCTTCTCCGAAGGAAACAAGTCGGCCCGCCGCCGAACCACTGCAGGCGACCGTTCCACTGCGAACAACCGTTCACTCAGTTGCGTACCCAGGCGAGCCGTCGGTTATGCGTTACCAGCGGTACAGGATGCTGGGAGTTCGCTGGGTAGGTGAACGGGCGAGAGCAGGCACTGTGGATGAACGAGTGGAGCGAGACCCCGGGGTCCTACGACTGGGGGCGGCCAGCCTGTGATTTTGCCGTCGACGGCGCGAGATCGGCTGGACTATTCGGGCCGGTAGCGGGTAGCCATGTACAAAGCCTGCTCTATAGGCGGGAGGCCGCGGATGCCTGTTACGGCGGGCCACGTTCCCGGCGTGACGTCGGGACTGCGCAGGATTCCCATGGATCCTGGGCGTTTCCATAGCGGACGTTGGTTTCTGCTGGCCGAAGGCATGCTGGTGAGCGGGTTCGGCATTGCCGGATTGATTTCGGCGGCCCTGGATCCGCATGCCGGGGCTACCGGCGCCCCAGTTCTCGGCCTGGCGACTACTCCGGCACACAGCGCGATTCTGCTGGCGTTTGGAGTGGTGGCGATCGCCGCTATCGCCAAGCGCCGCGCGGCGGTAACCGTTACCGCACTGAGTGCGATTGCCTACTTCATGTTGTTGTTCTTCAGCAGTGTCGCAACGGCGCAAGCAAAACCGACACCGTTGGGTTTTCATGCTGCCGACATCGTGCTGCACGGCGTGCTTGGGGTCGTCAACCTGGGGTTGCTGATGTGGTTCATTCCCGACGAATTAGGAGACGAGGTCTGGGGGCCGCGACGCGGCCGCAGCCGCGATCGGCGGCGGCGTTCGGCCTCGGAAGCGGTCACCGAGCCGGCGGCTGGGTCTCTGAGTGCGGCTTCGGCGACGAAAAAAGGACCGCCGTCCACACCAGCGGCGACACCCGCTCGGGAGGCGGGCGATCATGCCAGCCGACCCCAACATCAAGAGGTAGCTGAACTGCCGCGCCAGCGTGATCCCGCCAACCCACCGGTCAGCACTCGGCCCCCACATCGCACCGTTCCCGAGCAGTCGGGGAACCCAGAGCCGGGTGAACCCGCGACTCACGACATCCAGAAGTCGACGGGGCTCAAGCACTTTGCCACTCGGACGACGGATGCGGTGCTCTCATATGGTGTCGTGCCCGTGGCCGTGGCAGCCCTGGCAGCCGTTGTCGGCATCGTTATCTGGATGCGCCGACGTTGACATTGCCGGGTCTTCGCCTACCTCAGCGTCACGCCTGAGTGCGTGGAGTCATGTCCGAGTTCGAGCTCGTGTGTGTACGGACGTCGGTATGCGGGAGGTGAGGTGACGCCTGGACATCACCGCGCCGAGCGGGATCGGTTGAGCCTCGCGTCAAGGAGCGAGTAGAGGCCACCCGTGGGGATAACGTTGTCGAGAGCGAAACCTCCTGCGGCGAGTAGCCGACGCCACTCTGACTCCGTCCGTTCCCGGCCGCCGACCATCACGAGCATGGTGAAATCGACGAAGTTGGCGAGGTGTGGAATGTCATCGTCGGGCAAGACCAGTTCCACCAGCAGCAGCCGGGCTTGCTCGGGGGCCGCCCGGGCGATATTGCGCAAAATGCGGAGTGCGTCGGCGTCGGACCAGTCGTGCAAAACGCACGAGAGCACGTAGGTATCGGCGCCGGGAACATGGTCGAAAAAGTCTCCGGCTGCGACCGTCGCGCGGTCGCTCAGTCCCGCAGCCGCCAGGGTTTCAGGCGCAGCCGCAACCACATTCGGCAGGTCGAACACGATGCCACGACAACCCGGTGTCCGGGAGAGGATCTCGGCCAGGAATGTGCCGTCGGCACCACCGATATCTGCAACGACGCCCCGTTGCGGAAACTGAAATGCATCGAGTGCGCCTGTTCGAGCGGCCGAGGTGAACTCGGCCATGGCCTTGTTTTGCAGCTGTGCGAGTTCGGTTGAAGAGCCGACCCATTCGAAGAATGGCCGGCCGAGGAAATTGGTCGCACCGACCTGGCCGGTGCGGGCGGTGTGCAACAGGTCACCGAATGGGGCGTAGTGGGTTGCCATGAAAAACCGCGCAATGCTGCGGACCGAATCAGCTGGTCCGTCGGCGAGGGTTCGACCCAGGTCGGTGATCGCGACGTTTTCACCCTCGCCACTGAACACGCCGAAAGGCCCCAGAAAGCGGATCAGCCGACCTAGGGCATCGGCATTGGCTCCAACTGCGGCCGCCAGTTCATCAAGATTGCGGGGACCGTCGAGCAGGGCGGTGGCTACGCCGAGTTCCGCCACGACAAACAGCGCCTGCGACACTTCGAAACCGCTTAACAATTGATGCATCCTTGCGGCGGGCTGCAGCGCATCGTCACGATCTAGCAGAGATTCCATCGACTCCCCCGGTTCACCTTCGGATATCGCGCTATGTGGTTGTGAAGCACGTTATTTCGCGTCTAAGTGCTGGCTAAGCGACTGGCTAAAGCCCGTAACGCACCGAGCCCTCGTCATGCCAGTTGTATGTCGTCGACGCTAGAACGGTGACCGGACCATAACTAGCCACTGCACGCAGCAGCACGGACAGAACGCGCAACGCAACTGTTGTTTCGAATGCTTGTTGTCGGAGTGGTTCCAAATGCTTAGAGTGCCCGAGCTGCTCAACTGCTGACGCGCAGTCCCTTTCGCTCCGCAAGCTCCTCTTCGGTAACCGGCTCGAGCACCGGTTGCCCGGGCAGGCAAAACAATGTCAGGACGAAGCTACAAGGAATGTCAGTGCGGTTGTTCGCGTCCTGATAGTGGATCACGTCACCGCCGGGTCCCCAGAACGCGTCTCCAGCCCGCAGGACGCGTGGCGCTTCACCCTCGAGCTCGAACAACATCTCACCGTCAATCATGTAACCGAATCCCGGACCGCCGGGAAGCCGATGTGGTGGATAACCAGGAGCGCCCGGTGGATGGTTGATGAGAACCGTCATCACGTGGGCATCTTCAGGAATCAACGGTGACGATACTTCCTGCAGCACGGTCATTGTTGATTTCGATTCGGAGCCAGTCGTATCCAACATCTGTTACCCCTATATGATAGGCAAGCACGTGCAGTGGTGGTGAAATCGCCTGGGCACCAATTACTTTCCTAAATGCTGCGGCCTGCGTCGATCCAGTCGGAGAATCGAGTAGTGAAGATGGTGGCGTGCTCGTCGGGTTCCAAGCTGTGATCGTCGATCACCGCACCGAAGTATGGCGCCTGGGGGTCGGTCACGACCCGACGTCGATCACCCTTGGCGGCCAGGCCCGTGCGGACGAAGTCGTCCATCCCCATTACTTCGGGTCCGGCGATCTCCAATACTCCGTTGATAGGCCGCCCGACAGCCGCGCGCGCGACGGCGGTGGCGACATCGTCGGCGGCGATAGGACGGAACAACGCGTGCGGCAGCCGGACAATGTCTCCCTCTGTCGCGGAATCGGCCAAGCCGACGGCGAATTCGTAGAAGGGAGTCGCTCGCACGATCGAATACGGCCGGCCCGCTTCCCTGATCAGGTTCTCCTGTGCCGCTTTCGCGGTGTTGTAGCCGCTATCCGGCATGACCTGCGCACCCACCACCGACAACGCCACATGGTGTTCGACTCCCGCTTCCTGTTCGGCTGCAAGGAGATTCGTGGTCGTGGCGGTGAAGAAGCGCATCACAGGTTCATCGTCGAACTCTGGCGAATCCGCGACGTCGACCAGGACATCAGCACCGGCGAGCGCGCTGGCAAGGCCTTCACCGGTGAACGAATCGACACCTGATCGGCGTGAGGCGATGACGACGTCGTGGCCCTGCGCGCTGAGCTTGGACGCGACTTTCGAGCCGATCAGCCCGCGACCGCCGATGACTACGATCTTCATGATTCACCTTTCAGAGTTGCGTTCAACTGGTCACTTCGGTTTCGTGCCTTCCGCCGCCGGTCGAATCCCTGACAGCACCAACGATCCCTTCCGCCCTGCGCAGCCCGGTTAGGTGTTAGGTGCTGTCGGGCGCAGCGGGCCGCGACACCGGGCGGAGCAATCCCTGATATTGGTCGGTCACCAGATCCCGGTATTCAGGATGGCGCAGGATGTAGTCAGCCGTGATCTTGCACCGCGGAATAACCGTGTGCCCGGCCCTGCGGATCAGTGTGAGCACACCACTGATCATCGCTGAGGAGACACCCCGATAACGCCATTGCGTATCGACTTCGGTGGCCATCAACACGATGTGGCCGCGGTAGCGGCGGTAGGGCTGCCGACCAATCACCTGGTCGTCTACGGCGGCCTCGAACCGCCCTTCTTGGGTGTTGTCGGTGATGATGGTCAGCAGTCCATCGTGAGCACTGCGTTCGATACTGCCCATCGGCGTTGGTGATTCACTCACAGTCAAAATCCCTTCCATGTCATCACAGGCGGCAACTCGGCGGACGTCAAGCTCGTGCAGCCGCGCAACGGCCCACGGGACCTGGGCTAGCGGTCAGCCGACGTCCTCGTCGTCCTGGTCAAACTCTTCGCGCGCGACACCGTAGAACGATGGACCGTCGTGTGGGCTGCCACTGATCTGACCGCGGTGGCGCCGCGGCCACAGCGGCGGTTCCTCGGTGTAGCCGAACTCGGGCTCCTCAGCGGCTAGGCGCTTATCCAGCGTCAGATTTTCCTTCGGCGAGATCCAGCGCAATGGTGCGTCGACCACGATGTCACCATCGTCGTTGCGCACCTCGTCGGAGTCCAGAGATTCGCTGGGACCCAGGGTGTTATCGGGCCCCGGGTCGTCGTAATCGCCGTCCATGGTTGTCCTCCTTGATATTTCGCTGGCGCACGGATGAGCTTCCCGCCAACTTTGCCTGAACATAAAGGCATTTCGAATCCGACGGTTCGTTACCAAATAGGTTCACCGGGGAATTTCAAGTTGAAGCGTTTGCATAGTTCGGGGACACTGTCGACATCCATCTCGAGGTCGTATCGCGCACAGAGTTCATCCAGGTTCTCTGTCGATATCTGGTCCACCCCGCCGAGGTCAGCAAGCTCGTCGAAGAACTGCTCAAATCCTGCGGGGGAAATGATTTCAAGGATGCGGGCGGGCTCATCGCCCGCGTTCCAGAACGTATGCCATTGGCCTCGTGGCTTGAAAATGAAGTCGCCGGGTCCACCGTAGAGCACCTCATCGCCAAGCAAAGCGCCGACGCGTCCCTCGATGATCCAGCTGTACTCATCTTCGTTGTGGTGGCGATGAAGCGGTGAGGCTAGCGCTCGGGGCGACATCGGATGCTCGAGGACAGAGAAGCGTCCTTGCGCGTGGACCCAATCGACGATGTGGCGGACACCGATCGTCCCAAGGAACACCGACTTGCCCTCGGTGCGGCCGACAGACTTAGCCGGCGGGCCCCCTGGCCTCAAGATGTCGTCTGTCGCGCCGGCCGCGGCCGGCTTCTTGTTGTGTTCGCGTGACACGGTGCTCCTTAGCTAAGTGTGCGGACAATTGCCCTGCACGCCAGAATGTTCCGGGCGGCCCGCTACCGGCAGAGGACCTTCGTCGGGCTAGTTGCGGCCGGCCATGATGCCGCCGTCGACGTTGAGAATTGCACCGGTTACCCAGCTGGCCGCCTCGGAGAGCAGATACGTGACGGCGTTGGCGACGTCGGCAGGGGTGCCGACCCGTCCCAGCGGATGAACCGGCGCGAAAGCGTCGAGCGTGGCGTCGATCTCGTCTATCGGGACCCAACGCTCGAGAGCGGGGGTTTTCACGGCGGCCGGTGCCACCGCGTTGACGCGGATCTTGTGCCCGGCGAGCTCGATGGCCAGGTTATGGGTGAGCGCATGCAGGCCGGCTTTTTGCATCGAGTGCCCAGTGGATGGGGTCAGACCGAGCGCCTGATGCGCCCACATGCTGCCGATGTTCACGATGGAGCCGCCCTCCCCGCGGGCGATCATGCCCGCAACCACGGTCTGGGTCAGGAAGAACAGGGCATAGTTGAGCTCCATGTAGGAGTCGTAGTCCCTCGCGTCGTACTCGAGGAACGCCTTGGGGATGAAGAATCCGGCCGCATTTACCAGCAGTGTCGCGTCGCTGTGATCGTCCGAGAGCGCGTGCTGCACATCCGCGATCGCAGCGCGATCCGTCAGCTCGGCGGCGATGCCAAAGGCTTCGCCACGTCGGCTCGTCAGCTGAGCGACGGTGTCGTCGACACGCGCTTTCGAGCGTCCGACGATGACCGCGCTCCCGCCGTGATCGACGATGTCGATCGCGACCTGCCGACCCATTCCGGCACTGCCGCCGACAACAATGACCTTCTTGCCCCCAAAATGCATATGCGGGTTCCCTTCCTGGTTCCCCTGACGGCTCCGACTGGACCGCCTTGATATCGACGACGCGTAACGGCCTGAGCCAAGGCGCCAGCGAACGGGGTGACAATCCCGCCCGGTCCTCGTCGTACTGAGATTGCAGCCGGGCGGGGTGAGCTGTCATCACCCCAACCACCTATTCACCCGGGTGAGTAATGAAGCGAAGAGTGAAGCTAAGGCCGCGCGATAGTTAGTTCGTTGGCCTAAATGAATTGCGCGCCATCTGCTTTGCGGAACAAAATTGTTCGGCCTCGATCTGAAAGCAGCTTCGATTCAGGGTCATGGCGCGTACGCTGAGCGATATGGTCAAGACCAAGACCAAGGTCTGCGTACATTGCGGCCATACGTTCGATCCGAACGACCGCCCGCGTGACCTATCCGATCCGGAATGGCTTCCGGCCGCATCGGCCTATTGTTCGCATGATTGTAGCGACCGGTTCCATTGCGATATGGGGCATTGCTGCTCGACCCACGTCAAGGAGAAGGCTCGGCGCGAAGCCGCCAAGGCGGCCCGCTCCTCCAATGGCTAGGAGAGCATAGCGGGCGGACACTACGCCTGCGGATCCGACGCAGCCCCGTGCCGCGGGTGGTACAACAAGGCACGAACCAGCGGGCGCGGCCCCACGGACCGAAGCATCTGGCTTGCCGGCCGGACGCGTACCCGCTTCGGCCACCAGAACCAGCGTCCCATCACCGTCATGATCGACGGCGTGATGAGCGATCGGACGACGAAGGTGTCGAACAACAGGCCGATGCCGATCGTCGTGCCGAATTGGCCGATCGCCCGGAGATCGCTGGTGATCATCGTGGCCATGGTGACCGCGAACACCACACCGGCGGCAGTCACCACCGGTCCGGTCACACCCATGCCGCGGATGAGTCCCGTTTTCAGGCCGGCTCCGATCTCCTCCTCGATTCGGGACACCAGCATCAGGTTGTAGTCGGATCCCACCGCCAAGAGCACGATCAACGCGAATTCGGTTGCTACCCAGTGTAACTGGAAATTGCCAAGGTGCTGCCAAATCAGTGTCGAGAACCCGAAGGCGGCCCCCAACGACATCACGATGGTGCCGACGATGACACCCGCCGCGACCAATGCGCGGGTGACGATCACCATGATGATGAAGATGAGCACGATCGAGGCCACCCCGGCGATCATCAGGTCGTACTTGGCGCCGTTGGCGATGTCGTAAAACGTTGCGGCCGTGCCGCCGAGGTAGATGTCGGCGTTCTCCAGCGAGGTGAGTTTCAGCGCCTCCTTGGCCGCTTGGCGCTCCTGATCGACGGACGCGATGCCCTTCGTCGTCGCCGGATCCACTGCGTGCGTGATGATGAAGCGAGCGGCCTTGCCGTCCGGCGACACCATCAAGCTCAACCCCAGCAAGAAGTCTGGGTTCTGGAAGATCTCGGGTGGCAGGTAGAACAGGCTCTCCACCTGAGAGTCGTTGAACGACTTGCCCATTACGGCGTTCGTGTCGGTCAGCCGGTCGAACTGATCGATCAGACTGTCGAACGAGCTGTAGATGGTCAGCGTCGTATCCCGGATCGACTTCGAGACAGCGATATTCTCGGGGATGATCGCCAGCAATTCGCGCGTGGCCTTGGCCGTGTCGGTAAGGTCGCTAGTGAGGGCGTGGAACTTTTCGGCCAGCTGATCGAACCCGTCCAGCGCGTCGAAGAGCGATCGTAACGACCAGCAGATCGGGATGTCGTAGCAGTGCTTCTCCCAGTAGAAGTAACTGCGAATCGGTCTCCAGAAGTCGTCGAAATCCGCGATGTGGTCCCGGATCTCGTCCGTGATGGCCGCCGTCTCCCCCGTGGTTTTCGAGCTGTCGTCCGCGGCGTTCGCGAGCTTCTGGGTCACTGCGTACTGGCGCTCCAACAGGGCGATCTGGGTGTCGAGGAAACCGGTGATCTTCTTGATGTCGGCGACGCGGTCCTTCAGGTAGTTCAGGTTGCTGCGGATCGGCGCGCTTTGCACACTGAGCTGGAACGGAATGGATCCGTCTTGAATCGGCGGGCCGAGGGGTCTGGTGATGCTCTGCACCCGTTCGATGCCGGGCACCCGGAAGATGGCGCCGGCAATCTTGTCCAGGACCAGCATGTCTCGGGGATTGCGCAGATCGTGATCCGATTCGATCATCAGAAGGTCCGGGTTCAAACGGGCCTGGGTGAAGTGTTGATCGGCCGCGGTGTACGCCTGCACTGACGAAGCGCTCTGCGGCAGGTAGTACAGGTCGTTGTAGCGCGGCGTGAAGCCCATCAAGCCAATTGCGCCGACGATCGCGAGGATGACAGAGGTGGCGAGGATGGGCGCCGGCCACCGCACGATGGCCGTCGCCAAACGGCGCCACCGTGTGTAGTTGAATTCGCGCTTCGGGTCGAAAAGACCGAAGCCGCTTGCGAAGGCGATCAGCGCCGGAGTCAGCGTGACCCCGGCGGCCACCACCACCAGCAGGCCCACTGCGCACGGAAACGCCAGCGAACTGAAGTACGGCAGCCGGGTGAATTTCAGACATGCCAGCGCCCCAACGATCGTCAAACCCGAACCCAGCACCACCTTGGTGACACCGGCGAAGGTGTCGTAGTAGGCAGCTTCGCGCTGCAGGCCCCGTTCGCGGCCCTCCTGGTAGCGGCCGACCATGAATATCGCGTAGTCGGTACCCGCCGCGATGGCCAATGCGGTCAGCAAGTTGACGGCAAAGGTCGACAGCCCCATGATGCCGGTTTCGCCCAGTAGCGCTACCACGCCGCGGCCGGTAGCCAGTCCGACGAACAGGATGACCATCGTCAGCAGCACCGTGCCGATGGACCGATACACGAACATCAGCATGATCGCGATGATGATGATGGTGATGATCGTCATCTTGGCCAGGCTCGCGTCGCCGACAACGATCGTGTCGGCTGTCAGGGCTCCCTGACCGGCGACGTAGGCCTTCACCCCCGCCGGCGGCTTCGAATCCGCGACTATTTTGCGAACCGCGGCAACCGATTTGTCCCCGACGGCGCCGCCCTGGTCACCGCGGAGGTTGACCTGGACATAGGCGGCCTTGTGGTCGTAGCTCTCGACACCGGAGGACGTGAATCGCTGCCCCCAGAAATTTAGCGCGTGCTCGACGTGTTCGTGATCCTGCTGCAGCTTCCTGACCAGATCGTCGTAATACCGGTGAGCGTCCTCGCCGAGAGGTTTGTCACCGACCAGAGTCACCAGGACGAGGTTGTCGGAGTCGTACTCCTTGAATTTCTGCCCGATGTGCTTCATCCCGGTCACCGATGGTGCGTCGGACGGCGAGAGGGGCACCGAGACCTCCTCGGCAACCTTCTCCAACTGTGGGACGAAGACGTTGACGCCGATCGCGATCAGCAGCCACAACACGATGATCGGCAGCGCCAAAACGCGGATGGTGCGGGCTAGTCGCGGTTTGCGCTCGACTTCGGTGCGCTGCGCGACGGGAATTCTGTCCGTGTCGCTCGTGTCGTCGGTCACGCGGACTTGTCCAAGCAGGAAACCTGCGCGTGCCGGTTGTTGGCCTGTTGTTGATCGACCAATTTGCCGTCGACGGTGATGCGGCAGCCGATGAAGGGACTGTCACCTTGGGCGACGACGTAGGCGAAGATGCCGGGCATCTCGGCGACGATCGTCTTCGACCACGGCAATGTCGTGAAGCTCGCCTTCTGCGGTAGTGAGTCCGCATCCATCCAGTTGACGACGCCGGTCGTCCCGGGCGGTCCCAGGATTTCGTAGATGGCGGTCTTGGCCGCATACGGCGGGGTCGCGTCCCGGGGATCGGGCTTGGGCAGGCCAGGTCCCGGGAAGACGCCATTGAGTCGCATCACTGCAACGCCGCCGATGATCAGCGCCACGGCCACAACCATCGGGACCCATGTCCGCTTGAGAAGCCTCAACACCGTGCCCCCCGATCAGGAATGCTCGATGGGCCGATATTAAGGCATCTCTTCGCGTGCGCCACGGCTAGCCGAACGCCATGGCGGTCGAGTTGATTCCCGGGGCGGGCTCCTTCGCTGTGATGGTGAAGGTCACTATTTCCTTTCGGCGATTGCGTAAACGCTCACTGCGGAGGGGCGGGTTCGGTTGCGGCCGAGGGGCTGCTGGCCAGGGCCGGTTGAACACCGGGCCGGTCGCGGCACAACGCCGCGACGTCGCACGGCACAGGTTGGCACCCGGCGGGCGGATTGGCTATCAACATTGTGGCGCACACTGCGCCCAGGGCGAATAGTGCGGCGCTGACCTCTAACACGTGGGCGAATCCGGTAGCGCTTACCGTGCCAACGCTGATCAGGCCGATCGACCCGATCGACATCAGCGCGGCGAGTCGTGAGACGGCGTTGTTGATTGCCGATGCCAGGCCGCTGTGTTCGGTCGGCACCGAGGCCAGCGTCACCGACATCAGAGGTGTGATAGTCGTGACCAGCCCGATGGCCAGGACGGTCATCCCGGGAATGAGGTCGGTGATTGCGTGGAATCCATTGGGTTTAGGGCGGATCAGCAGCAGCCCGATTCCCGCTAAGACGGGGCCCGCGATCAGGAACGCGCGTGGTCCCACCCGCGCGGCGATGCGGCCGACGTGACGGGCGAACACGAACGACAGCGCCGGGATCGGCAGGGTGGCCAGTCCGGCCGCGGTGGCTGAGTAGCCGCCGACTTCTTGGGTGTAGAGGGCGATGGCCAGCGAACCCAGCGTCAACGCGCCGTAGACGAACGCGGTGACGAGGTTGGCCGCAGCGAAGTTGCGAAAGGTGAACAGCGGCAACGGAAGCATCGGACACGTGCTGCGGCGTTGCCATCTCACGAAGCCGGCCAGTGCGGCCATCCCGATCACCAACGGTGTGATGACCATCGGGTCGGTCCAGCCATCACGTTGCGATTCGATCAACGCATACACGGTCGCCGCCAGCCCCACCGCCGACAAGCCCGCCCCGGCGGTATCGACGCGGGCGCCTTCGACCCGCCCCGACGTCGGGCACAGCCAGAACGTCAGCGCATACCCGACCACCATGGGGATCGCTGACAACACGAAAATCCAACGCCAGCCTAGGAAATCCACGCACAATCCGCCCAGCAGGGGGCCCAAGGCGAAGGCGGTTCCCGTCCACCCGGTCCAGACGCCGATCGCCGCGGACTGGTGCGCTTTGTCGAACACCGTGTTGATCAGCGCCAGCGAACCCGGCACGAGGAACGCCGCACCCACGCCCTGAATGAGGCGCGCGGTGATCAGCATCGCCGGTGACGCGGCAACCGCCGCCAGAACCGACCCCGCCCCGAAAGCCAACAGCCCGAACCGCATCACCGGAACGCGCCCGAACAGATCCGAGATCGACCCGCCGGGCAGAATCGCGGCGGCCGTCGCCAACAGGTAGCCATCGACGATCCATTGTTGCAACGCCAGGCCGCCACCGAGGTCGTGCTCGGTGGCCGGCAAAGCCAGGTTGATCACGGTGGAGTCGAGGAACGCGACCATCGACACCATTACCGCGACCACCATCGCGCGGCTGGTCGGTGCCGCGTCGCGCAACGTCACTGTGAGCTCACCATCGGTCGAAACGCAGCACGTCGTCGAGCGGAATCCGTTTGGCCCGGCGGAAGGTCGTGCCGGTGTAGTACGCGGTGGGGATGGTCGTGGCGTGATAGACGTTGTCGGGCAGTCCGAGGATGGCCCGCATCTCGTCGTCGGCCATTATGGTCACCCCGGTCCACGTGGTTCCCAAGCCCCGAGAGCGCGCGGCGAGCATGTAGCTCCATGTGGCGGGCATGACCGAACTCCAATACTGGTTGGCGTTTTCGGCCGTCAGCCTGCCGTCACCATCGATGACCTCGACGCACGGGATCATCAACACTGGGACCTCGCAAAAGTGCTCGGCGAGATACGCCGCACTGTCGGACACCTTGCGCTGCTCGCGATTGCGGGCGGGGTCGTCCTTGAACCGATCAGCGACCGCGAAAGGGGACGCGACAATCAAGTCCCATGTGCGGCGGTACACATCGCCGATCGCGCGGCGCTGTTCGGCATCGGTGACGACGATGAAGCTCCAGTTCTGCACGTTGGATGAGGTCGGCGCCTGCACCGCGATTTCCAGGCATTCCCGGATCAGGCCGATGGGAACAGGTTTCGTCAAATCGAGACGCCTGCGCACCGAGCGGGTCGTGGTCAGCAGTGCGTCGGTGGACAAGTCGACGATGGGGTAATCGCTCATGTCGGCAGGATGGCGATGACTTCGACTTCCACGCGGATGTTAGGCCACACCAGCCCGTCGATGATGCTGAACATGCCGGCGGGTTCGTGGCGGATGATCTCCTTGCTCACCGCCAAGTAGGTGGACGCATTGTCACGGCTGGTGACCCATTGGCGCATGTAGACGATGTCGGTGAGCTCGGCGCCGGCCTTGCGGAGCGCGCTTTCGACGTTGGCCCAGCACTGCCGGGCTTCGTCGGTGAAGTCCTCGGGCAGGGAGCCGTCTTCGCGCACCCCGGGTGTTCCGGCAACGAAAATGTATGTGCCGCCGCTGGATACCGCGACAGCGTCGGCGTATTTGCCGATGTGATCGGCCACTCCGGTACGGATCCGGCTAATGGTGGTCATCTCGAGACTCCTTGGTGATGTGAGATTTGTTCGGCGGGTAATGGCGACTTTGCTAGATGTTTTTCGTGATGACCACCCCGTTGGACTCGTGGCCGGCGACGACGTGCGCGAGGGCGGAAGCGGCCTGATCCAGGCCACAGGAGCGGGGGGTCGGCATGCTCAACCGGCCGGAGGCGAGTATCGCGGCCAGGCGGTCGAGTTGAGCGCCGTCGGAACGGACGTAGACCGCGGTTACGTTGATGCCGCGGGTGGGATCACCGGCGGGCTCATTGTCCAGCTGGCCGCCCTGCGTGGTGTCGATGTGCTCGCCACCGCCGGTC
>NZ_LZMB01000203.1 GCF_001673555.1 Mycobacterium sp. 1165178.9 | reverse complement strand
CGCCGCGCGGTGAAGGCGGGCATCGACAGCCTCAAGCCGATGCCCAAAACCGCGACGGGAGAAGGCCTTTTCACCGCCCTGCACGCGATCAGCGCCACCGCGGTCGCCGGCGGCGATACCCCGCCACCGGCCCGCATCGTCCTGCTCTCCGACGGCGGCGAGAACAAACCCTCCAATCCCAGCGATCCGCACGACGGCGTTCACCGCGGCCCGAGCCGCCAAGGCCGAGGGCGTGCAGATCTCGACGATCTCGTTCGGTACCCCGTACGGCACCGTCGACTACGAGGGCGCCACCACCCTCGGGGAGCTCCAGAAGAGCTATAACGCCATCGAGAACGAGATCGGGTACCGGACCGTGCCCGGGCCGGGTAGCTCCGGCTGGCTGCGCCTCGGCGTGCTGACCGCCCTGATCGCTACGGCACTGGCGCTGCTGATCAACCGGCGCCTGCCCAGCTGAGGACTCAGGCGGGCAGCCTGCGGTTCAGCAGCAGACCGGCCAGGACGGCGCAGGCCATGGCGAAGGCGCCGAGCAGCATCCAGGCCAGGCTCGCGTCGCCCTTCACGGT
>NZ_LZMB01000202.1 GCF_001673555.1 Mycobacterium sp. 1165178.9 | reverse complement strand
ATGCGGATCTTCGCGGGCTTGGTGGGGATGGTCGCCCTTCGATTCATGCCGGAAGTCGCGGGCAAGCCGCTGCCGGGATCCGGGCCCGCGGTCGAAAGTGAGGCCGGCGAGCTGGCCGGCGCATGAGAGGTCGCTGGCCGGCTTCAGACCATGGCCCGGCGGCCGGCGAGCGCGCGACCGAGCGTCAGTTCGTCGGCGAACTCCAGGTCACCGCCCATCGGGAGCCCCGATGCGATCCGCGTGACCGTCAGCCCGGGGATGTCGCGCAGCATCCGCACCAGGTAGGTGGCGGTCGCCTCGCCTTCGGTGTTCGGATCGGTCGCGATGATCACCTCGGTGATGTCGACGTCGTCGACCCGTCTGACGTTGAGACCTTGCAGGACCTGATCGTCGGCGCCATGGGTGACGCTTCCAAGCAGGTCACCCGGATGGCCCAGGAACGGCTGGGGTCGCTGGCCGGCGGCTTCGGCCCGCCGCCCGGGCAACCGCCCGCGCCGGCGCAGGGGCTTTAGACTCCGCGACCGACATGTTCGAAGGACCCGTCCAGGATTTGATCGACGAGCTCGGCAAGCTGCCGGGCATCGGACCCAAGAGCGCCCAGCGCATCGCCTTTCACCTCTTATCGGTTGAACCGCCGGATATCGACCGGCTGACCGCGGTGCTGGCGAAGGTCCGCGACGGCGTGCGGTTCTGTGCGGTGTGCGGCAACGTCTCCGACAACGAGCGCTGCCGTATCTGCGCCGATCCCCGCCGGGACGGCTCGCAGGTGTGCGTCGTCGAGGAGCCCAAAGACATCCAGGCCGTCGAGCGCACCCGCGAATTCCGTGGCCGCTACCACGTGCTGGGCGGTGCGCTCGATCCGTTGTCCGGGGTGGGACCCGATCAGCTGCGGATCCGCGAGCTGTTGAGCCGGATCGGGGAACGGGTCGACGACGTCGACATCACCGAGGTGATCATCGCGACCGATCCGAACACCGAAGGCGAGGCGACCGCCACCTACCTGGTGCGGATGCTGCGCGACATCCCCGGGCTGACGGTCACGCGGATCGCATCGGGGCTCCCGATGGGCGGTGACCTGGAGTTCGCCGACGAACTGACGCTCGGTCGCGCGCTCGCCGGCCGCCGGGCCATGGTCTGAAGCCGGCCAGCGACCTCTCATGCGCCGGCCAGCTCGCCGGCCTCACTTTCGACCGCGGGCCCGGATCCCGGCAGCGGCTTGCCCGCGACTTCCGGCATGAATCGAAGGGCGACCATCCCCACCAAGCCCGCGAAGATCAGCAT
>NZ_LZMB01000201.1 GCF_001673555.1 Mycobacterium sp. 1165178.9 | reverse complement strand
CGAAGCGATCCAGCACCCGTGGCTCGGGCGAATGAGTCAGTCCCAGCCGCAGATTCGCGGCCGGACTGGACGGGCCTGCGATGGTTTCGTAGCGGTCGCGGTCGATGTGCGGGTCGTCCACGCCCGCGGCGGCGATGTGCAGACCCGCCACTTCGAACTCGCGGCGGGTGTGGGTGAGGTCGAGCCAGCCCCGCTCGGTGAACGCGGCCCGCAGGTCCTGCCAGGGCAGGGGTTCGCCGCGAACCCGGTGCGACGGGTTGGTCACGTAGTTCAGCGGGTTCTTCAGGCGCGGGCCGAAGTAGTCGTTGCTGCCGAACACGAAGACGCCCGGTCGCGACAGCAGGTCGCCCAGGGCCTGGATGACCGAGGGCACCGCCTTGGGGTGGGCCAGGTTGTCGCCGGTGTTGACCACCAGATCCGGTTCCCACCCGGCCAGCTCGCGCAGCCACGCCTGCTTGCGGCGCTGGCCGGGCGTCATGTGGAGGTCGCTGATATGCAGCACCCGCAGCGGGGTCGAGCCCGGGGTCAACACGGGCATGGTGATCTCGCGCAGTACGAACGCGTTGCGCTCGATGACCGCGGCATAACCAAGGCCGGCGACGCTCGAACCGAGCGCGGCGGCGCCAGCACGTATCAGGACGGGCAAAACATCAGCCATGCTGGCATGCTACTGCCGCTTGCGGACTGGCAGCGTATCTCTTGACGTCACGACGCCTATGGCGGCGGCTGACCGGGTGCCGGCGGCGGTGGCGGCGCCAGCAGCGGAATGGTGATCGGTGGCAGACCCGGAATCTCGACTACCTGCGAGCCGACCGGCGGCGGGGCACCTTCCGGGGGTGGCGGCGGGGCAGGCGGGATGCCGTTGCTGACTTGGATGGTGATGATCGAGCCGGGGATCGTTGCCCCGCTTGGGGTTGTGCCGACCACCTCGCCCTGTTTTGCGCTGCTGTTGACGAAGTTGTTCTGGTCGGCGACCTGGAAGCCCGCCTCCTTGATGCGCTGGCGCGCCGCATCGATGTCCAGGCCGGCGACGCTGGGCACCCGCGAGCCGGGTGACCCGTCGACGTAGCGGGGGTCGGTCGGCGGCAACTGCACCGGCCCGAAGTTGTTGGCGATCGGCTTCATCGCGGTGAACCACGTGCGCGCCGGTTCGTTACCGCCGTATAGGTCGCCCTCACCGCAATGGCGCAGCGGGGCCGAGCACAGATCGGTGGGGTTGGGGGAGTCGTCGTAGATGTAGTTGGCCGCCGCGTAGTGGTTGGTGAACCCCACGAAGCCCGACGAGCGGTGCGCCTCGGTGGTGCCCGTCTTACCGGACATCGGCAGGTCCCAGCCCGCCGCACCGGCCGATCCGGCAGCGGTGCCGCCGCCGAGGGCATCCTTGCTCATGGCGTTGGCCAACGTGTTCGCAAGGCCCTCGGGCACCACCTGATCGCAGGTCTCGGTGGTCACCGCGACCTCGTTGCCCTTGCGGTCGACCAGCTTGTCGATCGGATTGGGCGGACACCAGGTGCCGCCCGAGGCGAGGGTGGCAGCGACGTTGGACAGCTCCAGCGCATTCACCTCGATCGGGCCCAGGGTGAAGGAGCCGATGTTCTGCCGTTTGACGAAATCGGCCAGACTCTCGTTGCTGTCGGGGTTGTAGTCGCGGGCCGTGCCCGGGTCGGCGTAGGACCGCAGCCCGAGCTTGATCGCCATGTCCACCGTGCGCGTTACGCCGACCTGTTGGATCAGCTTGGCGAACGCAGTGTTGGGCGAGGTGGCCAACGCGTCAGTGACGTTCATCGAGCCGCGATAGTTACCAGCGTTGACCACGCACCAGTTGTCCTTTGGACAGCCCTTGGCCCCCCCGCTGCCCATGCCCTTCGCCTGGAACCGGCCCGGCACCTCGAGGGTGGCGTTGATGCCCATCCCCATGTCCAGGGCCGCGGCCGTGGTGAAGATCTTGAAGACGGATCCCGCGCCGTCACCGACCAGCGAGAACGGCTGCGGACGCATGGTTTGACCGGCGTCGACGTCGAGCCCGTAGGTGCGGTTGCTGGCCATGGCCATCACCTTGTGCGACGTCTTGCCCGGCTGGAGCACGCTCATCACGCTCGAGATCCCCGGCAGCGTCGGGCTGGCGAACTTGTCGATGGCCGCCTTGACGGGAATCTGCACGTCCGGGTCCAGCGTGGTCTTGATGGTGTAACCGCCCCGGGCTACCTGTTCCTTACTGATCCCGGCCCGAGACAGGTACTCCTGGACGTAGTCGCAGAAGAACGCTCGATCACCCGCCGCGATGCAGCCGCGGGGTAACTCGTTGGGCTGCGGGAGGATTCCCAACGGCGCGGCCTTGGCCGCACGCAGCGCGTCCTCCTCCTGCGGGATGTTCTCGATCATGGTGTCCAGCACCAGGTTTCGCCGCGCCAACGCGCCGTCGGGGTTGATGTACGGGTTGAGCGCACTGGTCGACTGCACCATGCCCGCCAGCAGCGCCGCCTGCTGCCAATTCAGGTCGGACGCGTTGATGCCGAAGTAGGTCTGCGCGGCGTCCTGCACACCGAACGAGCCGTTGCCGAACGAAACCAAATTCAGATATCGCGTCAGGATCTCCGGCTTGGTGAACGTCTTGTCCAGCGTCAGCGCCATGCGGATCTCGCGCAGCTTGCGCGCCGGGGTGGTCTCGATGGCCGCGCGCTTCTCGGCGTCGGTTTTGGCGGTCACCAGGAGTTGGTAGTTCTTGATGTACTGCTGCTCGATGGTCGAGCCGCCGCGTGTGTCGACGTCGCCGCGCGCATAGCCCGCCAGCCCGGTCAGGGTGCCTTTCCAGTCCACCCCGTTGTGCTCGGCGAACCGCTTGTCCTCGATGGACACGATCGCCAGCTTCATCGTGTTGGCGATTTTGTCGCCTGGGACCTCGAACCGGCGCTGGGAGTACAGCCAGGCGATGGTGTTGCCTTTGGCGTCGACCATCGTCGACACGGCCGGCACCTCACCCTCGAGAAGCTGAGCCGACCCGTTGGCCACCACCTCCGAGGCCCGATTGGACACAAGCCCTATGCCGCCGGCGAAGGGGAACAGCAGCGCCGTGGCAACGACGCTGGCCAACAAACACAGCCCCGCGAGCTTGAGGATGGTGAGCACGGCCGGGGGGCGGTCTGACATGGCTACTACATTAGCGGCCCCCAGTCACGCCGCCACGCTGCGCGTTCACCGATAAAATGTGTCTATCTGAGCGCCGGTCGCCGGAGGGCGTGGAATTTGCGGTTGCGTCACGCGGCGCGCACCTTACCGCCCAAGATCACTTCCGCGCCCGCCTTCTGGTACGAGACGGCACGCCCGTCCCAAAAAAAGCGTTATCGGACTGTTGCGCAATTGGCACCTGACCACCTAACTTAGACACACGGTGAGATTCAGGTAACACCGATGTACATGGTGTGGCGTAGATCGCTAGGTCGGGATCTGCACCCGAGGAGGGCGGTCGCGACGGGCGGCCGATAGGGAAGGGAACAGTTCGTGTCACCAATACGGCCGGCGGCGCGTAGGACAAACATTGCAGCCGCACAAGGGGTACTTCGCAGTGTCGATGCCGAGGAACGGATCGCTTGGGTCTCCAAGGCGCTATGCCGGACCACCGATCCCGACGAACTGTTTGTCCGAGGAGCTGCTCAGCGCAAAGCGGCAGTGATCTGCCGGCACTGCCCGGTGATGCAGGAATGCGGGGCGGACGCGCTGGACAACAAGGTCGAGTTCGGGGTGTGGGGCGGCATGACCGAGCGGCAACGCCGCGCACTGCTCAAGCAGCACCCCGAGGTGGTTTCCTGGGCGGACTTCTTCGACAAGAGGCGAGCCCGCAGCGTCGGCTGAACCTTCCGTGGGGGCGGAAGGATTTCAGCGGGCCGTAGCCCGGCCCGCATCGTCAGCTACCGAAGTGATCTGATCGGCGAGCGCGCGCAGCGCCTCCAGATCCGACACATCAAACGGCAGCGACGGCACGCCGACGACCGGAACGTGCGGATTGGCTCCGGTGAATCGGGAAAGCAATCTGATCTCCCGCTTGGCGGTCTGCGCGCGGTCGGCGTGAATCTTCAACACCGCCGAGGCCAGCGACGCGGCTTCGGAGTCGCCATCCTCTTCCAGCATTTCGCTGCCGTCGATCGCCCGCTCGGCCGGCAGGGAGCACAGCGGCGGATGGGTGCGGTTCAAGACCAGCCCGGCGAGCGGCATGCCTTCCTGCGACAGCCGGTCGACGAAGAAGGCCGCCTCGCGCAGCGCGTCCGGCTCGGCCGCCGACACCACAACGAACTGCGTCCCACGCCTTTTCAGCAGCGCGTAGGTGCGATCGGCCTTCTCGCGGAAGCCGCCGAAGGTGGCGTCCAGCGACTGTACGAAGGCCGCCGCGTCGCCGAGCATCTGTGAACCCAGGATTGTGGACATCGCCTTCATCGCCAAACCCATTGCGCCGGTTACCAATCGCCCGATGCCCCGGCCCGGTGCGAGCAGCAGCCGCCACAGCCGGCTGTCCATGAAGCTACCCAGCCTTTTCGGCGCGTCCAGGAAATCCAGGGCGTTGCGCGATGGCGGGGTATCGACGACTACCAAGTCCCAGCGATCCTCGGCCAGCAGCTGGCCCAGCTTCTCCATCGCCATGTACTCCTGCGTGCCGGCGAGTGAACTGGCGACCGTCTGATAGAACTGGTTATCCAGAATCGCTTGTGCGCGACCGGGTCCGGAGTACTGGATCACCATCTCGTCGAAGGTGCGCCGCATGTCGAGCATCATCGCGTGCAGCTCGCCGGGAACCTCCGCCGCCAGGGGGACGCGTTGCGGCGTGTTACCGAGGTCGCTGACCCCGAGCGCCTGTGCCAGTCGCTTGGCCGGGTCGATCGTCAAAACGCAGACATTGCGGCCGTATTCGGCGGCGCGCAGTGCAATCGCGGCGGCGGTGGTGGTCTTGCCCACCCCGCCCGCGCCGCAGCACACCACCACGCGATTGGTCGTGTCGGCCAGGATGGCCGCCATGTCAAGCTTTGTAGGTGTGGTGCTCATCGAACCCCCTGCTGTGCAAGCGATTCCGACAGCTCGTAAAGGCTGCCGAGGTCGACCCCGTCGGAAATTGCCGGTAGTTCCAATCGCGCCACCTTCAGCGCATCGAGCTGTTGCGCGATCTCCGCGCGGGTGGCCACGACCGTCGCATGCTCGATGGTCTCCGTGAGCAGGCCCGCAAAGTCCTTGTCGCTCAGACTGATTCCAGACTTTTCCAATCCCGACCGCACCGAGTCGGCGTCGACGTGTCCCTCGGCGGCCTTCGCCAGATCGGCCGGCTGCAGGTAAGAGGGTATGTTGCGGTTCACGATCACGCTGCCGATCGGCAGCTGCATGTCGGCGAGCTCTTCGATGGCTTCCAGTGTTTCCTGGACCGGAAGCGCCTCCAGCAGGGTGACTAAGTGAATGGCCGTCTGTTCGGAGTGCAGTAGCTTGACCACGCCATCGGCCTGCGAATGCACCGGGCCGCCCTTGGCCAAATCGGACACGGCCTTGGTGACATCCAGGAACCGCGCGATCCGTCCGGTCGGGGGGGCGTCGACGACGATCGCGTCGTAAACCGGCAGCCGACTCTTGTCGAGGCGTATCACCGTCTCTTTGATCTTGCCGGTCAGCAGCACGTCACGCAGACCAGGCGCGATCGTCGTCGCGAACTCGATCGCGCCGATCCGGCGCATCGCCCGTCCCGCAATGCCCAGGTTGTAGAACATGTCGAGGTATTCCAGGAAGGCGGCCTCGATGTCGATCGCCAGGGCGTTGACCTGACCGCCGCGTTCGGCGGTCGCGATCTTCACCTCCTGATAGGGCAGGGGCGGCACGTCGAAGAGTTGTGCAATCCCTTGCCGGCCCTCGACTTCCACGAGCAGGACCTTGCGGCCTCCCGCCGCCAGGGTCAGTGAAAGCGCGGCCGCGATGGTCGACTTACCCGTTCCGCCTTTGCCGGTCACGAAATGTAAACGGGCCTTCGTCAAGCGCGAGGGCCAGCCGACGGCAGCTCCGCCGCTCGATGTGGTTGCCACCTTCGCATGCTAGCCCGACCCGATAAGCTCGCGGCATGACCCAACCGACCGCATGGGAGTACGTCACGGTTCCGCTGCTGACGCATGCCACCAAACAGATCCTGGACCAGTGGGGCGCCGATGGCTGGGAGCTGGTGTCGGTGCTGCAAGGGCCGACCGGCGAGCAGCACGTCGCGTATCTGAAGCGGCCCAAGTAAAGGGGTCGGTCCCGATGAGTGCTTCGGCCCGGCTCGGGCAGCTCGGCCTCGGGCTCCCGGAGGTGGTTGCGCCGCTGGCCTCTTACGTACCGGCGGTGCGAACCGGCAACCTGATCTACACCGCAGGGCAGCTCCCCATGCGAGAGGGAAAGCTGTTGGCCACCGGTAAGGTCGGCGCCGCCGTCAGCCCCGACGACGGCAAGGCGATGGCCCGGATCTGTGTGCTCAACGCGCTGGCGGCCGTCAACTCGCTGGTGGGTATCGACGAGGTGACCCGGGTGGTGAAGGTCGTCGGATTCGTCGCCTCGGCTCCGGGTTTCAATGGCCAGCCGAGCGTCATCAACGGGGCCTCCGAGTTGCTCGCCGAGGTGTTCGGCGAACAGGGCGCGCATGCGCGCTCGGCGGTCGGTGTCTCCGAGCTGCCACTGGATGCTCCGGTGGAAGTGGAGTTGATCGTCGAGGTCGGCTGACGTCCGTGACCCACGCCGCCGATTCGCTGACCCATCCCGCATACGCCAAGCTGCGCGCG
>NZ_LZMB01000200.1 GCF_001673555.1 Mycobacterium sp. 1165178.9 | reverse complement strand
CGGGTGCTTATCGACGGAGTAGACGTGGCGACGCTGGACGGCGAAGCGCGGCGGGCGGCCAGCAGCGTGGTGTTCCAGCATCCCTACCTGTTCCACGGGTCGATCCGCGACAATGTGTTCGCCGGAGATCCCGGCGCCGGCGACGAGCAGTTCGCGCGGGCCGTGGCGCTCGCCCGCGTCGACGAACTCGTCGGGAGGCTTCCCGACGGTGCCGACACCGTCGTCGGAGAGGCCGGCTCGGCACTGTCCGGTGGTGAGCGACAACGGGTCAGCATCGCCCGCGCAACTGCTCGTCGCCGGCGCCGGGATCTCCGGCGAACACATTGTCGCGGATCGACCCGTGGAACAGGTAGGGATGCTGGAACACCACGCTGCTGGCCGCCCGCCGCGCTTCGCCGTCCAGCGTCGCCACGTCTACTCCGTCGATAAGCACCCGGCCGCCGGTGGGCTCGTGCAGCCCGGCGATCAGCGCCAGGATGGTGCTCTTGCCCGAGCCGGACGGTCCGACGATCGCCGTGGTGCTGCCCGGCTCCAGGGTGAAGCTCACCCCGTCGAGCACCGGCGCACCGGCGCCGTCGTAACGGAATACGACGTCGTCGAATTCGACGCGGGGTGCCGTGGCGCCGGCCAGCGAAGCAGCGCCGACCTTCACCAGCGGTGCGGCGAGCACCGAGCGGATGTTGTCGAGCGTGGCGCGGGTGCTT
>NZ_LZMB01000199.1 GCF_001673555.1 Mycobacterium sp. 1165178.9 | reverse complement strand
TCGCTACTGCGAACGTCAGCGCTTCATTGCGGGCGGTGTATAGCGGTCGGGCAACCGGAAGGCCTTCGTCATCTACCCAAATCTCAATGTCGTCACCCACCTTGGTCCTCAGCGGCGCGGTGACGTCGCCGGTGCGTTCGGCCCCGGCGGCAAACCATCGGGCAGGAACCGTGACCGTCGGGCTCTCAAGGCTACGGCGAGGGTGACTTTCCCCGATGACAGTCGCGGTCACCGGGCGGCGAGTTTGGACTTGCTCGGCGTAGAGGCGGCTACGAGAATCATGGACCGCGGTGCCCACGGCGGCACCGATAGGCACGGCGATCAGCGACGCCGCAACGGCTAACACCAAGATCAGCGCCTCCACCCGGTCCGTCGTGCGTATCAGCGGGTTGCGCCCAAACAGCCGCCCGAACAGCCTCCGCGGCAAGGGCACGGTGAAGGTCTCCATCGCAGCGTCATGACCTGGCCGGCGGTCCGCGATCGGTTGACGATCGGGGTCTGAGGTGGACATCGAACATTTCCTGTCGCAGGGTCGGCGTGGGTTTGAGTTATCGCGCGACGAACGAATGGCGCCACCAGTCGTCACTCAAACCCAGCCCTTTGAGTTGGCAACTTTGATGATCGCGCGGATGGGCGTGGCAAGCTTTGCCGCAGCCAGACAACGACGCTGCCCCGCTTTGTCGGGTTGCGACAGCGCCTTCGATTCAATCGGTGTCGGTAGCCGCGAGTTCTATCATCATGGCCAGCCGCTTCCTGGCATCGCCTAACGGCAGATTGGTGATCTCGGCCATCTTGCGCAGCCGGTAACGCACCGTATTCTCGTGCACTCCCAGCCGTTCACCGGCCTCGGCCGGGTCGCCCTGGGCCTCCAGCCATGCCCGGAGCGTGGCCACATAATCGGTCCCGTTAGCGCGGTCCTGGCGGCCTAGCTCGGCCACCGGCCCACGAGATGGCGACCGGCCTGAGCGCGCCGCGGTGCGCAACCGCTGCAACAGGATGTCAGCCCATGACTCGTCATAGACCGGAGGCGTGGCCGCGGGGGAAACCTCATGCAGCGCAAGACATTCCTCGGCCTCCTGACGTGCAGCGGCGAGCTCTGTCACCTCAGCCGCGCCACTTACGCCGGCCAACACCGTCACCTGTTCGGGGAGGGCCGCTCGCAGACCGGTAACCCAGCGCCGCGCCGTCGCCGCTTGCCCGCCGGGAAGCAGCGTGTAAACGATATTGCCCGCCAAAGCGCTGCGTCCCGGCCGTGACCAGCCGAACCCAGTGGTGGCACGCTCGAACGCCAACAACAGAGCGGCATCGCGCTCATTGCCGATGAAAGCCTGCAGCGCAATAACCCTCAAACCTTCGTGCGGCAGACCCAGCCTGCTTGCCACCATGGCGGCATCGGCCGTGCCCTCCAGCAACCGAATCACCAGCTCGGATTCGACTTGGCGCTCCAAATCCGCGCTGGCCCGCGAGCGTAGAAGATGCAGGGCCACCGTGTGCGCACCATCGGCCAAGGCGGTACGCGCCGCTTCGTCCAGCGGCGCCGAACACGCCACCCACACCGACCCGATCAGCTCACCCCCGGAACGCACTGCCACAACCATGCGACCGATCAAGCCGTGTTGGGGGTCCGCGGGGACAAACAGCGGCTCGTCGGAGACCGCCAGGTGTGCGAATACGCCCCGCGCGTCAAACAATGCGCGCAGCTGCTCCGGTGTCTGTCTTTCCAGAATCGTCTGCACCCGTGCCGCGTCGGCATGTTGCTGGGGTTTCGAATACGCCAACACCCGCAACAGGCGATCGTGAATGACGACTGAACTGCCGATGGCGTCCGCCAGGCTATCGGCCAGGGCGAACAGATCCGTTGGGCCACGCCCGGATTCAGTCTCGCGGCCCTCCAGCACCAGCCCGTAGACGACCGTAGCCACCTCGCTCCACGTGACCGTCCCGTCGACCACCATGACCGCGCCGACCTCGGCGTCACTGTCGAACGCGATCGGCTCCTCGCCGTCGCGAGCCAACACCACGACAGCACGCGCTGAAGCTGCCCACTGCACCGCTTCGCTAAGGCAGCCGGCACCGATGGCCAGCAATACATCGCCTACAACGCGATCCGGGGCAGCTTCGTGGATCACCACGCTGCGCAGCTCAGTCGACCTGGGCACCGACGACCAACGCAAACGGACTCCATAACCACCCAGCACGTTCACCAGGCGGTCCAACGTGATCACGAGCCGCTCCTAATGCCGAACTGGTAGCCAGCCTAACCAGGAGTCAAGCGGAGCGGTGCGGCTTAACGCGCCGACTCACTCCGGAGTGTGCGCCGCCGAGCCGATGGCGTCGCCGAGCGTGGCGAAGCCGCCGTCGTGCAGCCGCAACGCGATGCCGTCGTGAATCTGCTTGGCCCACAGGCCTCCTCCGTAGATGAAGCCCGTATATCCCTGCAGCAGCGACGCGCCCGCGGTGATCCGCTCCCAGGCGTCGTCCGCGGTCTCGATGCCGCCGACGCTGATCAGCACCAGACGGTCGCCGACACGGCTGTACAGCCGGCGCAGCACCTCGACGGCGCGGCGTGCCACCGGCGGACCGGAGATGCCGCCCGGGCCCAGCTCGTCGACGCCCGGCGTGTTCAATCCTTGCCGCGACACCGTCGTGTTGGTGGCGACGATGCCGGCCAGGCCGAGTTCGACTGCCAAATCCGCGATGTCGTCCACGTCGGAATCGGAAAGATCCGGCGCGATCTTCACCAGCACCGGCGTCGACGTCTCGGCGAGCACGGCCGACAGGATTGGCCGCAGCGACTCGACCGCCTGCAGATCACGCAGCCCTGGCGTGTTCGGCGAACTGACATTGACCACCAGGTAGGACGCCAGCGGGCCGACCAGCCGGGCGCTTGCCCGGTAATCGTCGACGGCCTGCCCGGCCGGCGTCGCCTTCGTCTTGCCGATGTTGACGCCGATCGGCACCTCGGGCCGTTGCCGCGAAAGCCGCATCGCCAGCGCGCCCGCACCGAGATTGTTGAAGCCCATCCGGTTCAGCAGGGCCCGGTCGGCCGGCAGCCGGAACATGCGCGGGGCGGGATTGCCGGGTTGCGGGTTCGCGGTGACGGTCCCGACCTCGGCATGCCCGAAACCGAGCGCACCCCAGGTGAGCAGCCCCAAACCGTCCTTGTCGAAGCCGGCCGCCAGTCCCAGTGGCCCGGCAAAGCGCACCCCGAACACCGTGCTGGCCAGCGCAGGATCCGTCGGGGCCAATAGCCTGCGCAGCAGCCGCCGCGTCCAGCCCACCGCGGTGGCACCGCGCAGTACGGCGAACACCAGTGTGTGAATCCGCTCGGGAGGGATCACGAAAAACAGCCGTAGCAGCAGGC
>NZ_LZMB01000198.1 GCF_001673555.1 Mycobacterium sp. 1165178.9 | reverse complement strand
GGGTGGGCGCGGGCCAGGTCGTGGATGGCGGTGGTGGTGTGTTCGGGCAGACGGTAGGAGGTGGTGTGGCGCGGGCCGGGCTGCCCCCGACCGCGGGGTCCGATCAGGGTGGGGGTGTCGAATCCGGCCAGCACTTGGGCCCAGGCGGTGCGGGCGGCATCGTGGTCACGCTCGGCGAGCCAGTGGATGAACCGGCGGTAGGAGACCGGGGCGGGCAGGGGGTGCTGGTGGTAGCTGGCGAAGAGGTCGCCCAGCAGGATGGGCAGTGACCACCCGTCGATGACGATGTGATGGAAGGTCAGCAGGCACCGGTGCCGGAGGGGGGCGGTGCGGATCAGCGCCACCCGAAACGCTGGGGGATGGGCCAGATCGCTGACCGCGGCGCGCTCAGCGGCACACAACTGCGCGATCCGCTCCTCCGTGTCGCCATCGCTGTCGTTGTCGAGCTGGAGATAGCGCCATGCCGCTTCCGGATTGGTGGGGACGATTTGCACGGGAGGGTCGAATCGGGTGGCAAATCGGGCGGCCAGGTGGGGGTGGCGGGTGATGACGGTGTGCACCGCAGCGCGGAGTCGGTGGGCGTCCAGGGTGCCCGTGATGGCGATGTCGAGCTGCATCGCGTAGGTGTCTGGGTCGCTGCCCTGAGCGCTGTTGGCGTGGAAGAGCAGGCCTTGTTGCAGCGGTGTCAGCGGCAAGATATCGGCGACCTGGTGGTGGCGGCACAGGTCGTCGATGTCGGCCTGGCTAAGCCGGGCCGGGGCGATATCGGAGGGGGTCAGCCCGCCGCCACCGGCGTGCACATGTGCGCAGATACCGCTCAACGCCTCGAACCACAACCGGCTCAATTCGTTGACCGCGGTGTGGTCGAGTGCGGAGGGCGCCCAGATCCAGTTGGCGTGTAGTTGGGGGCCGTCCGCGGTGTCGAGGGTGCCGGCGTTGAGTTCCAGGGCGTGGCCCAGCGGCATGGGCACCGCCGCGGCGACCCCGAGCGCGGCGGCGCCGTGTTGATCCAGGCGCCACAGATCGGGGTGTTCGTCGCCGGTGGGGGCGCCAAGGCGGCCTAGGTAGTTGAATCCCAGCCGGGGGTCGGGTTGGTCGAGGTCCACGTCGGGGTTCAGGTAGCGCAAGACCCCGTAGCTCAACGGGTGGGGCAGGGCGCGTAGTTGTTCTTTGGCGTGTTTGACCAGTGCACCCAGCCCGGCATCGCCGGCCACGACCTGGGCCCAGCGCAGCGCCCTGCCCACACTCAACGACACCGGGTATTTGGTGGTGAACCAGCCCACCGTGTGGGACAGGTCGATCTGCGCGTCGAGGTCGTCGTGGCGGCCGTGGCCTTCGACGTCGATCGCGATCGGGGCGGCGCCGTTGCCGACGAATTGCGCTACTGCCATGCCCAAGGCGATCAGCAGGATGTCATGGATGCCGGTGTGAAACGCCGCGGGGACCTCGCCGAGCAGGCGCCGGGTGGTGTCGGGATCGAGCGACACCGACAGATGTCCCGCGGTGGCGTAGGTGTCGCGGGCGGGGTGGGGGGCGGGGAAGTCTGCCGCGGCGCTGGCCACCTGTTTCCAGGCGTCGGCGCACTCGATCACCTCGGGGCGCCGGGCGTAGTCGCCCAAAACCTGGGCCCACCGTTGAAACGAGGTGCCCTGGATGGGCAGTGCGACAGGTTGGCCGGCCCGGTGTTGGGTCCAGGCGGTGTTGAGGTCATCGAGCAGGACCCGCCAGGACACCGCGTCGATGACCAGGTGGTGAATGATCAGCGCTAGTTGGTTGGTGGCGGGGGCCCATACCGCTGCCAGCATCACCCCGGCGGCCGGGTCCAGCCGTGCCCGCGCCCCGATCAGGGCTTGTTCGGAGATCACCTCGGTGCTGTGCACCCGGTGGCCGGCGTCGATGGCCCCGGGTTCGGGCACCGCCAAGGACCAGCCGGCGGCGTCGGTATGGAGGTGGGCGCGCAGCATGGCGTGGCGATCCAGCAGCGCCTGCACCAAGGCCACCACGTCGTCTTGGGTCACCGCGGTGGGGGCTTGCAGCACCAGGGTCTGGTTGAACTGGTCGGTCGGGCCGTCCAGGCTGGCCAGCCAGCCCATGATCGGGGTCAGCGGTACCTCCCCGATGCCCTCCTCGACCACCTCCGCCTGGGCGGGTACGGCCACCCGGGCCAGCCGGGCCACACTTTGCTCGACGAACACATCCCGCGGTCGACACATCAGCCCGGCCGCCCGGGCCCGGGCCACTACCTGCATCGAGGCGATGCTGTCCCCACCGAGCTCAAAGAACGAGTCATCCACCCCGACCCGCTCCAACCCGAGCACGTCGGCGTAAATGTCGGCCAGCATCTCCTCGACCGCGCTGGCCGGGGCGCGGTAGCGCCCGGCGGCGGTGTAGTCCGGGGCGGGCAGCGCGCGGGTGTCGAGTTTGCCGTTGGGCGTCAACGGCAACGCCGGCAGGGCCAGGACCGCGGCCGGGACCATGTAGGCCGGCAACCGTTCGCCCAGCTGTGCACGAATCTGGGCCGGGTCGGCGGTGCCGGTGATATAGCCGACCAGGCGTTTGACGCCGGGCTGGTCCTCGCGGGCGATCACCACCGCCTGATCCACCCCAACCAACCCGGCCAGGGCGGCCTGAACCTCGCCGAGCTCGATGCGATAGCCGCGGATCTTGACCTGCTCATCAGCGCGGCCCAGATAGGCCAGCTGCCCATCGGTGCGCCAGCACACCAGATCCCCGGTCCGATACATGCGCTGTCCGGGTGCCCCGGCGAAGGGGCAGGCCACAAACCGGGACCCGGTCAACCCGGCCCGGCCCACATAACCCACCCCCACCCCGGCGCCGGCCACATACAACTCCCCGATCACCCCGACCGGCACCGGGCGCAACCAGCCATCCAGCACGAACAACGCCGCCCCGGTCACTGGTGACCCAATCGGCACCCCCGCCGACCCCGGGCGCAGCGGGGCGCTCATCGCCGCATACACCGTGGCCTCGGTAGGGCCGTAGGCGTTGATCACCACCCGCCCCGGCGCCCACTGCTCGATCACCTCCGGCGGGCAGGCCTCCCCACCGAGCAGCAGCGCAACCGACTCCAAGCCCTGCGGGGACAGCGCGGCCACCGCCGAGGGAGTCTGGGTCAACACAGTGACCCCCTCAGCGACCAACAGGTCGTGAAAATCCTGCGGGGCGCCGGTGACCTCTTCGGGCACCACCACCACCCGTCCCCCGCCGAGCAACGCAGCCCAGATCTCCCACACCGAAAAGT
>NZ_LZMB01000197.1 GCF_001673555.1 Mycobacterium sp. 1165178.9 | reverse complement strand
GGGAGAGCTGAGCCAAGCCCATCAGGGAGGAAGACGAATGATGACCCCCCCGCACAACTACCTGGCCGTCATCAAGGTCGTGGGTATCGGTGGTGGCGGCGTCAACGCCGTCAACCGGATGATCGAACAAGGCCTCAAAGGCGTGGAGTTCATCGCGATCAACACGGACGCTCAGGCGCTGTTGATGAGCGATGCCGACGTCAAACTAGACGTCGGGCGCGAATCCACGCGAGGCCTCGGGGCCGGGGCGGACCCGGAAGTCGGCCGCAAGGCCGCCGAGGACGCCAAGGACGAGATCGAAGAGCTGCTCCGCGGCGCGGACATGGTGTTCGTCACCGCCGGTGAGGGCGGCGGGACCGGGACCGGCGGGGCGCCCGTCGTCGCGAGCATCGCGCGCAAACTGGGCGCGTTGACGGTGGGTGTGGTCACCCGGCCGTTCTCGTTCGAGGGCAAGCGCCGCGGCAACCAAGCCGAGAGCGGCATCTCTGCCCTGCGGGAGAGCTGCGACACCCTGATCGTGATTCCCAACGACCGGCTGCTGCAGATGGGCGACGCCGCGGTATCGCTGATGGACGCCTTCCGCAGCGCCGACGAGGTGCTACTCAACGGCGTCCAGGGCATCACCGACCTGATCACCACCCCGGGCCTGATCAACGTGGACTTCGCCGACGTCAAGGGCATCATGTCCGGCGCGGGCACGGCCTTGATGGGCATCGGTTCCGCCCGCGGCGAGGGACGTTCGCTCAAGGCCGCCGAGATCGCCATCAACTCGCCGCTGCTCGAAGCCTCGATGGAGGGCGCCCACGGCGTGCTGATGTCGATCGCCGGCGGCAGCGACCTGGGTCTGTTCGAGATCAACGAGGCGGCTTCGCTGGTGCAGGACGCCGCCCACCAGGACGCCAACATCATCTTCGGCACCGTGATCGACGATTCGCTGGGCGACGAGGTGCGTGTCACCGTCATCGCCGCGGGGTTCGACGCCGCCGGCGCCGGCCGCAAACCCGTGATCGGCGGCAGTGCCGACAAGGAAGAAAAGGGCGGCGCGCACCGGATCGAGTCGGCGAAGGCGGGCAAGCTCACCTCGACGTTGTTCGAACCGGTCGACGCCGTCAGCGTCCCCGTCCATACCAACGGATCGACCTTGAATATTGGCGGCGATGACGATGACGTCGACGTGCCGCCGTTCATGCGCCGCTGAGGGTCTCAATTTGCTTGCCAGCGCGCGACAAACCGGCCGCGGCCGGATGGCGCTGCCCCCTGGCAGGCACCGCGCTCCGGATACTGGTCACGTGAGCGTTCGCATCAGGCGGGTCACCACCACCCGCGCCGGTGGTGTCTCGAAGCCGCCCTTCGACACCTTCAACCTGGGCGACCACGTCGGGGACGATCCGGCGGCGGTGGCCGAGAACCGGGCCCGGCTGGCCGCCACGGTCGGCCTGCGCGCCGGCCGGGTGGTGTGGATGAACCAGGTCCACGGTGACCGGGTCGAGGTGGTCGACGGAGCGCGTGACACCGCGGTCGACGACACCGACGCGTTGGTGACGCGCACTGCGCGACTTGCCCTGGCGGTGGTCACCGCCGACTGCGTCCCGGTGTTGATGGCCGATGCGCGTGCCGGTGTCGCCGCGGCGGTGCACGCCGGCCGGGTCGGCGCCCAACGCGGGGTGGTGACCCGAACGGTGGAGGCGATGCTGGAGCTCGGCGCGCAACCCCAAGACATCTCGGCGCTGCTGGGCCCGGCGGTCAGCGGGCGCAATTACGAAGTGCCCGCCGCCATGGCCGACGAGGTCGAGGCGGCGTTGCCGGGCAGCCGTACCACCACCGCCGCAGGAACTCCCGGGCTCGACCTGCGGGCGGGAATCGCTTGCCAGCTAAGGGATCTGGGTGTCACGGCGATCGATATCGATCCACGGTGCACGGTTGACGACCCGGCGTTGTTCAGTCATCGGCGGGATGCGCCGACCGGCCGGCTGGCCTCACTGGTCTGGATGGAGTGACCGCGATGGCGGTAGGAATTCCAGCCCCCGACAATCGGAGTGACCGCGACTCGGAATTGACCCACGCGTTGGCATCGGTGCGCTCGCGCCTCGCAGCGGCCGCCGAGGCGGCGGGTCGCAATGTGGGCGAAATCGAAGTTTTACCGATTACCAAATACTTCCCAGCAACCGACGTTGTGACTTTGTGCCGATTGGGTTGCCGCGTCGTCGGCGAATCGCGTGACCAGGAAGCGAGGGCAAAAGTGGCGGAAGTCACCCGATTGTTGGCGGCCTCGGCGCACGGGGAAGTGGGAAATCCGCGCTGGCACATGGTCGGTCATATCCAGCGGAATAAAGCCAAATCGGTGGCAAGCTGGGCGCACACCGCGCACTCGGTCGACAGTGCACAGCTGGTGAGCGCGCTCGACAAGGGTGTGGCCGCGGCCCTGGCCGAGGGCCGCCGCACCGCCCCGATGCGGATCTACGTTCAAGTGAGCCTCGACGGCGACGAGTCCCGCGGCGGCGTCGACATATCGCGACCAGGCGCCGTCGACCAGGTGTGCGACCAGGTCGAGGACTCCAAGAACCTGGACCTGGTCGGGCTCATGGGTATTCCGCCGCTGGACTCGGACCCCGACGAGGCCTTTGACCGGCTCCAATCCGAGCATCGGCGCGTTCTCGAGTCGCATCGCGACGCGGTCGGGTTGTCCGCGGGCATGTCCAACGACTTCGAAATTGCCGTCAAACACGGTTCGACATGTGTGCGTGTCGGTACCGCGCTATTGGGTCCACGGCGGTTACCGTCACCGTAAGTAGTCACTGTAGTAACAGCTTTATCATTGACACCAGTACTCCCAGGGGCTAGAAGGGTCAACGCAATGAGCACACTGCACAAAGTCAAGGCCTATTTCGGTATGGCCCCAATGGACGACTACGAGGACGAGTATTACGACGACCACGCTCCGTCCCGCGGTTTTCCGCGCCCGCGATTTGACGACGGATACGGTCGCTACGAGCAAGACGACTACGACGACCCGCGCCGCGAGCCCGCCGACTATCCGCCGCCCGCCGGTTACCGCGGCGGCTACGGGGACGAGCCCCGCTACGGCGCCGTCCACCCCCGCGAGTTCGACCGGGGCGAGCGGGGCGGCCCGCGCTTCGGGTCGTGGTTGCGCAACTCCACCCGCGGAGCGCTGGCGATGGACCCGCGCCGGATGGCGATGATGTTCGAAGAGGGCCACCCGCTCTCGAAGATCACCACGCTGCGGCCCAAGGACTACAGCGAGGCCCGCACCATCGGTGAGCGTTTCCGCGACGGCACCCCGGTCATCATGGACCTGGTGTCGATGGACAACGCCGATGCCAAGCGGCTCGTCGACTTCGCGGCCGGCCTGGCCTTCGCACTGCGCGGCTCCTTCGACAAGGTCGCGACCAAGGTGTTCCTGCTGTCACCCGCCGACGTGGACGTATCCCCGGAGGAGCGCCGCCGGATCGCCGAAACCGGTTTCTACGCTTACCAATAGCCACATCCGCCGTCCGCCTCCCGTTGGGCGCCCCGGATCGTCGCCGGGTCCCGGGGCGACGTGAGATACGGCCTGTTACCCGGAGTCGGTACGCTGGCAGGCGCCGCGCCGGTCCGCGGCGCTCGGCATCGCCGAGCATCTCAGAGGTAAGGTCGGGGCACTTCAGTTGGTGTTGTTCTTTCAGATCCTTGGGTTTGCGCTATTCATTTTCTGGCTGCTGCTCATCGCTCGGGTCGTGGTGGAGTTCATCCGCTCGTTCAGTCGGGACTGGCACCCGACGGGGATCACCGTCGTGGTGCTGGAGATCATCCTGTCGATCACGGATCCGCCGGTGAAACTGCTCCGCCGGCTCATCCCGCAGCTCACCATCGGGGCGGTCCGCTTCGACCTGTCGATCATGGTGCTGTTGCTCGTCGCGTTCATCGGCATGCAGCTGGCGT
The DNA here is from genome assembly GCF_001673555.1 of Mycobacterium sp. 1165178.9. GTDB lineage: Bacteria > Actinomycetota > Actinomycetes > Mycobacteriales > Mycobacteriaceae > Mycobacterium. The sequence goes on along the minus strand of NZ_LZMB01000197.1, from coordinate 7,699 downwards.
TCGGCGCCGCGGCTTAGCGCCCATGCGGCCCATCGCGATGAACCCATTCCGGCCCGGAGACGGTTCGGCCACGTTTTAGCGTCGGTTTGGTTCCCGCGATTTAAAAATTCTAAGGTTTCGGATTTTATTGCCCTCAAAGTTTGAAATTGGTCCTTATTTATTGGGCTAATCAGCAACCGTCGCGCCTGGTGTGACAGGATGGACGGCAGTTGCACGACGGCTACCACTGCGTTCTACACTTTCCAGAACGTTCGACAGGAACTTGAGGGGACGAAACAATGCCGCTTACACCAGCCGACGTCCACAATGTGGCGTTCAGTAAGCCACCGATCGGCAAGCGGGGGTATAACGAAGACGAGGTCGATGCCTTCCTCGATCTGGTGGAAGCCGAGCTGACGCGGCTCATCGAAGAGAACAGCGATCTGCGCCAGCGGATCGAAGAGCTGGACCAGGAGCTCGCCTCCGGTGGTGGCTCGGCCACCCCGGCTGCGGCCGCCGCGCCCACTCAGGCGATTCCCGTACGCGAGCCCGTCCCCGAACCGGAACCGGTCAAGCCGGCGCCCGCCGCAGCCCCGGCCGCTGCGGTCAACAACGAGGAACAGGCCATGAAGGCCGCTCGGGTGCTGACGCTGGCACAGGACACCGCCGACCGCCTGACCACCACGGCCAGGACCGAGTCGGAGAAGATGCTGGCCGACGCCCGCGCCAATGCCGACCAGATTCTCAGCGAGGCGCGCAGCACCGCCGAGGCCACGGTCACCGAGGCCCGCCAGCGCGCAGACGCGATGCTCGCTGATGCGCAGACCCGCTCCGAGGCCCAGCTGCGACAGGCCCAGGAGAAGGCCGACGCCCTGCAGGCCGACGCGGAACGCAAGCACTCCGAGATCATGGGCACCATCAACCAGCAGCGCACTGTGCTGGAAGGCCGTCTCGAGCAGCTCCGTACATTCGAGCGCGAATACCGCACCCGGCTCAAGACCTACCTGGAGTCTCAGCTGGAAGAACTCGGGCAGCGCGGATCCGCGGCACCCGTGGACTCCAGCGCGGACGCGGGCAGCTTCGACCAGTTCAACCGGGGCAACAACTAGCTTTTAGGACGTGCCGGTCACTCGCTGAGCTTCGGGGTTGGCACACTAGGGCATGAAACCGCGGTCCCGCTCGTCGCTTGGAGGATGACTGATGCTCATCATTGCGCTGGTACTGGCCCTTATCGGCCTAGTCGCGTTGGTGTTCGCCGTCGTCACGAGCAATGAACTGGTGGCCTGGGTGTGCATCGCCGCGAGCGTGGTGGGCGTGGTGTTGTTGATCCTCGACGCCCTGCGCGAGCGCCAGCGGCGTGACGTGGGAGGCGACGAAGCGCCGGCTGCCGACGAGGCACAGGCCGACGAGACACGGGTTGACGAGAACGACTACGTCGACTACCCCGAGGAAGCCCCGGCAGAGGACGAACCGGCCACCACCAGGGAGACCGCGCAGACCGAGGAGCCCAGGGTCGCGGCCGAGGGCCGCGGCGACGAGCCCACCAGGTAATTTCCTGTCGGTCACTGGCGGTTTCGCGCTCAGTAAGTCGGCGTGGTGAGCAGTTCGCGGACCTCGTCGTCACTGATCTGATGGAAGTCGTCGTAGACCTGTCCGACGGCTTCGAATCCCGGCGGTGTGCTCGCGCACACCACGTCGTCAGCCTCTCGTAGAAGCTCGCGGCAGGTGGACTCCGGTCCCACCGGAACGGCAACCACGATCGATTTCGGGCCGGCGGCCCGGACGGCGCGTACGGCGGCGAGCATGCTTGCGCCCGTTGCGATTCCGTCGTCGACCAGGATGACGATCTGGTCGCGCAGGTCGGCGATCGGGCGACCGCCCCGGTAGGCGTGTTCACGCCGCAGCAGCTCGGCCGTCTCGCTGTCGATCACCTCGCGCACCTGCTCGTCGGTGACGTGCAGGCTGACCACCACGTCCCGGTTCATCACCACGCCACCACCGCTGGCCAAAGCGCCCATCGCCAATTCCGACCACTGCGGTACTCCGAGCTTGCGGACCAGGAAAACGTCGAGCGGCGCCCCCAGAGACGCGGCGATCTCCCAGGCAACCGGCACACCGCCACGGGCCAGTCCGAATACCAGTACATCGCCCCGGCCCCGATACGCCGCCAGCCACTTTGCCAGCTCGCGCCCGGCCTCGCGTCGGTCGACGAACGTCTTCGGTGATGTCCGCCGGACAAAGCGACTCGATGGGTTCATTCGTTTACGCTCCCGGCTACTGGGCCTGGTTCCAGGCTACGTGCGTCGGGCCGAGTGCGGTGGCAGAGTTCGGGTTGGCTGCGGGGTCAGGCACGACCGAGAGGATCCGCGAAATGAGACGGCGTCACGGCACCTACACGGCCTACAGCATCGGTTGCGCGATCGTATGGGCGGTCATCTTGGCGGTGGTTTCGACGACGGGCGACGCCGCCAGCCGGCATACGTTCCTGCTGGTGTGCGGCGGGTGGGCCATCGGATGGCTGTCGGCGACGATCGCCAGGGGCGTCTACCCGCCACCGAAGCGGCATCTCCGGCAGTGAATTACAGGGTGTGATCGCGGCTGCGCCGCTCAACACACGCCGTCGGCTCGGAAATCAACGCAAGCGTGCATTTCGCTCGCCTCAGTCGTGTGTCCGAGGGGGGACTTGAACCCCCACGCCCATTAGTAGGGCACTAGCACCTCAAGCTAGCGCGTCTGCCATTCCGCCACTCGGACAAGGCCAAACCAGCATGGGTTGGCAGCTAAGGCTATCGGATCGCGCGCCGCGAACCCAATCCAGCTCCTGGGAACGGCACGATGATCGGCATCGAGCCGTCCAGCCGAGGCAATGGTAGGAAAGGTGGTTGTGACCATTCAGAGCGGGGCGACCGAGGTGCCAACCAACCCGAGCGACGACGTGGTCGAGGTTGTCAGCAAGTTGATCCGGTTCGACACCACCAATACCGGCGAACCGGAAACGACCAAGGGCGAGGCCGACTGCGCGCAGTGGATCGCCGAGCAGCTCGCTGAGGTCGGTTACGCGCCGGAGTATGTCGAATCCGGCGCACCGGGCCGCGGCAACGTTTTCGTCCGCCTGCCGGGCGCCGACAGGTCGCGCGGCGCGTTGCTGATCCACGGGCATCTCGACGTGGTCCCTGCCGAGCCGACCGAGTGGAGCGTAAACCCGTTCTCCGGCGCCATCAAAGACGGTTTCGTCTGGGGTCGCGGCGCAGTCGACATGAAGGACATGGTCGGCATGATGATCGTGGTGGCCCGCCAGTTGAAGCGCGCGGGCATCGTGCCGCCACGCGACCTGGTCTTCGCGTTCATCGCCGACGAAGAACACGGCGGGACCTTCGGCGCCCGGTGGCTGGTTGACAACCGCCCGGAGCTCTTCGCCGGTGTCAGCGAGGCGATCGGCGAGGTGGGCGGGTTCTCGCTGACGGTGCCCCGCCGCGACGGGGGAGAACGCCGGCTCTATCTGATCGAGACAGCCGAAAAGGGGCTGTCGTGGATGAAGCTCACCGCCCGGGGCCCGGCCGGCCACGGCTCGATGGTGCACGACCAGAACGCCGTCACCGCCGTCGCCGAGGCCGTCGCCCGATTGGGCCGCCACCAGTTTCCGCTCGTGGTGACCGACACGGTGGCGCAGTTCCTCGCCGCCGTCAGCGAGGAGACCGGGCTGACCTTCGACACCGAATCGGGCGACCTGCGGGGAGTGATCGAAAAGCTGGGCCCGATGGCCCGCATGCTCAAGGCGGTGCTGCACGACACCGCGAACCCCACCATGCTCAAGGCCGGATACAAGGCCAACGTCGTACCGGCGATCGCCGAGGCGGTGGTGGACTGCCGCATCCTGCCTGGGCGCAAGGAGGCGTTCGAGGCCGAGATCGACGAGCTGCTGGGGCCGGACGTGACGCGCGAGTGGATCAAGGACTTCTCGTCGTATGAGACCAGCTTCGACGGCGACCTGGTCGATGCCATGGACGACGCAGTGCTGGAGCACGACCCGGGCGCCCGTACCGTGCCGTATATGCTTTCCGGTGGCACCGACGCGAAATCGTTCGCGCGCTTGGGTATTCGCTGTTTCGGGTTCAGCCCGCTGCGGTTGCCGCCGGATCTCGATTTCACCGCGCTGTTCCACGGCGTCGATGAGCGGGTACCCATCGATGCGCTGCGGTTCGGCACGGAAGTGCTGGCCTACTTCCTGACCCACTGCTAGACGCTGACCCACTGCTAGACCACAAACGCACGCCGATCACACGAGAGGACCGCCATGAGCACTGCTCCTGACCCGTACGCATCGTTGCCGAAGCTGCCGACCTTCACATTGACCTCGCAATCGGTTACCGACGGTCAGCCACTGGCCAATCCGCAAGTCAGCGGAATCATGGGTGCGGGCGGTGAAGACGTCAGCCCCCAGCTGAGCTGGTCGGGATTCCCGGACGAGACCCGCAGCTTTGCCGTCACCGTGTATGACCCCGACGCCCCGACGGCCTCCGGTTTCTGGCATTGGGCGGTGGCCAACCTGCCTGCCGACGTTACCGAGCTGCCCGCGGGCGCCGGCGATGGCAGCAACCTGCCCGGGGATGCGCTGACGCTGGTGAACGACGCCGGCAAGCGCCGGTATATCGGGGCCGCGCCGCCGGAGGGCCACGGCCCACACCGGTACTACATCGCCGTGCACGCCGTGGACACCGACAAGCTGGATCTTCCCGAGGACGCCAGCCCGGCCTTCCTCGGCTTCAACCTGTTCCAGCACGCCATCGCGCGGGCGGTCATCCACGCCACCTACGAACAGAAGTAGGGCTTCGGGCTTCGGCCCAAAAAGGGGGTGCGGGCTTCGGCCCCGGGCGTCCGTCCGTCCGTCCTTGAGAGGGCGTCAGCCCGAAATCGCTTGCGCCACTTTCGTCCCGGCGGTTTCATCGCGGCGCTTTTTGTCGGTGGGCGGCCGTAGTATTCGAACATGCTTTCGAATACTCGCGAGGAGCTCCAGGATGACGTTGACGCTTTGCGCGCCATCGTCTCTCGCTTCCGTGAGCATTCGTATGAAGCGCTGACCAACCCGGAGCGGTTGCAGCTGCTGGAGACACTCGAGTGCGAGACACGCAAACTTCAAGCGCCTACCCATCAGCTCATCAATCAGCTTGGTGAACAAGGGGATTCAACCGAGCTCGGCGGCAAGCTGTCCTGGGTGTTGGCCGACCGGCTGCATATCACCCGCGCCGAGGCCGGCTGCCGGATCGCCGAGGCGGCCGATCTTGGGCCTCGCCGGGCAGTTTCCGGTGAGCCGTTGCCGCCGGTGCTGCCCGCGACGGCAGCGGCCCAGCGCAACGGGACCATCGGTGCCGACCACGTGGCGGTGATACGGCGGCTTTTCCACCAGTTGCCCGCGTCCGTCGACTTCGACACCCGCGAGCATGCCGAGAAGCACTTGGCGGACAGGGCGACCGAGTTTCGACCCGATCAGCTCGCCAAACTTGCCCGCCGCCTGATGGACTGCCTCAACCCTGACGGCAGCTACACCGACGAGGACCGGGCGCGGGTGCGTGGGTTGGTGCTCGGCAATCAGCAGGCCGACGGGATGTCGCGCCTGAGTGGATGGCTGACGCCGGAGGCGCGAGCCAGCTGGGAGGCGGTGCTGGCCAAGCTCGCCGCGCCCGGCATGTGCAACCACGACGACGACACGCCGGTCGTCGACGGCGCCCCTGCGGAAGAAGCGGTGCAGCGCGACACCCGAACCACGGGGCAGCGCAACCACGACGGGCTCAACGCGGCGCTGCGAGCGATGCTGGCCAGCGGAGACTTGGGTCAGCACAACGGATTACCGGCCAGCATCATCGTGACCACCACACTCACTGACCTCGAAGCCGCCGCCGGGAAGGGCTTGACCGGCGGTGGCACCATCCTGCCGATGTCGGACGTCATCCGCCTGGCCCGTCATGCCCACCATTACCTCGCGATCTTCGATAAGGGCAAGGCGTTGGCGCTGTATCACACCAAGCGTCTTGCCTCGCCCGGTCAACGAATTGTCCTGTATGCCAAGGACCGTGGGTGCTCACATCCCGGCTGCGACGTGTCCGGCTATTACTGCGAGGTCCACCACGTCCAAGATTGGGCCAGGACGTACCGCACCGACATCGACCAACTCGCCATGGCCTGCGGCACTCACCACCGGCTCCTCGAGAAGGGCTGGACGACCCGAAAACGCGCCAACGGCGACACCGAATGGATACCGCCGCCGCACCTCGATCGCGGGCAACCGCGAATCAACACCTTCCATCATCCCGAGGATGTGCTGTGCGAGAGCGAAGACGGCGAAGACGACGACGCAGTGGGTGCGGCTTAACGCGCCGAATCACATGCGTCCGTACGCGACGGCCATTATTAGGCCCAAACCCGCCAGCAAGAGAAACATGATCGTCACCGGGTCGATTACTTCGAAGATCATGTGATCACACCTGGGTGGGCGGGACGGTCAGTGATGGACGTAACCTGGCCAGTCCGCTCACAGCCGTGCGGCGAACTCAAAGCGGGCTCCGTGCTGATGCTGTTCGTTGCTCTCCTCACGTGGCGGTCGGTTAAGGTCACGGCCCCCACGCGAAGCGAACATCTCTGGCGTGGTTAGTTTCCGGGGCGCGCGCTGTTGGCAAGGTGCTTGGGTCGCTGCCTGTGACCGAGCGCCCTTCGTTAGGTGCATCTCATAGGGCACGGCCGCCAGCAGCGTCACCAGTCGTCCCGCCTCACCGGGAATTGAGTAGATGCGTTGGTCGCCGGGCCGCGCGCCGGCTATCACGCGACCCAACGGCGACGCCATCGAGTAGACCGTGATGTCGGCGCCTTCGCTGCCGCGTCTGCCTAGCAGGAAAGTTTCGGTCTCACCGGTGAAGTCGTAGCGGATGGTTAAGACCATGCCCGGTTTGGCAATGGAGTCACTGGCGGGGTTCTCGCCAATGACCGCCCTCGCCAACAGGTTCTGAATCTCGCTAATACGCCGTTGTAGCGCTGAGCGTTTCGCGTCGAAGTCCATCAGGTCGTCAGGAACTTCAACGATCAGCCGCGACCGCAACTCGTTGAGTGTGTTCCGCAGGCGGGTGTACTGCTGTCTTGTCATCCAGATGGATTCGTTACTGGTCATTTTGAGCGATGTCCTTTCTTCTACCGGGGAGCGTTATCGGGGAGCGTCGTCAGGGGCGGGCCAAAGGAGGCTGCCGCCGCTGACGACTCGGACGCCCATGGTGGGCGAAATTTCGGTGCGGTCGAGCGTTTCTCATGGGGTTAATTCCATGGTGGCGCGCGCGGGCTCGACGGTGTTTGCCGGAAACCGACAACGGAGGTGCGAAGCGTTGTTGCACACCGACAACGCTGTCGCCGAGGCTGCGCCGAAGCGGCCGCACGCAGTAGCGAAGGCGCTTGTGGGATACGGAAACTCAGTCCCCGCAGACGTTCACCGCGGGGACTGAGTTGGGGATTTACGGGACGAGGACTACCAGGTGGGCGCGCTGCTTATCGTCGCTCGACGAGGCGGTCGAAGCTCTGTTGCCATCGGTCGTAGCGGACTCGGTCAAGGGTGATGCGTGCGCGCGCGAATAGGGCCACTGCGAAAAGGCTCACGGCCCACCAGGTCGCTACTGCGAACGTCAGCGCTTCATTGCGGGCGGTGTATAGCGGTCGGGCAACCGGAAGGCCTTCGTCATCTACC
>NZ_LZMB01000196.1 GCF_001673555.1 Mycobacterium sp. 1165178.9 | reverse complement strand
CGGCACGGCTCTTCACGTCCGCGTAGTAGCGTTGGCCCACCTCGAGCGACCCGTGCAAGGTGAACAGGGCGTCGGCGTGCTTGGCGCCGAAGTCGCGACCGTCGTCGGAGTCACCGGCCTGCAGCAGCACCGGATGGCCTTGCGGTCCGGCGGGCAGCGAGGCGACGCCGCGGACGCGAAATTGCGGACCGTCGTGTTCGATGCTGCCGATCAGCGCCGGATCGGCATAGACTCCGGCGTCGACGTCGGCGACCACCGCCTCGGGCGCCCAGCTGTCCCAGAACCGCCGCGCCACGGTGATGAATTCCTCGGCTCTGCGGTACCGGTCGGTATGGGCGAGAAACCCGCCGCGGCGGAAGTTCTCGCCGGTGAACGCGTCCGACGAGGTGACCATGTTCCAGGCCGACCGGCCGTCCGACAAATGGTCCAGCGTCGCGAATTGCCTTGCCACCTCGTAGGGTTCGTTGAACGTGGTATTGATGGTGCCGGCGAGGCCGAGCTTGTCGGTGACCGCGGCGAGCGCGGCCAGCACCGTGAAGGTGTCCGGCCTGCCGACGACGTCGAGGTCGTGAATCTTGCCGCGATGCTCACGCAGCCGCAGGCCTTCGGCCAGGAAGAAGAAGTCGAACAGTCCTCGTTCGGCTGACTTGGCAAGGTGCACAAACGATTCGAACTCGATCTGGCTGCCGGCGCTCGGATCGGACCACACCGTGGTGTTGTTCACCCCGGGGAAGTGCGCACCTAGATGTATCTGCTTGCGGCGGCCCGCTTCTCGAACGATCATCCGGTCAATCCCCATCGTTTGGCGATCAGTTCATGCGAGCGCAGCCGATCGACATGCCGGTGCGTCACGGAGGTGATCACCAGTTCGTCGGCATCGGTGGCCCGGCGCAGCAGCTCGAGCCGGTCGGCGACTTCGTCCGGGTTGCCGACGAATTGTGTTGCGGTGCGGTCGGCCACCAGCGCCTGCTCGTCCTCGGTCAACGGCTGGCAAAAGTCGGGATCCGGGTAGGGGATGGCGCCCTGGCCGCTGCGGATGGAATGCACCCACCGGCCGTAACCGGACGCTAGGTGGCGTGCGGTGGCGCTGTCCTCGGCTACCACGACGTCGGCCGACACCACCACATACGGCTCGGATAGCCGGGCGGACGGGCGAAACGCGTTGCGGTACGCGGCGATCGCGTCGATCGCGGTGCCGGGGGTGATGTGGTAGCTCGCGACGAACGGAAGTCCACGCGCACCCGCCACTTCGGCGCTTTGACCCTTGGTGCTGCCGAAGATCCATGGCGTCAACTGGGCGTGCTCGCCCGGAACGGCATGTAGTTCATGGCCATTGACGGTGTAGGTGCCGTCTAGCATCGCTTCGATCGCGGCCAGCTGTTCTGCGAAGTCCTGGGGTTGCGCGCACGGTTGAGCGAGGACGGAGCCCTGAGCCCGGATCAGGTCGCTTTTCATCAGCGGCGTCTGGTCGAAGGGAGTGGGGATGACAACCCCGGCTACCTCACGCCAGGGCGTGGGCGCACGTTCGGATGCGGCCGGAGACGAGGTGGCCGCCTCTTGGCGCCGCTGCCCGGATCGGCCCAGCCCCATGTCGATGCGGCCCGGATAGAGCGCGTCGAGGATGCCGAAGCTCTCCACCACGGCAAGCGCCGTCGTGTGGCCGACCTGTACCGCCGCCGACCCGACATGGATTCGTTCTGTGGCGGCGGCGATCTGGCCGATCAGCGTCACCGGTGACGAGCTGGCCACCGCGACGAAGTGATGTTCGGCCAGCCAGTAGCGCCGATAGCCCCAGCGCTCGGCGTGCTGGGCCAGATCGATGGTGTTGCGCAGTGCTGTCGCGGCGTCGCTGCCGGCGCTGATGGGCGCGAGGTCGAGGATCGACAGGGGAGTGACGGTCATGACGGCACCGTCGCGTAGCGGTTCGGTGCGGACGCTAGACCCAGGCGTTCGCGCAGTGTCTCGCCGTCGCGGTAGCCGGTGCGGAACCGGCCCGCGTGCTGTAGTCGCGGCACCAGGTCGTCGACGATGGCGGGCAGGTCGACGGCGTTGATCGCGGGCCGTAGCCGCACCCCGTCGACCCCGGCATCCTGCCAGGCGAGCAGAAGGTCTGCCAGATGGCTTGTGCTGCCGGTGAATACGTGCGCGTCGGACGAGAGGGCCGCCGCCGGGGCCATCGGATCGTCGGCTAGCGACACGACCAGGTCGGCGTAGACCAGGAGCATTCGGCCCGCGGCGCGCTGCGCGTGGCTGACCTCGGCCAAAATCGTGCGCAGCGAGCCCTCGTCGTGCGGGGTGACGAACACCAGGTCGGCGTTGGCGGCCGCGAAATCGTAGACCCTCGGCGCGTGTGCCAGCGCCGTCACCACCGGCTGGCCCTGCGGTGGCCGCGGGGTGATCGAGGGCCCCTTGACCGAGAAATGTTTTCCGGCGAAGTCGATGTAATGCAGCTTGTCGCGGTCGATGTAGCGACCGGTCGCGACATCGCGGATGACGGCGTCATCCTCCCAGCTGTCCCAGAGGCGGCGCACCACCTCCACAGCGTCGGCCGCTTCGTCGATCAGTTCGCCGCCATCGGGGGCAGACCGCCGGCCGAACAGCGCCGCTTCGTGCGCCGCGGGGCTCACCCGAACCTGCCAGCCGGCCCGGCCGTGCGAGATATGGTCGAGTGTCGCAATCGCTTTCGAGATGTGGAACGGCTCGGTGTGCGTGACCGTCGCAACGGGAATCAAGCCGATGTGTAGGGTGGCCGGCGCGATCCGGGCGGCCACCAGCGTGGCATCGGCGCGTCCCGCCAGGCGCCTCGGCGAGATCTCTGACCGGCGCCCGGGTTGCGCGCCCAGGCTGTCGTCAATCGTGAGGAAGTCCAGCAGCCCACGTTCGGCGGTGCGGGCCAGCGCGGCCCAATAGCGACCGCTGAGTTGGCCGCCACCGGTCGCGTTGTGCGCGAACGCGTATCGCCACGCCTGGGGATGCCAACCGTAGCCATCCAGCCCCACCGCCAGATGCAGCTCGGTCATGAGTGTTTCTCGGGGGCGGCGCCGTCACGCATCGTGGTCATAACTCACTGTGCAACGCTGCGGGTGGCCATGCATTCCAAGGCAGCGTTATGTTCAGCGTGAGTAATACTTCGCCGAGCTCAAGCCGGTCGCACGCGGCGGTGAGGGTTTCGGTGCAGGCTGGCGAATACCGGCGATCACAGTGTGTCGAGCTGAGCTCCACACTCTTTCGCAGCCGCGCTCAGATCGAGAAATCCTCGCCGTGCCAGACACCGGCTTCGGGCGGCCTGATGACATGGTTGGTTTGGGAGCCGTCGGCTTGGGCTTCGAGTTTGGTTACGCGGGTCAGCAGCGACTGCAGGCTGACGCCGACAAGGTCGGGCATCATCGAGTCGTCCGGACTGCCTGGACGGCTGCGGCTGATGACCTGCCCCGGCACCCCGATGACCACCGAGCTCGACGGAACCTCCTTGACCACCACGGCGTTGGCTCCGATGCGGCTGTCGTCGCCGACTTTGATCGCTCCCAAAATCTTCGCTCCGGCGCCGATGGTCACCCGATCACCGATGGTGGGGTGTCGTTTTCCGGTGTCCCTGCCGCTGCCGCCGAGGGTGACGCCGTGGTAGAGGGTCACGTCCTCGCCCACCTCGGCGGTCTCACCGATCACCACACCGGTCGCGTGGTCGATGAACAAGCCGGGGCCCAAGACGGCACCGGGATGGATCTCGACGCCGGTCAGAATCCGGGTGATTTCGGCGGTGATGCGCGCGGCCAGCTTCGCACCGCGCTGC
>NZ_LZMB01000195.1 GCF_001673555.1 Mycobacterium sp. 1165178.9 | reverse complement strand
CCGCGGCCGCCGAGCTCGGGCTGGTGCCCAACACCGCCTCGACCCTGGTCACCAAGCTGGTGTCCGGCGGACTGTTGCTACGGACGGCGGGAGACACCGACCGCCGGGTCTGCCAGCTCCGGCTCGCCGAGCCCGCCCAGCAGATCGTCGACGCATCCCGCGCCACCCGGCGCGCATTGCTGTCCGAGGTGATCGACGAACTCGACGACGACCAAATCGAGTCTTTGACAAAGGGAATGGAGGTCCTCGACATGATGACCCGAAAACTTCAAGAGCGGCGACCATGAGCGGATCGCTGCCGATGGCGGTCGACGGCCGAAACCTGACCTATCGCTATGGCCAGTTCACCGCCGTCGACGACGTGACATTGCAGGTGCGGCCCGGCGAAACCATGGGCCTGCTGGGGCCGAATGGCGCCGGTAAGACGACCATGGTCCGGATGCTGACCACGCTGACCCCCGTGCAGCACGGCGAACTGCGTATCTTCGGGATGGACGCGCGCCGCCAAACCACCGGCATCAGAAGCAATATCGGCTATGTGCCGCAGCAACTTTCGATCGAGCCCGCGCTCACCGGCCGGCAGAATGTGGCGTGGTTCGCCCGGTTGTACGGCGTGCCCCGCAGCGAGCGCGCCGATCGCGTCGATCAGGCGCTGGTCGCCATGGATCTCATGGAGGTGGCCGACCGGCTGGCGTCGTCCTACTCCGGCGGCATGGTACGCCGTCTCGAGGTGGCGCAGGCGCTGGTCAACCGCCCGTCGCTGCTGGTGCTCGACGAACCAACCGTCGGGCTGGATCCCATCGCGCGCGACGGCGTATGGGCCCAGGTGCAAAAGATGCAGGCGCAGTTCGGCATGACCGTGCTGCTGACCACCCACTACATGGAGGAGGCCGACGCGCTGTGCGACCGTGTCGCACTGATGCACCGCGGCCAGCTGCGTGCCGTCGGCACCCCCGACAAGTTGAAGGCGACGGTATCGCCGTCGGCCACCCTCGAGGACGTGTTCCGCCACTACGCGGCATCGGGCCTGGACGAGGAAGGGGATCCAGCGGAGGCCGGCGAGTCCATTCGTGAAATCCGTTCCAGCAGAAAGGTGGCGCGTCGTGTCGGTTGATAGCGCCGCGGCGGGCACGCTGATCCGCGCCCCGCGCGGCTGGCAACGAGTCGGCGCGCTGTCCAGCCGGATCGGGGCGTTCGCGATCGTCGAACTGCAAAAGCTGCAACATGACCGGACCGAGCTGGTCACCCGAATGGTGCAGCCCGCGCTGTGGCTGTTGATCTTCGGGACCACGTTCAGCCACCTGCATGTCATCCCCACCGGCTCGGTGTCGTATCTGGCGTTTCTGGCGCCCGGAATCATCGCCCAGTCGGCGCTGTTCATCTCCATTTTCTATGGGATACAAATCATTTGGGATCGAGACGCCGGAGTGCTGGCCAAACTCATGGTGACGCCGGCCCCGGCGTCGGCGCTGATCACCGGCAAAGCGTTCGCCGCCGGCGTCCGTTCGGTGGCACAGGTGGTCGGGGTGCTCGCTTTGGCGTACGTGATGGGTGTCGGCCTGACGGTCAATCCGCTGCGGATAGTCGCCGCGATGGCCATCGTCATGCTCGGCGCCGCGTTCTTCGCCTGCCTGTCTATGACCCTGGCCGGTCTGGTGCGCAACCGCGACCGCCTGATGGGGATCGGCCAAGCGATCACGATGCCGTTGTTCTTCGCGTCCAACGCGCTGTATCCCGTCGACGTGATGCCGACGTGGCTACACGTGCTGAGCAAGGTCAATCCACTCAGTTACGAGGTGAACGCGTTGCGCGGTCTGCTGATCGGCACCCCCTTCAACCCCCTGGACATCGTCGTGCTGGTGGTGGCTGCTGTGCTCGGAATCGTCACGGCATCAACGCTTTTACGTCGCCTGGTCGCCTAGGCGCTGCGGCCGCCTTAGCGCATGCGCCATCGCAGCGCAAGATGGGCGCATGGTTCCGAGAGACGATCGTGATCCGACTGTGACGATTTCTCGGCGAGGCCCAATCGTTAGCCAACCGCGATCTGTCATCCCGGCCGCGACAATGGGATTCGGTGCTCTCGCTGTGTTTCACTCCCCGAGAACAGATTCGACCGCACCATGCGGCAGATGAAAGTTGGGATGGGTAGAGAGCTATGTCGTTCTTCGAAAAGTTGCGTGGCGCAGTGGCAACCATGCCGCGCCGACTGGCGATCGCGGCTGTGGGTGCCTCCCTGCTGTCCGGTCTCGCGGTAGCCTCCGGCGGCTCCCCCGTCGCGGGGGCCTTCTCCAAGCCCGGCCTTCCGGTGGAATACCTCGAGGTGCCCTCGCCGTCGATGGGCCGCACCATCAAGGTCCAGTTCCAGGGCGGCGGATCGCACGCCGTCTACCTGCTCGACGGCCTGCGCGCGCAGGACGATTACAACGGCTGGGACATCAACACCCCCGCGTTCGAGGAGTTCTACCAGTCCGGCCTGTCGGTGATCATGCCGGTCGGCGGGCAGTCCAGCTTCTACAGCAACTGGTACCAGCCCTCGTCGGGTAACGGACAGAACTACACCTACAAGTGGGAGACCTTCCTGACCCAGGAAATGCCGCAGTGGATGCAGGCCAACAAGCAGGTCTCCCCGGCCGGCAATGCGGCCGTGGGCCTCTCGATGTCGGGCGGCTCCGCGCTGATCCTGGCGGCCTACTACCCGCAGCAATTCCCGTACGCCGCCGCGCTGTCGGGCTTCCTCAACCCCTCCGAGGGGTGGTGGCCCACCCTGATCGGGCTGGCGATGAACGACGCGGGCGGCTACAACGCCAACAGCATGTGGGGGCCGTCCAGCGACCCGGCGTGGAAGCGCAACGACCCGATGATCCAGATTCCGCGACTCGTCGCCAACAACACCCGCCTCTGGGTCTACTGCGGGAACGGCACGCCCAGCGACCTCGGCGGCGACAACATGCCGGCGAAGTTCCTGGAGGGCATGACGCTGCGCACCAATGAGCAGTTCCAGAACAACTACGTGGCCGCCGGCGGGCGCAACGGGGTGTTCAACTTCCCCGCCAACGGGACGCACTCCTGGCCCTACTGGAACCAGCAGTTGGTCGCGATGAAGCCCGATATCCTGCAAACCCTCAACGCGGTCAACGCCGCACCGGCCAGCCCGCCCGCGGCTACCCAGCCCGCGACCTGAGGCCACAAGCCAGCATCGGCAGTAGCGCACCGGTAGCGCTACTGCCGATGCTCTTTTTCACGCCTCGTCGAGCAGGGCCCGGCGATCGGCATGGAAATACGTGTAGCCGGTGGTCAGCCCGCACACCGCGGTGGCCACTACCAGCATCCACGTCCCGTTGACCAGCGTGCTGATGAAGCCGCCCACCGTCGCGCCGACCGCGAAGCTGGCGAACAGCAGGAAGTAGCCCAGCCAGTCCGTCGCCGATCCGCCGGCGATGTGGCGTTCGATCCCCTGGCCCATCTTCACCAGCGTGCCGGTCACGTAGCTCAGCGGGACCGACACCTCGCCGTCCTTGACGAACGACGTGTTCAAGGTGCCAATCCCGAAAGCCACCAACATGATTGGGGCGAAGTC
Source organism: Mycobacterium sp. 1165178.9 (assembly GCF_001673555.1). GTDB lineage: Bacteria > Actinomycetota > Actinomycetes > Mycobacteriales > Mycobacteriaceae > Mycobacterium. The sequence goes on along the minus strand of NZ_LZMB01000195.1, from coordinate 6,251 downwards.
GAGCAGATTCTCTTCCCAGCCCTCGTCGACGACATCGACCACGGCCGCCGCGGCCAGACTGAACGTCGTCAGCACCGTCGGGCCGTGCGGGTGCGCCACCCAGAAATGCCGCCGGCACACCGAGGCAACCACCACGCCCGCGACGAAGCAGACGATCAACACCCCCGCCGTGACCGAGAGGAGCACGTCGCCGCGGAAATAGCCGAGCACCGCGCGCTGGGCGTTGCCGGTCATGAACGTCACGAAGTAGCCGGCGGAGTGGGTGAAGGCGGTGGCACCCAGCACGCCCGCAAGCGCGGCCAGCACCCACGACAACCGCGACTCGCTGTTGTTTATCTCAGTCGGCACAGGCACATGCTTTCAGACGGCTCCGCCGCGGTTGCGGACGCCGCTAGGCGGCGGTGAGACGAGCGATGGAGCGCAACGGAATTGGCAGCCAGCCCGGCCGGTGCCGCGCCTCGTAGCCCGCCTCGTAGACGGCCTTGTCCAACTCGTAGGCGGCGAGCAGCTGCGCCGAGTCGCGCGGATCGATCCCGGACGCAGACGCGTAGCCGTCGCAGAATGCCGTCCGGTTGCGCTCGACCCACTCCCGGGCGCGCGCCGCCAATTGCTTGTCGTCCGCCTGGTCGACCAGCGGTCCATAGGCCGCGTACTCGAACGATCGCAGCACGCCGGCCACATCCCGCAACGCGGAATCGGGCGCACGGCGCTCCTCGAGCGGCTGTCCAGGCTCGCCCTCGAAATCGATGAGCAACCAGCGCTCCGGCGTGCGCAGCACCTGGCCCAGGTGCAGGTCGCCGTGGATGCGCTGCACGGTGATCGTCTCCGCGACCAACTTCTGGAATCGCTCTTCGATCGTCGCCGCGTGCTCCTCGAGCGCGGGAACCAGCGCCACCGTCGAGGACAGCCGCGACAGCACGTTGTCCACGGGGAAGATGGCCTGCGAGGTACCCAGAGCCTCTGCCAGGGCCGCGTGCACCGACGCCACGGCCTCGCCGAGCCGATAGGACTCGCCGGCGAAGTCGCCGCCGACTTCGTACGCGTAGAGGTCGCCCTCGGCGAACAGGTCGCGGACGCTGGCGGTGGCCATCGCCCAGCCTTCGGCGGAATTCGCGGCGAACTCGGTCACCATGCCCAGCGGCCACGCCGCGTCGGCGTCGCCGTCCGAACCAGTCATCTCGTAGGTCCCCAGCAGCCGCGCGACATGCGGGTTACCGGCGCGGCCCAGCACGCGATTCAGCTCGATGTCGGGGTTGATGCCGCTGCTCACCCGGCGGAAGACCTTGAAGATGGCGTCGCGGTCGAAGATGACGCTGGTGTTGGACTGCTCGGCATCGGATACGTGCGCCATCGCCTCCAGGGGCAGCTTCGCATCCGGCTCCTTGGCGAATTCGACCTCGGTGCCGGACGCGCCGCGCGAGGCCGAAGAGTCGATCAGCGAGAGCAGAAACCGCGGCGCATCGGCGTCATACATCGCGTCGAAGCCGGTCCGGCCGTCGGCGGCGCCGATGGTGGCGACGTTGCTGTATTCGGAGACCGGCGGAGCGTCCCAGCGCACGATCACCTGGTAGCGGTGCCGGGAACCGTCGGCGTAGTCGGCGTCGACGAGCACCAGGTCGAGGCCGTCGTCGAGCGGGACGACGACGCTCGCCTCGGCGCTGGACAGTTCGCGGTTGCGCCCGGCGTACCAACGTTGCTGTGGAAGCCACTCAGACCAAGGCAGCTTGGCCGGCTGTGTCATCGGCGCCACTCCTCCTCATCACTTCGTCCCCCCGCTAGCAGGTGGTACCCCCACTGCGTCGTCGCGGCGCGAGCCCTCATCATGAATCCTCCTCGCATCCGGTCAGCTGGAACCAGTAGAACCCGTGGCCCGGCAGCGTGAGCAGATAGGGCAGGTGACCGATGCGCGGAAACTCCACCTGCCCGGTCAGCTCGACCGGCGTGCACCCGCTCCAATGCTGCAGATTCAGTTCAATCGGCTGGGGGAAACGCGACAGGTTGTTGACGCACAGCACGGTGTCACCGTCTTCGGACATCTGCCGTACGAAGGCCAGCACCGAGGGGTTCGAGCCGCCGAGCTCTTCGAAGGTCCCGATCGCGAAGGCCTCGTGACGGCGCCGCACGGCCAGCATCGTCCGGGTGAAGTTGAGCAGCGACGTGGAGGTGTCGCGTTGCGCCTCCACGTTGACCGCCTGGTAGCCGTAGACGGAATCCTGGCTGGGCGGCAGATAAAGCCGGCCCGGGTTGGCCTTCGAGAAGCCCGCGTTGCGGTCCGGTGTCCACTGCATCGGTGTGCGCACCCCGTCGCGGTCACCCAACCAGATCACGTCGCCCATGCCGATCTCGTCGCCGTAGTACAGCACCGGCGAGCCGGGCAGCGACAGCAGCAGAGCGGTGAACAGCTCGATCTGGTTGCGGTCGTTATCTAGCAGCGGCGCCAGCCGGCGGCGGATCCCGACGTTGGCTTTCATCCGCGGATCCTTGGCGTACTCGGAATACATATAGTCACGCTCTTCGTCCGTGACCATTTCCAGCGTCAACTCGTCGTGGTTACGCAGGAAGATCCCCCACTGCGCCATATCGGGGATCTCGGGAGTCTGGGCCAGGATCTCCGAAATCGGGAAGCGCGATTCGCGGCGCACCGCCATGAAGATGCGCGGCATCAGTGGGAAGTGAAACGCCATGTGGCATTCGTCGCCGCCGGTGGTGGCGTCGCCGAAGTACTCGACGACGTCGGCCGGCCATTGGTTGGCCTCGGCCAGCAGTACCCGGCCGGGGAATTCATCGTCGATGACCTTTCGGACGCGCTTGAGGAAGGCGTGCGTCTCGGGCAGGTTCTCGCAGTTGGTGCCCTCGCGTTCGAAGAGGTAGGGCACCGCGTCCAGCCGGAAACCGTCGATACCTAACTCGAGCCAGAACCGGAGCACGTCGATCATGGCTTCCTGCACGGCCGGGTTGTCGTAGTTCAGGTCGGGCTGGTGGGAGAAGAACCGGTGCCAGTAGAACTGCTTGCGCACCGGGTCGAAGGTCCAGTTCGACTCTTCGGTGTCGATGAAGATGATCCGGGCGTCGGTGTACTTCTCGGCGGTGTCGCTCCACACGTAGAAGTCGCCGTACGGGCCGTCGGGGTCGTGCCGTGACTCCTGAAACCAGGGGTGTAAATCGGAGGTGTGGTTCATCACCAGGTCGGTGATGACCCTGATGCCCCTCTCGTGCGCGGCGTTGAGCAGCGCGACGAAATCCTCGACCGTCCCGAACTCGGGCAGCACCTTGTAGAAGTCCCGGATGTCGTACCCGCCGTCGCGCAGGGGCGAGTCGTAGAAGGGCGGCAGCCAGATGCAGTCGATGCCCAGCCATTGCAGGTAGTCGAGGCGTCCCAACAGACCGCGTAGGTCACCGGCGCCGTCGGCGTTGGCGTCGAAGAACGCCCGCACCAGCACCTCGTAGAACACTGCGTGCTTGAACCAGGTCGGGTCGGTGGGCAGCGCGGCGGCGTTGTTGAAGTCCTCGGCGTCGGGGTGTTCCACGACGCCGTCCTGGACGTGACTGCCCCCCTCGGGATGGTGCTCGACAGCTTCTCTTGCGTCGTTCATCAAATCCACGATGCCACGGGTACCCTGGGCGCGACTTTCGGAATCACGCCCCCACGCTTACGCCGAAACACGCCCGGTCGCAAGCGATTTGGCCACCGGTCCGGTTCCGTCGGCGCCGATGTCAGGCCGGTGGTCCCTCCGCCAGGGTGATGTTCACGGTGTGATCGCCGCCGTTATTGGACCGGTAGTGCACCGCAATGGTGTCCCCGGGGTGATGCGGGACGAGCACCTCGGTCATGGACGTCGCGCCGGTGATCGCGACGTTGTCGACGCCGGTGATGAGGTCGCCCGGGGCGATCCCGGCGGCGCCGGCGGGACCGGCGTTGACCACCCGTTGCACCCGCGCGCCCGTGCCGTTGTTGTCCATCACACCCAGGCCGAGGAAGCCGGTGGGACCGATGTGCACCGTGTTCGAGCCGGCGCCCGAGCGGATCTGCCCGGCAACTCCCATCGCGCGCCCGATCGGGATGGCGAAGCCCTGCCCGCCCGACATCTTGTAGCTGTCGGTCGCGGCGGTGTCCACACCGATCACCTGGCCGGCGTTGTTCACCATCGGCCCGCCGGAATCACCCGGTTTGATCGGGGCGTCCGCCTGGATCAGGCCGCCCAGGCTCTCCTGCGCGCCGGTCAGCGTGTCCGTTGCCGAGACGCTCTGGTTGAGCGCGACGACCTTGCCGGTCACCGCGTTGGGCGTGCCGCCCTGGCCGCCGACGTTTCCGAGCGCGACGATGGGCTCCCCCACGGTGGCCTCGCCGCCGATCGCGGCGGTGGGAAGGCCGGACGCGCCGCGAAGTTGCAGCACCGCGATGTCCTGCGTGCGGTCGTAGCCGACTACGTCAACGGCGTAGCTCTGGCCGTTGCCGACGGCGAATGCGCTGATGTCGGTAGCACCGGAGATCACGTGGTTGTTGGTCAACACGACGCCGTTGGGATCGATCACGATGCCGGTTCCGGCGCCCACCGCGTTGTTGTAGCCGAATTTGGTGTCAATGTTGACAACCTGAGGCCCAACCTGACCGACCATCGCCGACGGGTCGAGTGGCGCCTGGGGGCGGTCGGTGAACCGATCCAGAGTCAGGTTGGATGGTGACGCCGACGCCGGCGCGAGGCCCACGCCGGATCCCAGACCAAGACCCAGTCCGACCACGGTCAGCACGCTGACCAACCATGACCACAAGACCGAGCGGTGGTGCGGTTTGCTCATCGGTGTCACCCTCCTGCTTCGCGGTAGAGAACAAACTGTCCCGGCCTCAGGCTCTTGGCGGCACATGTGTGTGTATATAACCGTAATGCAGGTAGCTATGCACGGCATGTGTGAGGTTCTGACCAGCCTTCCTCATCTAGGGCGCGTCCTAAGCTGGCACGGTGGGCGGATTCGACCCCAAGGCCAACTTCGGCCGGGCCCGAGTAGCCCGACTGGGCACGGTCGCGCCCGGCGGCCTGCCCCACCTGGTGCCGGTCGTCTTCGCGGTCGCCGCGGACGATCGGGGCGGGTCCGAGGTGGTCTACACCGCCGTCGACGCGAAGCCGAAAACGACGCGGCGGTTGCGCCGCCTGGCCAACATCGACAGCAACCCCCGGGTGAGCCTGCTCGTCGATCACTACGCCGACGATTGGACCCAGCTGTGGTGGGTGCGTGTCGACGGCGTCGCAACCATCCACACCGATGGTGACGCCCTTGAGCTCGGGCGTCGCCTACTGAGCGCGAAATATCCCCAGTACCAATCGGTTTCGCTGGACGGCCCGGTGATCGAGGTCGCGGTGCGGCGTTGGTCCAGCTGGCATTACTGAGCGGGGCCCGGCAGTGCCGCCCGCCGCAAAGGCACCTGATCTGGCCCGACGGTCTTGTGGTCGACCGAAGTTGGGTGGATGGTAGCTAGATAGGTGCTGGCGAGGACAGCAACGGCGCGCCCCGGGCAACCTGGAGGAAAGTCATGGCCGACAGGACAAACGCTTCCCAAGGAGCGGGGAACGTTCCTACCGCCAACGGTCCCGACGAAATCCGCAACGTGGTGCTGGTGGGACCGTCGGGTGGCGGCAAAACCACACTCGTAGAAGCGCTGTTGGTCGCGGCCGGTGTGCTGACCCGGAGCGGCTCGGTCGCCGACGGCAGCACGGTTTGCGATTACGACGATGCCGAGATCCGCCAGCAACGGTCGGTGGGCGTCGCGGTGGCATCCCTGTCGCACGGCGGCATCAAGGTGAACCTGGTCGACACTCCCGGATACGCCGATTTCGTCGGCGAGTTGCGGGCTGGGCTTCGCGCCGCCGATTGCGCGCTGTTCGTCATCGCGGCCAACGAGGGCGTCGACCAGCCCACCAAATCGCTGTGGCAGGAATGCGACCAGGTCGGCATGCCCCGCGCCGTGGTGATCACCAAGCTCGACCACACCCGGGCGAATTACTTTGACGCGCTGGCCGCCGCGCAGAATGCCTTCGGCGACAAGGTGTTACCGCTCTACCTGCCCACCGACCTGCCCTCCTGCCACGGCCTGATCGGGCTGTTGTCGCAGACGCGTTACGAATACACCGACGGCAAACGCACCATGCAACCACCGGATCCGTCCGACGCCGACCAGATCGAGGAGGCGCGCGGCGCCCTGATCGAAGGAATCATCGAGGAGTCCGAAGACGAGTCGCTGATGGAGCGCTATCTCG
>NZ_LZMB01000194.1 GCF_001673555.1 Mycobacterium sp. 1165178.9 | reverse complement strand
GGGCGGCAGAACCGAACCGGTAGCCACGGCGAAATCGTAACCACTCTCGGCATGCTCGGCCTCGTCGATACCCGTGGCTTCCGCCTCCGGGTTGAGACGAAGCCCAATGGTGTACTTCAGGATCAACGCCAGGATCAGCGTAACCACCCCAGAGTAGATGAGGACACTGAACGCGCCGACTGCCTGCCGCTCGAGCTGGGCCCAGCCGCCGCCGTAGAAGAGTCCCTTGGATACCCCGGTGACGCCGTTGATGGCCGGGCTCTCCGGCGCGGCGAGCAACCCCACCAGCAGGGTGCCCGCCAAGCCGCCGATCAGGTGCACGCCGACCACGTCGAGTGAGTCGTCGAAGCCCAGCTTGAATTTCAGGCCGACCGCCAGAGCGCACAGCACGCCGGCCACCAGGCCCACCACCAACGCGCCCAAGACGTTGACCGACGAGCACGACGGCGTGATGGCGACCAGGCCGGCGACGATGCCGGACGCCGCACCAAGCGTCGTCGCCTTGCCGTCGCGGATGCGCTCGGTGAGCATCCAGCCCAGCATCGCGGTGGCCGTCGCGACCGTGGTTGTCATGAAGGTCGTCCCGGCGACACCGTTGGAGCTGGTGGCCGATCCGGCGTTGAACCCGTACCAACCGAACCACAGCAATCCGGCGCCGAGCATCACGAAAGGCAGGTTGTGCGGCCGAAACAACGTCGTCGGCCAACCGCGCCGTTTGCCCAGCACGATCGCTAGCATCAGGCCCGCCACACCGGAATTGATGTGGACCGCGGTCCCGCCGGCGAAGTCGATCGCGTGCAGCTTGTTGGCGATCCAGCCGCCCTTCTCGGAAGCGAAGCCGTCGAACGCGAAAACCCAGTGGGCGACCGGGAAATAGACGAACGTCGCCCACAGGCCGGCGAACACCAGCCAGGCGCCGAACTTCAGCCGGTCGGACACCGCGCCCGAGATCAGTGCGACGGTGATGATCGCGAACATGAGCTGGAACGCCACGAACACCGTCGCGGGCAGGGTGCCCGCCAGCGGGATGTCCGTTGCCGCAACGCCTTTGCTCGGATCAGCGGCCACCGCGTTGACGCCGATGAGGCCTTTCAGACCCCAAAACGAGGTCGGCTTCCCCACGACGCCTGCCCCGGCGTCGTCGCCGAAGGCCAGTGAATAGCCATAGAGCACCCACAGCACGGTGACCACGCCCATCGCGCTGATGCTCATCATGAGCATGTTCAGCACGCTTCGGGCGCGCACCATGCCGCCGTAGAAAAACGCCAGACCCGGCGTCATCAACAGCACCAGCGCGGAACTGGCCAACATCCAGGCGGTATCGCCGGTATTGGGCTGGCCCAGTATTGGGTATGTCACTCGCAATCTCCTCCGGTCTGCCCACAACTGGCCGCCAGACATGCGTCTGATGACCTGTTCGAAGAACATTGCGAGATGGTTGTTTCGGCGATGGTGCCGCCATGTTTCAGCGGTATTAACGTCCCGCTTTTCGTGTAAGGCGTTTCAGCCGAGCAGCGCGTCGACGAAAGCGGCCGGTTCGAACGGCGCGAGATCGTCGGGGCCTTCCCCGAGCCCGACAAGTTTGACCGGCACGCCGAGTTCCTGCTGAACCCGAAAGACGATGCCGCCCTTAGCCGTTCCGTCCAACTTGGTCAGCACCGCACCGGTGATCTCGACGACCTCGGCAAACACCCGGGCCTGGGCCAGCCCGTTCTGCCCGATGGTGGCGTCAAGCACCAGCAGCACCTCGTCGACGGCGGCGCGCCGTGTTACGACTCGCTTAACTTTGTCGAGCTCGTCCATCAGCCCAACCTTGGTGTGCAGCCGGCCCGCGGTGTCGATGAGCACCACGTCGGCACCCGCCGCGATGCCCTTGTCGACGGAGTCGTAGGCCACCGAGGCCGGGTCGGCGCCCTCGGCGCCGCGCACCACTTCGGCGCCCACCCGCGACGCCCAGGTCTCCAGCTGATCAGCCGCGGCGGCGCGGAAGGTGTCGGCGGCGCCCAGGACGACGCGCCGCCCGTCGGCGACCAGCACCCGGGCCAGCTTGCCGACGGTGGTGGTTTTTCCGGTGCCGTTCACGCCGACGATCAGCAGCACCGAGGGATGATCGGCGTGCGGCAGCGCCCGGATCGTGCGGTCCATGCCGGGCTGCAACTCCTTGATCAGCACGTCGCGCAGCACGGCCTTGGCGTCGGCCTCGGTGCGCACGTCGCTGCTGGCCAGCCGGCTGCGTAGTTGCGAGATCACCGATTCGGCCACCACCGGGCCCAGGTCGGCGATCAGCAGCGTGTCCTCGACGTCCTGCCAAGCGTCCTCGTCCAAGTCGCCGCCGCCGATCAGGCCCAACACGCTGCGTCCGAGCGCGTTCTGCGATCTGGCCAGCCTGCCTCGCAGCCGTTCCAGCCGCCCCTCGGTGGGCGCGATCTCCTCGATTTCTGGGGTGGCCGGGGTCTCGGGGACCTCGGGAGCCACCGGGACCTCCGGTGCGGGGGCCTCAGGCGCGGGGGCCTGCGGCGCCGGGGCCGGTGCCTGCGCGGCCGGTGCTTCGGGTGCCGGTTCGGGAAGCTCGACCTCAGAGATGGTGCGCCGCGGCGCGTCGCGGGGAATGGCCGCGTCGTCACCTACCGCGGGCAGCCCGGTGGTGTCGAGCCGGTCGGCCGTCGTGGTCTGGCTGAAGGTGATGCCCGAGGAGGCGGTGTAGCCACCGGAACGGTCGATCGCCCCCGGTTCGGGCCGGGTCGAGAAGCTGATGCGGCGCCGCCGATACCGCAGCAGGCCCAGGACCAGCGCGGTGATGACGAGCAGGGCAGCGACGACCGCGATAGCGATCCAAAGACCTTGGGACACGCTGACATTGTTTCAGGGTCGGCCCGGGCGCCCGGCAGCCACCACCGTCGGGCGCTGGTCGGATGGCGCCGGCCCGCCTCGCCCGGCTACGCCGCGCACGCGACCGGCGCTAGTCGGATGGCACCGGCCCGCCTCGCCCGGCTACGCCGCGCTCGCGACCGGCACTAGTCGGATGGCACCGGCCCGCCTCGCCCGGCTACGCCGCGCACGCGACCGGCACTAGTCGGATGGCACCGGCCCGCCTCGCCCGGCTACGCCGCGCACGCGACCGGCGCTACGACGAACTGGTGACCAGCTGCTCCACTTGCTGGCCACGCATCCGCTGGGAGATGACGGCGGTAATGCCGTCGCCCTGCATGGTCACGCCGTAGAGCGCGTCCGCGACCTCCATCGTCGGCTTCTGGTGCGTGATGATGATGAGCTGGGAGCGCGCCCGCAGCAGTTCGAACAGCGAGATCAGCCGCCGCAGGTTGGTGTCGTCGAGGGCGGCCTCAACCTCGTCCATGATGTAGAACGGCGACGGGCGGGCCCGGAAGATCGCCACCAGCATCGCCACCGCCGTCAGGGCCTTTTCGCCGCCGGACAGCAGCGACAGGCGGGTGATCTTCTTGCCCGGCGGGCGGGCCTCGACCTCGATGCCCGTGGTGAGCATGTCGTCGGGATTGGTCAGCCGCAGCCGGCCCTCACCGCCGGGGAACAGCACCGTGAAGACGTCGGCGAACTCACGTTCGACGTCCGTGTACGCCTCGCTGAACACCTGCAGGATGCGGGCATCGACCTCGTCGACCACACCAAGCAGGTCCTTGCGGGCGGCCTTGACGTCCTCGAGCTGGGTGGACAGGAAGTTGTAGCGCTCTTCGAGTGCGGCGAACTCCTCAAGCGCCAGCGGGTTGACCCTGCCGAGTTCCGCCAGCTCACGCTCGGCCCGCTTGGCCCGGCGCCCCTGGGTGGGCCGGTCGTAGGGAATCGGCGCGGGCGCGAAAACTTGTTCGCCGCGCTCCTTGGCCTGCTCGTATTCGGCCATCTCCAGGTCGGAGGGAGGCAGTTGATTCTCCGGGCCGTACTCGGCGATCAGATCGGCCGGCGCCATGCCGAACTGCTCGAGCACCATCTGCTCGAGCTGCTCGATTCGCATCGCCGCCTGGGCGTTCGCGACCTCGTCGCGGTGCAGCGAGTCGGTCAGGGCGGCCACCCGGGCGCTCAACGCGTTCACCTCGTCGCGCACGGCCGCCATTGCGGTCGCACGCTGCTGGCGTTCGGAGGCCAGGGCGTCGCGGATCTTGGAGGCGGCGTCGACCACGCCGTTCAACCGCTGCGCCAGAAGCCGCCCGGAGTCGGCCACCGCCGCCGCCACCCTGGCGGCGCGCAGTCGCGCCTCCCGCGCCTGCTGGGCCCGCAGCCGTGCTTCGCGTTCGGCCGCGGCCGCGCGGCGCAACGAATCCGCCCGCCCGCGAACCGCATGCGCACGCTCTTCGGCGGTCCGCACCGCCAGCCGGGCCTCGACTTCGACGCTGCGAGCGGCTTCAGTGGCGGCGGCGATCTGCTCGCGGTTCACGGGTTCTTCCGTCGGCGCGTGCTGGGTCTCCTGCGCGTTGCGCAGCCGGGTTTCCAGTTCGGTGACTTCGGCGACGGTCTGGGTCCGGGCCGCCTCGAGCTCCTCCCGCTGCCGCAGCAGCCTGCTCCACTCGTCTTCGGACGTCCGGGCCTCCTGACCGAGCCGGCCCAGCTGCTCGTACATCCCCGAGATTTCGCTGTCGGACTCGTTGAGCGCGGCCAGCGCCTGCTCGGCCGAATCCTGACGGGCGGCCTGCTCGGTCAGCGCGCCGGACAGCGCCGCGCTCAGCTGGGCTCCCCGGGCCTCCGCGGCGGTGAGCTCGTCGCCGGCCTTGTCGATCTCCGAGGTCACCTCGAGCGTGGACGGC
>NZ_LZMB01000193.1 GCF_001673555.1 Mycobacterium sp. 1165178.9 | reverse complement strand
CATCGCCACCTCGCGGGCATGCGGATACGGCGCGCGCGGTTCGGCCAGGCTGTCGTCGGCGTCGGCCCACACCATGACCAGCCCCAGATCGCTCAGCGGTGCGAACACTGCGCTGCGGGTGCCGATCACCAACCGCGCGGTGCCGCGCAGCGCCGCCAGCCACCGGCGGTACCGGGCAGCCGGCCCCAGGCCGGCCGAAAGGGCCACCACGCTGCCCTCGTCGATCCGTGTCGTCGCGGCCTGCCAGAGCGCGTCCAGGTCGCGCTGGTCGGGAACGATCGCCAGCACCGAGCGGCCGGTCCGCACCGTTTGCGCGGCGGCCTCGATGAACCGGTCCATCCACGACTCGCCGGGAAGCGCCTGCCAGACGGCCCGCGCGGCCCGCGACTCGGCCAGAGCGGCGAGGAACTGAGCGCCCCGGCCGTAACCGCCCCAGCCCGCCGGATCGACGGGCTCCGGGACCGCGGTATCGCGGCTGACCAGGGGTTCCCGCTCCACCCTGGCGTGGCGGGCCGGCACCGCCAGACGCAACACGTCGGGGCGGGTGCCGGCGTAGTGCGCGGCCACCGCGTCGACCAACCGGCGGATTTCCGGGGTGAGCACCGGTTCGGCCGACACGACGCGATCCAGCCAG
>NZ_LZMB01000192.1 GCF_001673555.1 Mycobacterium sp. 1165178.9 | reverse complement strand
TCGCGGCCGCGCGGAATCCGGTCGATCATCGCGCGCGAGAAGACGTAGCACCCGGCGTTGATCTGGTCGGTCGGCGGCAAGGGCACCCGATTGCGGCCCCTGACGCTGTCGGCGCCCAAGCCGATGCTGCCCACCGCGGGGTTGCCGTTCCTCACGCATCTGCTCTCGCGGGTCGCCGCGGCCGGCATCGACCACGTCATCCTGAGCACCTCCTATCAGGCCGCGGTGTTCGAGGCCGAGTTCGGTGATGGCTCCAAGCTGGGTTTGCAGATCGAGTACGTCACCGAGGAGCGGCCCCTGGGCACCGGCGGCGGCATCGCCAACGTCGCCGGCCATCTGCGGCACGACACCGCGATGGTGTTCAACGGCGACGTGCTTTCCGGCGCCGACCTGGGCCAGATGCTCGACTTCCACTCGGCTCAGGAAGCCGACGTCACGCTGCACCTGGTCCGGGTGGGCGACCCGCGGGCGTTCGGCTGCGTGACCACCGAGGAGGGCCGCGTCACCGCCTTCCTGGAGAAGACCCAGGACCCGCCGACCGACCAGATCAACGCCGGGTGCTACGTCTTCTCGCGCGCGATGATCGACCGGATTCCGCGCGGCCGCGA
>NZ_LZMB01000191.1 GCF_001673555.1 Mycobacterium sp. 1165178.9 | reverse complement strand
GGCAGCCCATAGCGTTGCCGGCGGCGGGGACATCGTTTGCCCGGTGGTCGGCGCTGCTGGCCGCGCACGCCAGTAGTCCCGCGGTGGTGGATCAGGTCGAGTCGTGGCGGCAGGTGGCGGCGGCACCGGCGGTGTTGCCGGCGGTGCGGCCCACGGTGGATACGTTCGCCGCGGCGGGTCATTTGTCAGTGGCGCTCGATGTCGAGACCACTCGGATGCTGTTGGGAGAGGTGCCCACGGCGTTTCACACCGGGGTGCACGACATCTTGTTGATCGCGTTCGGGTTGGCCGTAGCCGAGTTCGCCGCGATCGGTGGTGGGCCGATCGGCATCGACGTGGAGGGGCATGGACGTCACGAGGAGCTGGCCGCCGACGTCGACCTGACTCGCACGGTCGGGTGGTTTACCACGAAATATCCGGTGGCATTGAACGTTGGGGGGTTGGCGTGGGATCAGGTGGTGGCCGGCGAGGCGGCGCTGGGCGTGCTGGTCAAAGACGCCAAGGAGCAACTGCGCGCCCTGCCTGACCCGCTTGGTTACGGTCTGCTGCGGTACGTGAACCCCGATGTCGACTTGGAAGGCCCGGACCCGGTGATCGGGTTCAACTATCTGGGGCGACTGGGCGCCGCCACCGAGGTCTCCCACGACCTGTGGCGAGTTTGCCAGGACGTCGTGTCGGTCACCCGCGCGGCGGCGGCCATACCGATGCCGCTGATGCACACCCTCGAGCTCAACGCCGGCACCCTGGATACCGAATTCGGTCCACAGCTGCACGCGAATTGGACCTGGGCGGCGTCGGCGGTGGATCGCGAGCAAGTGAACCGGCTGGGCCGGTTGTGGTTTGACGCCCTGGCCGGAATCTGCGCGCATGTGCGCAACGGCGGGGGCGGGTTCACGCCGTCCGATTTCGCTCCCGCTCAGCTGACTCAGCGACAGCTCGATGAGCTGCAGCAGGAGCACCAGATCGCCGACATACTGCCATTGACCCCGCTGCAGCAGGGGCTTTTGTTCCACGCCGGCGCCGGCTGGGGTCCCGATCACGATGTGTATGCGGTGCAACTGGACTTCACCGTGATCGGCGCTCTCGACACCGATCGCTTGCGTGCGGCGCTGCACACGGTGGTAACCCGCCATCCCAACCTGGCGGCCCGGTTCTCGACCCAATTCGACGAGCCGGTGCAGATCATCCCCGCTGATCCGGTAGTGCCATGGCAGTACATCGAGCTGCATCCCAACGGCGTAAGCATTGACGAGCAGGTCCGGGAGGTGTGCACCGCTGAACGCGTCGCGGTGTGTGACCTGGCCGAGCAGGCCGCATTTCGGGCGGTGCTGATCCGCACCGCACCGGGCCGGCACAGGTTTGTGCTTACCAATCACCACATCGTGCTCGATGGCTGGTCGTTGCCGATCCTGCTGCAAGAGATCTTTGCCAGTTATTACGGACGCCCGCTGCCCGCGGCCGAACCGTACCGCAGCTTCGTCGCCTGGCTCACTGGTCGGGATCGCGCTGCGGCCCAGGCGGCTTGGCGCGAGGTGTTGGCCGGCCTGGATGCCCCCACGCTGGTGGGTCCGCCGGGCCAGCTGAGTCAGGCGCGGCGATCCGCCGCATGGTATGAGGTGCCGGAGAACACCACCCAGGCCGTGGGCGACTTGGCGCGTTCGCGTCACACCACCGTCAACGTCGTGTTGCAGGCGGCATGGGCCCAGATGCTGATGCGGTTGACCGGCCAGCACGACGTGGTCTTCGGCACCGCGGTCTCGGGACGGCCGGCGGAATTGGTCGGCGCGGGCTCGATGGTGGGGCTGTTGATCAACACGGTGCCGGTACGGGCGCGCATCACCACGGCAACCACCGCCGCCGACCTGCTGGATCAGCTGCAGGAAGCCCACAATTGCACGCTGGAGCACCAGCACCTGGCGCTGTCCGAGATTCATCGGCTCACCGACCACGACCAGTTGTTCGACTCCATGTTCATCTACGAGAACTATCCGGTCGACACCGAGGCGTTAACCGGCGACTACGACCTGACCATCACCGAAGTCAACACCAGCGAATCCACCCATTACCCGTTGGCGGTTGCCGCCATACCGGGTCCTCAAATCGGGCTTCGCGTCGAATACGACGCCGAGGTGTTCGACCTAGCCGGCATCGAGGCGCTGTTCGCGCGATTCCAGAAGGTGCTTGTCGCCATGACCGCCGAGCCGACCCGGCCGCTGTCGTCGATCGACCTGCTCGACGCCGACGAGCACGCCCGCCTGGACGCGTGGGGCAACCGGGCAGTGTTGACGCACCCGGCGCCGGCGTCCGTGACTATTCCGGGGGTGTTTGCCGCGCACGTCGAGCGTGCCCCGGACGCGGTGGCGCTGACGTGCGAGGGCCGCTCGATGACGTACCTCGAGCTCGACGAGGCGGCGAACCGATTGGCGCACCTGTTGGCCGAACAGGGTGTGGCAGCCGGTGATGTCGTGGCGCTGCTCCTGCCACGCTCGGCCGAGGCAATCGTGGCGATCTTGGCGGTGCTCAAGACCCGCGCGGCCTATTTGCCGATCGACCCGGCAGTGCCAACGGCTCGTATCGAGTTCATGGTGGCCGATGCCGCGCCGGTCGCGGCGATCACCAAATCAGATCTGCGGGCGCGGCTGGGCGGGTCCGGCTTGGTGATCATCGACGTCCACGACACCCGCGTTCCCGGCTATCCATCGACGGGCTTGCCGGCGCCGGCGCCCGATGACATCGCTTACCTCATCTACACCTCGGGCACAACGGGTGTCCCCAAGGGCGTGGCAGTTTCTCACCACAATGCGATTCAGCTACTCGAGGTAGTGGATCGGCACTTGCCCACGCCGGCCACCTGGGCGCAATGCAAATCCCTGGCTTTCGACGTCTCCGTGTCCGAGATTTTCTTCGCTCTAATGCATGGCGGACGCGTGGTCGTGGTGCCCGAGTACGTGGTGACCTCACCGGAAGACTTCAAGGCGTTGCTGGTCGCTGAGCACGTCGACGTGTTCACCGAAACCCCTTCCGCCCTCGCGGCGCTGTCACCCGAGGGTTTGGAGTCGCTGTCGCTGATGGTGGCCGGTGAAGCCTGCCCGGCCGAGGTGGTGCAGCGGTGGGCGCCGGGGCGGCTGATGGTCAATGCCTACGGCCCGACCGAGACGTCGATGGGCATCACCATGAGCGCCCCGCTGACGCCGGGAATAGGCCCGGTGCCGATCGGGGCGCCGGTGCTGCAAGCGGCGTTGTTTGTCCTGGACGCCTGGTTGCGCCCCGTTCCGGCCGGCGTGATAGGGGAGTTGTACGTGGCCGGCGCCGGGGTGTCATACGGGTACCTGAACCGGGCGGGACTGAGCGCATCGCGATTCGTGGCCTGTCCGTTCGCCGGCGCGGGGACTCCGGGAGCACGGATGTATCGGACCGGGGACCTGGTGTGCTGGGGTTCCGACGGCCAGTTGCGGTACTTCGGTCGCGCCGATGAGCAGGTCAAGATCCGCGGCTATCGCATCGAATTGGGTGATGTCCAAGCGGCGTTGGCCGAAATCGACGGGGTGGGCCAGGCGGTGGTAATCGCTCGCGAGGACCGCCCCGGTGACAAGCGCCTAGTCGGGTACATCACCGGCACCGCCGATCCGATAACCACGCGCGCCAAGCTGGCCGAGCGGCTGCCCGCGTACATGGTGCCGGTCGCCGTGGTGCCGGTGAGGGCGCTGCCTCTGACGCCCAACGGAAAACTCGACAGGCGAGCCTTGCCGGTACCCGAATATGTCGTTGCCGAACGCTACCGGGCCCCGGCGAACGCCATCGAGGAGACACTGGCCGGTATCTTCGCCCAAATCCTCGGGCTAGACCGCGTCGGCGTCGAAGACTCGTTCTTCGACCTGGGTGGCGATTCATTGCTGGCCATGCGCGTGATCGCCACAATCAACAAGACTTTGGATGCTCACCTCGCGGTGCGCACCATATTGGACGCGCCATCGGTTCGGAGCCTGAGTCAGCAACTGAGCAGCGATGACAACGCGGCGGAACTGCTCCCGATCGAGGTCCTCAAGAAGGGCACGGGCATTCCACTGTGCTGTGTTCATGAGGGTCTCGGCCTTAGTTATGCGTATCGGGTGTTGGGCGATTACCTGGATTGCCCGATTGTCGGAATCAACCAAATCCCGGACAACGGCGACGTTGGACGGCAATCGATTCGGGCCATGGCGAAGGATTATGCCGATCGACTGCAAGCCCTTTATCCCGTGGGACCGTACAACCTACTTGGCTGGTCCTTCGGCGGTCCTGTGGCCCACGAGCTGGCCGTCGAACTTCGCCGGCGCGGCGGTGAAGTCCGGCGTCTGATAATGCTGGACCCGGTGCTCGGCAACGGCGGTCCCACGAATACCGATGGACCTGACGAGGAGATTCAGGGCGAGAGTCGCATCCTGGATCTCACGTTGCGATCCAACCGCATCGATGTTCCCGAGCAGGCGCAGCCCCTCACTTACGAGCGGGCAGAGGAATTAATCCGTCAGCAGGGAAAAACCGTGGAGTTGGTACTTCCGCCCCGACAGATCTTCGAGTTCGTGGTTGAAAATTACAATTCGAACGGGTCGCACCTCCGACAGCATGTGCCCGGTGTGTTCGATGGCGAGGTGATCATCTTTTCCGCGCGCCGGGACGAAGGCAACGAGTCGGCGGACCCACAAAACTGGAACCCGTACGTGGCCGGCGCCATCGCCGTGCATGCGGTTGACTGCGGCCATGACGACATGATGGCCAGCGAATCGCTCGCCTTGTACGGGGAACGGCTCAAACTCGCGTTGGAGTCGTAACGCGGTTCGCATCGCGAACCGCCCGATTCGTTAGGTGACTTCGCCCGTCAGGTTGAACTCGTCCAGGGTGCGCGCAGCGAACTCGCGCATGGCGAGTTTCGTGTTCTCGGCGCCCGGCTGGTAGGCCCCGATGCTGATGACGATTCTGGTGTGCAGGCGCCAAGACTGCACGGTCATCAGGCCGCCCGTGCGCTCGAGCCACTGTTGCGTCAGTTGCTGGAAAGCCAGTCGCCCGGTGACGAACTCGGCGTCGCTGCCGTCGAGGCGGCACACCACGGAGCCCAGGTCACCGAGATTGGAGCACAGCACGGGAAGCGCTTCGCTGAGCATCGCGTAGTCCAAGGCGCTCAGCCGTTTCAAGACCCGTTTCGGTATGAAAGGGATCAGCGAAGCGACTTGCGACGACGCCTCGGTGGGTGTTTCCCGCAGGGTCACCAGCGCTTGCTTGATCGCGGCACGCACGTCCCGCAGGTCTGTTGTCACCCGCGTCGGATCGACGCTGACTCGGGCGAACGCCACTGCGTTCGCACGCATATCACCCTCGGCCCTTGTGCTGATGGGGAGTTGCACGGTGACGGTATCGTCACCGGCACACCGGCGACCAACGTGCTCCGCGAATTTCGCCACGAACCCGGCGAGCAGCGTCTTGCTGGTCCCGCCGAGCGCCTCCGCGCAGGCATCCCAATCGGCCAGATCGACCAAGACGGTGACGGTCGGCACGACGACGACGGGGTCCGCGACGTTGTCGGTGTCCCTTACCTTGAGGGCTGGCGACCGCGATGTCTGTGATTGCGCGGTGTTCTGCCGCTGATTACGAGCCTGTTTTGCCGCCGTGACAAGGGCCCGGCCAACCTCGGGCGCTTGCTGCGCTGTTTGTCGGGCATCCTCGACCAGCGCGCGCAGTCGAGTGCGCGAACGTGGCGGCGGGTAACCAAAGTCGCGTGTGATACCCGAAAGGGCCTCGATTCCCGACACGACAAGTCCGAGACCGTCGAGCAGGTAATGGGAAATCACCAGGCTTATGGCGGTGGAGCCATCGGTCAGTGGGAGCACGCCCAGATGCCAGCCGGGGCCGAACTCCGGGTCGACAGGGATTTGCGAGCGTTCATCCGCCCAGTCGCTGACCTCGGTGCGCGGGCGGGGGTGCTCCGCAATATCGATGTCCGCCTCCCCGCGGTCCAGGACCCACCGATATCGGGCAAACGGCAGCGGCGAACGCTCGATGCGCCTGCCCAGCAACCCGTGACCGAGATTGTGGTGAAAACGCCTCACTCCGTCGAAATCAAGAGGATGCTCATAAACCCACACGACCTGCATGATTTGCTTCGGCCCGGTGACGCGCTGCCCCATGAACAAGGCTTGGTCCACGTAAGCGAGGCGATTGTCCACGCATGCATCACCGTTGACTGCGCGGGTGCCTACGGAGGCTCGTGCAGGAAGTATCCGCAGTGGCACTGATCAGCCTTCCCCTACATTCATTCCACATTGCGTGAGCGCGTGGTAATTCAAAGCGGCCGTTGGCATTTGGCGGTTGTTCATCCTGGCCCTGCGAGCTTGTCGCACAGCATGCCCGCCAAGCCGCGTATGGTGCCGATGTCGACGAGATCGGTGGAATTCATGCGCATTCCTGTTTCGGTCTCGATGCGGGTGCGTAGCTCCAGCGCGCCCAGTGAGTCCATGCCGTACTCGGCGAGCGGACGGTCGACATCCACGTTTCGACGCAGGATCAGGCGCACCTGGTCGGAGATCAGGCCGAGCAACCGGGTTTGCCACTCATCGAAGGGCAACCCCTCGAGCTCAGCACGCAATCTGCTTATGCCCCTTGCGGTTTGCCCAGCGGAGCGGAAAGCGTCCAGGAAAGGACTGTGCTGTGCAAAGGCGGTCACTGCGGTGCCCATGACCGCATAGCCGGTGTAGGCGCGCTCATGACGAAGCAGCGCTTCGAACGCGTAAGCGCCCTCGTCGGCAGCGATGGCGATGTCGGCATCGTCCGCGGCGGTGGCGCGTTCGGGCTCGGCCCACGGGCCCCACGCGATCGCGTTGGCCGGCAGGCCGTTCGCCCGACGCCACAGGGTCAAGGCGTCTAGCCAGCTATTGGCTGCCGCGCAGGCGCCCTGCCCCGGCGAGCCCACCAGAGCGGCCGCCGAGGAGAACGAGCAGAACCAATCCAACGGCTGTCCCGCAGTGGCAAGGTGTAAGTTCCATGCGCCGCTGGCCACTGGCGCCCAGCTACGTTCGATGAGCTCGTCGGTGGTATCGGTCAGGGCGGCGTCCTCGGCCCCCGGCGCCCCATGCACCACCCCGCGTAACGCAAGGCCCGTGGCCGTCGCCGCAATGACCAAACGCTGAGCCGTAGCTTCCTCGGCGATATCGCCGCACTCCACCACGATGTCGGCGCCGGTCGCACGGATGCGCTCAATCTTGTCCAGGGCCTCGGGAGTCGGCTGCGAGAGCGAGGACAGCACGATACGTCCGCAGCCCTCCCCGGAATCGGGAGAAGCCATCCTCTCGGCCAAGAACAAACCCCTGCTCCCGAGTCCATCGGTGATGATGTAGGCGCCGTCGTCGCGGAAGACCCGGGCCGCCGCCGGCGGCACCGTCACGCGGGTGCGCCCGGTTCGGGGGACGTCCAGCACGAGTTTTCCGGTGTGTTGGGCGTCGCTCATCGCCCGAATCGCGCTGGCGGCCTCCTCCAGCGGGTAGTGCGTGCTCTGCGGTATCGGCAGCACTCCATCGGCGGTGAGCTGATACACCGTGTTCAACAACCTGCGCAGCCGGTGTGGGTGGGTCTCGGACATCGACGCCAGGTCCACGGCGTAAAAGGCGAGGTTGCGCCGCGACGGCAGCAGCCCCAACGGGATGTCGCCGTAGCTGCCATGTTTGCCGATCTCGATGAATCGTCCGCCGTGCGCGAGCAATTCGATCCCCGCGCGCTGGGTGGCGCCGGTGACCGAGCTGAGCACGATGTCAACCCCGTAACCGTCGGTGTCTCGCCGTACCAGGTCGGCGAATTCGACGCCTCGTGAGTCATAAACATGCTCGATACCCATGTCGCGCAGCAGATCTCGGCGTTGCTTGCTACCGGCGGTCGCGAAGATCTCGGCTCCGGACGCGCGGGCGATGGCGATCGCTGCCTGCCCGACGCCACCGGTCCCGGAATGAATCAGTACCTTGTCGCCGCTGTCGATGTGGGCGAGATCCTGGAGTCCGTACCAGGCTGTCGCCGTCGCGGTGGTGACCGCGGCCGCCTGCTCGTCAGAAAGCCCGGCCGGCAGCGTGACCGCCGAGCGCGCATCGCAGGTGAGGAACGTACCCCACGAACCGGTGTGGCACAGGCCCCCGACCCGATCGCCCACCTTGTGGTCGGTCACGTCCGGTCCGACCGCTGTCACCACGCCGGCGAAGTCGGTCCCGAGCTGCGTTGGATGGCCCCCGAATTCGAGCGAGGCGAGGCGACCGCACGCCAGGAGGACGTCGGCGAAATTGACGCCGGCGGCGCTGACCGCAACTTCGATCTGGCCCGGTCCGGGCGTGACCCGTTCGCAGGCAACGAGTTCCATCGATTCCAGCGCGCCGGGTGTGCGGATCTGTAGGCGCACGCCGTCGCGCTCGTGGTCGGCGACGGCCGTGCGGCGCTCTTCGGGATGCAGCGGACTCGGTGACAACCGCGCGGTATACCAGTCACCGTTGCGCCAGGCGGTTTCGTCTTCCTCGGATCCGCTCTCGAGTTGCCGGGCCAGATGTTCGGCTTCGGCGTCGGCGTCCAAATCGATATGAGTGACGCGCAAGTGTGGGTGTTCCGTGCCGACCACTCGGATCAGACCCCTGAGCCCAGCCTGTTCCAGCTTCGGTTCATCACCGGCGAGTACCGCCTGAGCGGCGCGGGTCACGACATAGAGGCGAGACGACTCGCCGGGGATATCCGGCAATTCGCGGATGATCCGCACCAGATGCTGCACACACTCGCGGCCCATCAGGGGATCAACGGAGTCACCGTTTTGCGGTCCCATCAGCACCACTACGCCGGTAAACCCAGTGCCGAGCAGATGTTTTCGCAGCTGTTGGCTGTTCACGATGTGATCGGCGTGCGGTGTCCAGGACACGGTTGTGCACTGCGAGCCGTGACTTTTCAGGGCGTCGGGCAAATCGGTGGCAAGAACGTCGGCGACGGCGGTGGTGCTGATCAGCAGCCAGCTTCCCGGGTGGGCGTATTCGACGTCCGGCAGTTCTCGCTGCCGCCATTCGATGGTCAACAGCCGGTCGGCCAATACCCGGTCTTTCCTGTCTTGCTCGGAGAGACCGGTATCCAATCGCAACCCCTGCACGGCGAGCAGGATTGCCCCGTGCTCGTCGAGCACCTCGAGATCAGCCTCGATACCGGAACTGTCGGCCTTCGACACCCGTGCGTAGCAGTACCGAGCGTTGCGAGCCGAGCCGTATGTCCGTAACCGGCGGATGCTTCGCGGTAGCGCCAATACGTTACCGACAACCGTCTGAATGCCCGGATGGGCCGCGACCGATTGAAAACAGGCATCCAGCAAAGCCGGGTGCGCGGCGTAACCATGTTGGTGGGAGCGGATTTCGCGCGGGAGCGCGACCTCGGCCAGGACGCTACCGTCGCCTTCGGCGGTGTGCACTACACCAAGACCGGTGAACGCCGGACCGTATCGGACGCCCCGCTCGTCCAGGCGCTTGCGCACCTCGTCGCCGTCCTCGCGATGTGGGTGCGCGGCAAGAAGCTCGGCAATGTCGTGCGCAGCGAGTTGGCCGTCGTCAGCGACGTGCAGTACCGCGTTGCTCAGCCGGGTTTTCTCGCCTCCCCGAAATGCCTCTACCGTGAACTCGATGGCGCCAGATAACGACGACGATGCCGAAGCGCCGATCGCGGTCTGCTCATCCAGCCGCAGCGCCCGCTCGAAGCGGATATCGAGGACTTCGGAGGTCTCGCCCAGCACCGCGTGCGCGGCGGCCAGCGCCATCTCGCAATGGGCCGCCGCGGGAAGCGCAGGGACACAGTGGATTTGGTGGTCGTCCAGCCACGGGTGGGCGGCGGTGCCGACCTCACCTTCCCAGACGTGACGCTCCGGGTCTTCCGGCAAGCGCACATGCGCGCCCAGTAGGGGGTGTACCGCAACAGTGCATCCGGCGGAAGTGACGGAGGATGGCTGATCGTGGCGGTCCAACAGCAGCCGACGATGCGTCCACGTTGGCAGGGGGGCGTCTACCAGTCGCCCGCTGGGATAGAGCGCGGAGAAGTCGACCGCTGCGCCCGCGTTGTGCAGATCCGCCAGGAGGCCGCGCAGCCCGTGCGGCAGCGCTTGCTCGCGGCGCATGCCGGCCAGAGCGGCCACCGAGATGTCAAGGCTGCGAGCGTTCTGTTCAAGATAGGCGTCGAGCATGGAATCCGCTGCCAGCTCGGCGAACACCCGGTAGCCGTCCTGCATCGCCGCCTGGACCGCCGCGGCGAACCGCACCGTGCGCCGGACATTGTCCACCCAGTACCGGGCGCCGCACACCGGTAGCTCGCGCGGGTCGAACTGGCTCGCTGAGTAGATGGGCACTTCCGGCGTAGCCGGGGCCAGCTCAGCCAGCGCCTCGGCGAGTTCATCAAGGATGGGTTGGACCACCGGGGTATGCCACGCGACGCCGGTGATTACCTCGCGAGCAACCACCGCCCGTGCTTGCCACGCGTTGACCAGTTCGCGCACCGTCTCAGGGGCGCCGCCGATGATCGTGGACTCTGGCGAAGCCACCACGGAGATCACTACGTCCCTGATCCCACCGGCCATCAACTCGGAAAGCACTTGCTGCGCGGGCATTTCCACCAGGGCCATCGCACCGGACCCGGCGAGGCGGGCCATCAGCCGAGAGCTGCGGCAGATGACGCGTACGCCGTCTTCCAGCGACAGTGCCCCCGCGACCACTGCCGCCGCGGTCTCGCCCAGCGAGTGCCCGATCACCGCGCCGGGGCGCGCTCCGTAGGACTTCATGGTGGCCGCCAACGCGACCTGCATCGCGAACAGCGTCGGATGCACCCGGTCTGCGCCGGTCATCACCTCCGGCGCCGTCATTGCCTCGGTTACCGAAAACCCCGACTCTTGCGCGATCAGTGGCTCGGCCGCCGCGACAGTCGCAGCAAACACCGGCTCGTTGGCCAGCAGGTCAGCCCCCATGGCCGGCCACGGCGACGCGTGACCGGAGAACACCCACACCGGGCCCTGATCGTCGCGTCCGGCCGCCGCCTGATACGGAGTTTCACCGTCGGCGACCTCGCGCAACCCCGCCGCTGCATCGTCGAGGTCGCCGGCGACTACCGTTGTGCGCACCGGGCGGTGTCCACGACGGCGCGCCAGCGTATAAGCCAGATCGGGCAGGGTCACCTCGTCATGTGATTGCACCCAGTCCGCCAATCTTCGTGCGGTACGGCGCAATTCGCTGGCTGAGGTGGACGAGAGCGGTAAGAGTAAAGGTGTCTGGGGGAGCGATGTCGCTCCTTCGGCTTCTCCGCTGTCTTCGGAACTCTCCGGGGCTTGCTCCAGGATTGCGTGAGCGTTGGTTCCCGAGAACCCGTAGGCCGACACCGCGGCCCGCCGTGGTTGGAGGCCATCGCTTGGCCACGGCGTATTTGACTGTGGCACAAAGAGCTTTGTCTCGATTTGCGCGAGCTCATCGGGCAGGCGCGAAAAACGTAGATTTCCGGGTACCACGCCATGCCGCAGGGCCAGGGCAGCCTTGATCAAGCCCAGCGTTCCCGAAATCGATTGACTGTGTCCGAAATTCGCCTTCACCGTGCCGAGCGCACAGGGGCCAGCAGTGCCGTAAACCTCTGCCAGGCTGGCGAATTCAATCCGATCACCGACCGGGTCACCGCTGCCGTGCGCCTCCACCATGCCCACGCTGCCGGCCTCCACACCCGCCGCGGCCAAGGCCGTCCGGTAGGCGGCTACTTGTGCTGGCCGCGACGGCGTGGTGAGGGCCGCGGTTCGGCCGCCGTTGTTCAGGGACGTGCCGCGGACCACGGCAAAGATCCGGTCGCCGTCGCGCAACGCATCCGGTAACCGCTTGAGCAGCATCATGGCGCTACCCTCACCGATTGCGAAACCATCGGCGGCGGCGTCGAATGCATGGCAGCGCCCGGTCGCTGACAGCACGCCGCCGGCGGACCCAGCCGCGTATCTCCGTGGATCCAGCGTCAGCGAAACGCCGCCTGCCAGCGCCAGATCGCATTCGCCGTCGTGCAGGCTGCGGCATGCGAGGTGCACAGTGACGAGCCCAGACGAACATGCGGTATCCACTGTTATCGCCTGGCCTCGTAGGTCCATGGCGTAGGCGATTCGTCCGGACGCCATGCTGCGACTGTTACTCAGGAATCCGTACGCGCCCTCCGCAGACTCGGCATCGGCCGCCACCGACAGGTAGTCGTCGTGCGACAAGCCGACGTAGACGGCAGTCCGCGACCCAGCCAAAGTCGCCGGGTCCAGCCCCGCGTGTTCCACCGCCTCCCATGACGTTTCCAGCAACAGGCGATGCTGCGGGTCGATCGCGGTCGCCTCGCGCTCGTCGATCCCGAAGAACTCGGCATCGAACCCTGCGGCGTCGTCCAGGAAGGAGCCCCACTTCGACACCGACCGACCAGGCACCCCGGCCTCGGGGTCGTAGTATTCCTCGAAGTCCCAGCGATCGGCCGGGATTTCGGTGATCAGGTCATCGTCGCGCAGCAACGCTTCCCACAACTGGTCCGGAGAGTCGATTCCCCCTGGAAGTCGGCATGCCACACCAATAATGGCAACCGGGATGGCAGGCCTGGCGGCCGCACCGGGCGAACAGCTCAATGACTCCGATCGACGTGCATCATCATCATCGATGGCCCGGAATGCAACCATTCCGCCTCCTTACGGGCAATGACCGCCTGGCCTCGCCCCCACTGCTTGACTCAAGACCCGGCAGGTCCCCCGACGACCAGCACGAACCATCCACGCCGATTGACCTCCTCAAGTCGGCGCTTCGATGCCGCCAGCGGCCTAGATGGCAGGGCGATGGTATTACGCACCCCGCGGGCGATTTTAAAGAGTCGATAAGATCGTTACCTAACCGTGATGTTAGCTGGGCTGTGTTCGCAGTCAAGGCTGTTAACGGATGATGGCGCTGTGAAGACGTCCGTGGATCCGGATGTCGTCGACGATGGCACCAACCCTATTTGCAACGAGCCTGATCGCCAGATGGCCGCGCGGATCAGTGCTGCTGAGCACCTACGCAGGCGTCAATAACCATAAATGTCACCGGCCAGCGATCGGCTATCGCGACGGCAACGCCTTGGGTGGCGAGCCGCTGGGCCTTCCAGCCGCCCGGCCGCGCGCGTCGCGGCTGCGGCGGGGTGTTTGCTCGCACACCTGACACCGAGACCGCGACTCTGCCGCGGCGCGCCGCGTACCGGTCGTCGCTCAGGCAGCAGCTGCGCCGGGAAGTCGTCGAAGTTGTGAGACTTCGCACCGATACCGCGGGCCTCCACTATGGTTTGTGACGGTCGTACTCACCTCGATTAGGCGGGCTGGAGAATTCGTGAGCATCAATCCATTCGACGACGACAGTGGCAGCTTTTTCGTCCTGGTCAATGACGAGGAACAACACAGCTTGTGGCCCACCTTCGCCGATGTTCCGGCCGGCTGGCGAGTGGTTTACGGCGAAGCCGACCGCGCTGCATGCCTGGAGTACATCGAGCAGAACTGGCCCGATATACGTCCGAAGAGTCTGCGCGACAGGTTGGCGCGCGACCGCGCTTCTGACGGTTAAACCCAGCGCGTCAAGGTCGGGGCGACTTCGCTCGAGGACGATCTCATCGGCGGACTCAGCTGCGCGACCCGCCGGCGGGCGGTTCGCGCGTTAGTCGATCTCGCCAGTCAGGTCGAATTCAGCAAGCGTGCGCGCGGCCAGCTCGCGCAAGGCGGGCTTTGTATTCTCGGCGCCCGGTTCGTAGGCCTCGACTGTGATGCCAACCTTGTCGCCGATGCGCCAAGACTGGACTGTCAATTGTCCGCCCGCCCGCTCGAGCCATTCTCGTGTGACGCCTTGCCCGATCACCCGAATGAGGTGGAGGGGATAGAGGTGCGCGGAGACGGTGGCGAACTCGGTTTCCGTCCGAGTGAGGGCGAAGACCATCGGACCGAGGTCACGCAGATTCGAACAAAACACTGGAAGGTCGGGATCGGCGACCGCCGCGTCGGCCAGTCGTTTCAACAACCGCTTGGGGGCGAACGGGGCCAGCCATAGGAACTGCCGCTCGTCTTCGTCTGGCTTCTCACGCAAAGTCGTCAGCGCCTCCTTGAGAGCGGCACGGAGGTCACGCAGGCCCGTCGTGACCCCCGTCGGGTCCACGCTGACGCGCGCGAACGACACCGCGATGGCACGCGTATCGTCCTGTGTGCGCTCGCTCATCGGGACTTGCAAAGTGACGGCACCATCACCGGCGCGCCGGCGCCCGACGCGCTCCCCAAGTTTTGCGGCCAACCCGGCGACGAGTGTTTCACTCGTTCCGCCAAGCGCCTTAGCGCGGGCATCCCAAGCGTCCACGTCGACGTGCATCGTAATAACCGGCACGGCCGCGATTTCAGCGCCGTCGTCTCCATTTAGGGCGGCGGCCGGCTGCGGCATAGGGGCTCGGGCGGCCTCGCGGCGCTGACGTCGGGCCAGTCTGGCGGCCGCGCCGAGGGCCCGCGCGGCCTCCGGTACGTCTCGCGCTGTCTGGCGGGCGTCCTGTACCACCGCCCGCAATCGAGAACGCGAACGTGGCGGTGGGTAGCCGAGATCGCGGGTGATCTCCAGGAGCGCTTCAGCTATCGTCAGCGCAAGCCCGAAACCGTCGATGAGGTAATGGGAAATCACCAGACTGACCGCGTTGGAGCCGTCCGTAAGTGGAAGCACGCCCAGATGCCAGCCGGGCCCACGTTCCAAATCAATCGGCAGCTGTGCGCGTTCGTCAGCCCAATCGGTGAGTTCCGGGCGTGGGCGGGCGCTCTCGGCGATATCGATGTCCGCGGGACCCGGATCCAAGACCCACCGATGACGGGCTAACAGCGGTGAGCGCTCGATGCGGCGTCCCGCCAACCCCTTGGCGAAGTTGTGCTTGAAACGCCTTACCCCGTCGAAATCGATTGGGTGGTCGTAAATCCACACAACTTGGATGACCACGCTCCGGCCAACAGCGCTGTGTTGCGCGAAAATCGCGTGGTCCATGATGTCGAGCCGATGGTCCGGCCGCAGATCACCGTTGGATGCACGGCTACCCAAGGAGTTGCCTTCACGGCGTACACGAAAAGGCACTAATCAGAGCCTTCGCCGAGCGAAATCAGTGCGTCCGTGCTGCTCTGCGGGGCGTACAGGGCGTCATAGAAGACGACGCTGCGCTGAACGGTGCGGGCCTTCGGCGGGTCGAACCAATGCATCGCATGAGAGTAGCCGACCCGTTTCGGATCGCATGGACAAACGCGACCGTCGAGGTGCGGGCCATGTCGAGAGTCGACAGCCAGGCAGCGCTCCGAGTGTGACCGTGCGCGATTGAGATCCGTTATGGCGCGGCGCGCCGCAGAAACTTGATTACACAATTGGCGTTGGGCGTAACCCCCTTCAAGCGTGGTTCGCGAGGCGAAGCCACTCGCTCTGATATTTGCTTTTGAGATCGTTAGCACGGGCAGCCGGTTATACTCTCGGCGGGCGGGCAGGGGATGAGGACTCCGCATTCGATTCTCAGAACACGCAACTGGCAGGGGAAAGGCCGAGATCCGCGATGAAGTTTGTGCTGGCGTGCTATGGAACTCGCGGTGATGTCGAACCTGGCGCCGCCCTTGGCCGCGAGTTGCTGAGCCGGGGGCATGAGGTACGCATGGCCGTCCCACCAAATGTTGTTGATTTCGTCGAGTCGGCTGGGCTTGCGGCGATAGCTTATGGGCCGGATGCGCAAACGTGGCACGACGTTCACCAGGATCTCGTGACGCATGTATTCGGCAAGTTCTGGAAGATCCAGGATGTGCGCGCGCTGGTGCGTGAAGACTGGCAGTTGCTCACCCACCTCTGGCGGGAGGGCACAACGAAATTGATGCCGCTGGCGGAGGGGGCCGACCTAATAATCACAGGCGCGATCGGCGAGGAGTCCGCTGCCAACGTCGCGGAGTATTACGGCATTCCTCTGGCGACGCTGCATTATTTCCCGCTGAGGCCCAACGGCAGCTCGGAATCCATGCCGTTGTTGCCGACCGCCGCGGCTCGGTCCGCGATGAAGGTCAACGAGTGGTTGGGTTGGCCGATGATGATGAGATTCGACGGCGCGCAGCGACGTGAACTGGGGCTACCGAAGGCGACGGGCCCGGTGCCACGGCGCATTGCCAAACGCGGGTCTATGGAAATTCAGGCTTATGACGAATTCTGCTTTCCAGGGCTCGCAGCCGAATGGGCGCAATGGAATGGCAAGCGGCCGTTTGTCGGCGCGTTGACAATGGGCCTGCCGACGGATGCCGATGAGGAGGTTGCGTCCTGGATTGCCGCGGGAACACCCCCGATTTACTTTGGCTTTGGCAGCCACCCGGTCGAATCTCCCGCCGAGACGCTCGCCGGAATCAGCGCGGTGTGCGAGCAGTTGGGCGAGCGGGCGTTGGTTTGCGCGGGCTGGAGTGACTTCAGCGGCGTCTCCGATGCCGAGCATGTCAAGGTGGTGAGCGCGGTGAACCACTCGGCCACCTTTCCGGCCTGCCGTGCCGTGGTGCACCACGGCGGAGCGGGTACCACGGCCGCGGGCCTGCGCGCCGGAGTCCCGACGCTGATCCTCTCGACATGGGTGGGGGATCAAAGGCTTTCGGGAGGTATCGTCAAACGACTGAAGGTGGGCTCGGCGCGGCCCTTGTTGAGTACCGGCCAGGACTCGCTCCTCGCGGAGTTGCGCACCATCCTCTCCCCGGACTACGTGGCGCGCGCCCGCGAAGTCGGCGCCCGGATGACCCCACCCGCCGCAAGCCGTGCGGCTGCCGCCCGTTTGCTCGAAGATTTCGCCCACCAGAAGTGTGTTGCTGACCGGTAACGGCGGCTGCCGAGGCGCTCGACGCGGGCTGACTCGGGGAGACGACTCGAAGCGGGTCGCACCGGGTGCAAGGGATTTAATCTGGTGCAAATTCGCGGCATGTCAACCGAACATCCCTGCTATCTTCCAGGCACAAGCTCCAACGTCGACTCCTATCGCTGCCGCCGTGCCCAAATCATCGAAAAAGGACCTGTAACGTATGCCGCAATCTTCCACGGAGAACGAATCTGTCAACTCTTTTAAAGCTGTTTTCGCAGAAAAGGTAGTCACGTTCTTCATCAAACATCCATTTTTCAGGCAGGCCATCACCCCTCCATTGTCATATCTGTTCAAGCCCCCAGCTCTTGATGATGCAACTTGGGACCGTGAATACACCGAAGGTCATTGGGCCTATTTGGGCGATCTAGCGGAAATGCCGCGCTATGCGCTCATTGCGGGCTTCATGAAGTTCTTGCAGCCGGCCGCAAGTGTCCTGGACGTCGGGTGCGGAAACGGCCAGCTAGTCGACTGGGTATGTGGGGATAATACTCAACAGTATCTGGGAATTGATATATCGAAAGTTGCCGTTGAGCAGGCGCGCCTCAAGAAGGTGGGTCAGGCGCGGTTTGAGGTAGCAGACGGCACAAATTATCATTCAGAAGAAAAATTCGATGCGATCATTTTCAATGAAGTACTTTACTACGCATCGGACCCGGCGGCAGTTTTGAATCACTACAAGTCTTTGCTGAATCCAGACGGCGCATTCATCATATCGATGGTCCGCGCACCGGGAGCCCTAAAAACTTGGCGCCGGTGTAGGCCCCAGCTGGAATTGATCGGAGACGCTAGATGCCGAGGAACCAACGGCATTGAATGGGACGTTCGACTATGTCGCCCGAAGTGAAGTTGCCCGGTCCATTCGAGCCTGCTGGATCACTGGAATGATTTCGTCGCCAGCGTTCGCTCCCACCTGGTTCGATGGCTTGTGGTAGGAAGGTGACCGTCTTCGGCCGGGAAAGCGCCTCGACGCCAGAACGGCCCAACCGCTGATCGATCCGGGATCAACGTCGAAACCGCGACAGGTCCAAGCTGACGTCCTCGCTGCGGCGTTCACCGCGCGCAGTCGGGCGCGTCTGGCGTCGCCCGGCACGGCGGATGCGGCGGTCGGGCGGTCCCGGGGTCCGAGTCGGCGAGAGGCCCCGACGACGCCCCGCAGTCGGTTTTAAATATCGAAATGGTCGCGCAGCGGGCCCACTTTCAGGCCCTCGTCCTCCAGCGCTCGCACGAGAGGGCGCAGGGCTCCGACCGTCGCCTCCCATGAGCCGGGCGCGCCCATGTAATCGCTGTCGTGCAGCAGCACGGTGCTGCCGCCGCGAGCATTGCGAAGCACATACTGCACCACTTCGTCCGGCGTGGCTTCTGCGCGCCAGTCGCGGGCCCAGGCGTCCCAGAGGACGGTTGTCAGCCCCAGCTTCCTGCAGGCCCAGACCGTCGCGGCGGTCGCCATGCCGTACGGCGGCCGGTAGAACCGGGGCTTGACGCCTGCGATGTCGGCGATCTGATCCACCGCACGGACCAGGCTGGTGTTGAGCGCTCGCGGTGACACCAAGAGGCTGTTGCGATGGTGCCACCCGTGCAGGCCGATTTCATGCCCCTCGTGGACCAATCGCCGCGTGACCGCGGGATGAGCTGCGACTTGCTCACCGAGCACGAAGAAAGTCGCGGTGACGCCGAGCTCACCGAGCGTGTCGAGGATCTTTGGAGTGCCGGTGTCGTCAGGCCCGTCGTCGAATGTCAGCGAAACGTGATCGGGCCGCCCGCGCCCGCTTAGGCCGGGTGCGCAGCGTCGAACGACCGCCGGTAAGCCGAAACCCATGGCCAAGGCGGGGACGCTGGGACCTGCGTAACCGACGGCGGCAGCCGCTGCAGCCATGCCACCCCACCGCGCTGCTGTGTGCATCACTAAGCCCCGCCTCCCCGCTGGGCACGAATACCGTGCTTTCCGACTAGAACACTCGAAAACCTAGCAAATAGATATGCAAATTTTCGCTGTTTGCCGCGGGAATGTCAGCAGAGCGTTCAAACCACTGACTGCCGATACAGTCGCGACGGGGGGTGACACGAAATTTACGTGGGCTACATCTGTCTCTGATAGCGCACGAAAATTGACCGCTCGGCCAATTATTCAGATGCGAGATGCCTGATGAGAAGGACTTCGTCGCGGGCCCCATGTCAATGTTGTGATCGCATCACGCCCGCGATACAACGGGGTAAGAAAATTGACGCCGAAGCCTATTAGGTTGGCCTCTTATGATAGACACGTGACTAATTGGATCGTTAGCACAGGGCAATGATGCCCAAATGTCGCAAACACAGGAGCAGGGTAGCGGCCTGACGGTGACATTGGCCGCCGATTCGAATTTGGCCGCCGAGATCGGCGCGCGTGACAGCTGCTCGGGCATCAAGTGCACATGCGACACGAAGCCGCCACGCCTGACGGCACTGGCGCGGTGCTAGATGCTGTCGAACGCGCGAAAGGGCCGGCATTATGCGGCGCGCGACGAGTTGCGGGTGTTGGACGAGGGTCGGGCTAGAGATCGCCGGCGTCCATGGCCTTCTTGATTTCTTGGGCGTGCGCTACTTGCTGCGCGGTGTAGCCGATGAACAGCGCCACTGCACCCACCAGTACGGCCATGCCGGCCAGCCATAGCATGCCGTAGGTGTAGCCGTGGCCCAGCGCAGTCAGCTGGGCGGGGTTCATAGACTTCGCCGGGCCGCTAGTTCCACCGAGGTGCAGCGTGCGCGAGGTAACGACGGCCTGGATGATGGCTATCACCACCGGCCCCCCAAGGCTGTACAGCGTGAGGGCGATTGCGGAAGTGGGCCCTAGCCGATCTGGACCGACGTCCGCGATCACCGATAGTGAGACGGGAACTTCGGCCACACCAAGGCCGAAACCGCCCACGATCAGCGGCACCACCAAATTCGGGAAATACGGGATGCCGGTGTGCAGCGTCGAGAAGTAGAACATTGCGACCAGTAGGAACGCGCCGCCGGCAATCACCAGCACCCGGGGCGGGAATCGCGTCACCAGCCGCGCCGACGCGCCCATCCCGACGCCGGCCCCAAGGACGAACGGGATGAAGGCGGCGCCGGTGCGCAGGGGGCTGTAGCCCATGATGTCCTGCACGTACAGGGTGACCAGCACGGTCAGTGCTAGTAGGACGCCTCCGGCGAGGAAGAGGGTGGCGAAGGTGGCCAGCCGATTGCGGTCGAAGAACAAGTCAAACGGCACGATGGGGTTTTGCGCAGTGCGCTCCACCACGATGAACGCCACCAGACCGCCGAGCGCCACCACACCCGAACCGATCGTCACCGTCGACAGCCACCCCCTCTCCGGCCCGGCCGAGACGGCGACAACTGCGGCGATACACGTCAACGTGGCCAGCCCTGCTCCGGTGGCGTCGAGCTTCATCCGCTCCATCTGGGTCTCCCGCAGCGCGGTGCGAGCCAGGTACATCACAAGCAGTCCAATCGGCACGTTCACCAAGAAGAGAAGCCGCCACGACACCCCGGCGAGCGCACCTCCCGCCACCAGGCTCAGCACCGAACTGAGACTGTTCAGCGCTCCGAACACCGCCACGGCGGCGTTGCGGACCGGTCCCTTCGGGAAGGTAGTTGCGACCAGCGCCATACTGGTCGGTGCGAGAATCGCGCCGGCTACGCCCTGCGCAAGCCGGGCCGCGATGAGGGTTCCTCCGTCGTGCGCGATGCCGCACACCGCCGAGGCAACGGTGAATATCGCGACCCCAATGACGTAAATGCGTTTGAGCCCCATGGTGTCACCGAGGCGACCGCCCACGAGCAGCAGGGCACCGTAGGTCAGCATGTAGGCGGTGATCACCCAGCTCCGCCCGGCATCGCTCATGCCCAGATCGGCCTGGATCCTCGGGAGCGCGACGATCACGATGGTGCCGTCCATCGTGGCCATGAGCTGCACGCCGCCGAGCGTGATCACCGCGGCGATAAACCCGCGGGACGGCAGCTGGGCCGTGAAGTTATTACTCGTACGGCCCAGCGTGGTCCGTTTAAAGGGCATCGCTCGCTCATCCCCCGCGCTTCGTCATCCAACAACGTCGCGCTATGTCGTCTGGTGAGGTTGTGCCAGCCCTACTCGTTTAGAGCCGTCATGCGCGCACGCTACCGCAACGCCAGGATGGATTAACCAGAACCGCCCAGATGGCCATCGCGCGTGAGCCAGTCAGCCTCAGGTCCGCCTGAATATGCCGACGCCCCGAACGCCTTGCGCCACCGGCAATTAAGATGGTTTCGGCATCATGCGCTGAACTGCTGCTCTGACGCGCGTCGTCCCGTCTTGATCCGCGAGGCGGCGGCGGCCCACGCCTTTGAAGACGACTACGGCTTCCAACGTCCACGTGCGGCCCAGGATCAGCCATCACGCGCTAGCCGTCGACAAATGCCGGCGTGCCGCAGAGGATGCGCCGATTTCGCGTGACGGAATCGTGCTACGGCCGGTATCGGTGTGCGATCCGCGATAAATAGCATCCGTTATCGCGGGTTATTGGTCGCCACGGCTTGGTGGGATAGGTGCTGCAAGCCTTCTGACGTGGCGCGGCTAGGTGGTTAACTCGTACGCACGGTGCGCAAAGGTTAAATCGGTTGGGGCGCTGCCGTTTTCGTTGTTGCAGAACACGTCGGAAGATGTGAAAGGCCAAGATTTGCGATGAAGTTTGTGCTGGCAAGCTATGGCAGTCGCGGCGATGTCGAGCCATGTGCCGCCCTCGGTCGTGAGCTGCAGGACCGCGGGCATGAAGTGTGCTTGGTGGTCGCGCCTGACCTCGTTGGTTTCGCCGAATCGACGGGACTTCCAGCGGTCGCCTACGGCCCGCCCACGCGGCCGTGGCAGGACGTGCACCGCGCCTTCTTGAGGCACCTATTCCGGAGAACCTGGAAGATCCGTGACCTGATCAAGTTGGTGCGCCAGGATTGGGAGCTGTTCACCAAGTGCCGATCAGACATCCACACGACGCTGACGTCGTTGGCGGATGGGGCCGATCTGCTGTTATCGGGCCTGCTTGGTGAAGACATCGCCGCCAACATCGCGGAGCATTACGACATTCCATTCGTCGCGCTGCACTTTGCCCCGGCGCGGAGTAACGGACAGTTCCTTCCGATGCTGCCGCCTGCGTTGAGCCGCTTCGTGGGCGAGCTGTTCGACGGGGTGTCTTGGCAGATGATGAAGAAGCTCGAGAACGCGCAGCGATCTGAACTAGGCCTCCCAAGGGCCACAGGTCCAGCGACGCAACGGATCACCGCAAGTGGCGCACTGGAAGTCCAGGCCTATGACGAGATTTGTGTTCCCGAGCTGGCGGCCGAATGGTCGCGATGGGATGGCCAACGCCCCTTTGTCGGCGCGTTAACGATGGAGTTGCCGACGGATTTCGACGGGGAGGTCGCCTCATGGATTGCAGCGGGAGCGCGGCCGATTTATTTCGGGTTCGGCAGCATACCGGTCGAATCTTCGGCCGACACGCTGGCCATGATCAGCGCGGCGTGCGCAGAGTTAGGTGAGCGGGCGTTGGTTTGCGCCGGGTGGAGTGACTTCGGCGACGTGCCTGATTCTGGGCATGTCAAGTTGGTGGATGCCGTAAACCACGCGGCAGTTTTGCCGGTCTGCCGCGCGGTTGTGCACAGTGGCGGCGCGGGCACCACGGCCGCGGGCCTGCGCGCCGGGGTTCCCACGCTGATTCTTGCCACATGGCCCGAGCAAAAATTCTGGGGTAGTCGGGTTCAACGGCTGCGAGTGGGATTGGCCAGGGACTTTTCCAAAACGACGGTCGAATCGCTTGTCGCGGACCTACGCACCGTCCTCGCTCCGCAATACTGCGCTCGGGCTCGCGAGGTCGCGCAACAGATGACGCCGGCCGCCGAAAGCGCTTCCGCCGCCGCTGATCGCCTGGAGGTTTTGGCCTGCGCGCGTGTTGGTTGATCGGCCGGGCGGATGTGTCCATCCCATCCACACGAGCCACTGAGCCAAAGGAGGCGGCTTGGGTCGGCCTGCACCGCGGCCGCAGCGTCAATTGCCTTGGAACAGGCATGATTACTTCACGCGGCCGCGCGTGCGGAGGTCGGCGTGTTCGCGGTGTGTGGCCTTAGGTCACGCCTGACTTTTCGTGCACCCGGTCGAGCTGCTTGAAGTCATCCCTCGTGCGAGTCGTAGGCCGTTAACGGCATGACCGCTAAGGCAATTGGGGTTGTTCGCCAATCCAGTCAAGCAGTGAATGCAGTCCGTCGTTGAGTGACCACTTCGGTTGCCAGTGGAGCGCGTCTTTCGCCGGCTCGACGGTGCAGCTCGCGGCGCGTACGTCACCGTCGCGGAACTTCGCCACGACGGCCGGTTCCGGGGCGCCGCAGAGCGCGGCGATCTCGCGAGCAAGTTGATGGATGGTGGTCGCGATGCCCGAACCGATGTCGAGGCAGCGTGGCCGCGTGGCGGGCGACTGCACCGTTGCGAACAGAGCATCGACGACGTCGTCGATATAGACGAAATCGCGCACGATCTGACCGTCTTCGTAGACCTCCAAGGCGTGTTGTTCGCGCGCCAATCGCGCGAACAGAGTGACGATTCCGGTGTACGAATTGGTCAGCGACTGCCCCGGGCCGTAGACGTTCTGCAGCCGCAGCACACTGCAGTTGGTGTCGTGGGCCGCTGCCCAGGCCGCCAGAATGTGCTCCTGCGCTAGCTTGGTCGCGGCGTAGATGTTGGTAGGGCGGGGCGCCGTCTGGCCGGCGCAACTGGGAATGGGCACCGCGGGTTCGCCGTTGGGTCCCTCAGGGTCCCAATTACCCGCTTGTAGCTGTGCGTGGCTACGGGGCGGCGGATAGAACGTGTGCGTCCCGCACCGCCAAGCGCCCTCACCGTAGACGGCCCTCGACGACGCCACAACGAGCTGGTCGGGCACGAACGCCGAACGGCTGAGGGCGTCAAGAAGTTGGGTGGTGCCTACCACGTTTACCGACCCGTGGCGCGTCGCCTGGGACAGCGACTGTGCCGTTCCTGTCTCGGCCGCCAAATGGACGATTTGGGAAGGACGAAACAACCGGAGGACGGCGTCCCAATCGGGGGCATGGGTGACATCGCCGGTGAATAAGCGCACAGATGGCGGCAGGTCGATTGGTCGACTTGCGGCATGTACCTGCGGGTGCAGAACGTCCATGACAGCCACGTCGTAGCCGGCTTCTACGAGACGGTGTGCGAGCGCGGATCCGATGAATCCTGCCCCGCCAGTGATAAGCGCGGACGTTGACAAAAGCCGACGCCTTCCGGTTTGTAGTGAACGATTGATAAGTAGTGACCTGCACGCGTCGCCGAGGCGCGGTCCGGACCGATCGTATCCGGCGTTCCCCGGCCGTCACGCAGACTACTGACACGGCCCACTACCAGTAAGTCCCGAGATCGGCCCCGACGCGCCCGGATCTGTCGAATCCTCAGAGGCGAGGGTCGGATTTTCAGTGCTGTTCCCGGTCCGCCGCGGTGCCCGGCAGGCTGCGGCAGGGCCGGTAGTGCGGACCCGCTACGAAATTTCTAAATTTTTCCAATTCATTCGAGAGTTTTCCACAGTCGACGGCGCGACATGAAGTTACGCTGCCGAACGGCGAAGCTTTTTCGGGGTGTCCGGCGCATTCGTTTCGCGAAGCGCGCATGGGAGGAAAGGTTAGGTCAGCGATGAAGTTCGTGCTGGCATGCTATGGAACTCGCGGCGATGTGGAGCCCGTCGTCGCCGTCGGCCGCGAACTGCTGGCCCGCGGGCACGACGTGCGCATGGCCGTCTCGCCTGGTCAAATCGGTTTCGCGGAGGCGGCTGGGGTACCGGCGGTCGCCTACGGGTTGGAAAGAAAAGAAATGCTGGACGCGCACCGCAATTTTTGGCGGGCCCTCGCCGAAAACCCTTGGAGGATCCGCAATTTGATCAAGGTGTGGCGCGAATCCTGGGAACCCAGTGTCCAGTACTGGGGACAGATGAGCAGGACTCTTACTGAGCTTGCGGACGGGGCCGACCTGATATTCACCGGGTTGGCCTACCAGGAGATCGCTGCCGACGTTGCGGAATATCACAACATTCCGTTGGCCACTCTGGACCACATCCCGCTGCGGCCCAACGGCCAGCTCGTGCCATTTCTGCCAGGTCGGTTGGGTCGCGCCGCAATCGTGGTGGGCGAGTGGCTTATTTGGGGCGTCTGGAAGAAGACCCAGGATGCACAGCGCCGTGAACTAGGCCTACCGAAGGCCAAACGCCCTGCGCCGGAGCGGATCACCACACAGGGATCACTCGAAATCCAGGCCTACGACGAGAGTTGCTTTCCCGGGCTCGCGGCCGAATGGGCTAGATGGAATAGTCAGCGGCCATTCGTTGGCGCGCTGACGATGGAATTGCCGACAGATTCCGATGATGAGATCCTCTCGTGGGTAAGCGCGGGTAGTCCGCCGATTTACTTCGGCTTTGGCAGCATGCCGGTCGAATCTCCCACCGACACGATCAGCATGATCAGTGCGGCTTGCGCACAGCTGGGTGAACGGGCGCTAGTTTGTTCGGGCTGGAGTGACTTCGGCGAGGTCCCAGATTCCGAGCACGTCAAAGTGGTGGGCGCGGTGAACCACGCAGCCATCCTCCCGGCTTGCCGCGCAGTCGTCCATCACGGCGGCGCCGGCACCACGGCCGCGGGGCTGCGCGCCGGAGTTCCGACGTTGATCCTTTGGATGTTAGGTGATCAGCCGCTGTGGGGAGCTCGGGTCAAACGACTGAAAGTGGGCACTGCTCGGCGGTTTTCGAGTGTTACCCAAGAGTCGCTGGTAGCGGACCTGCGCACCATCCTCGCTCCCGAATACGTCACCCGGGCGCGAGAGTTCGCCACCCACATGACCAAATCCGCCGAGAGCGTTGCGAACACAGCCGCACTCCTGCAAGACTTCGCCCGCTTGCGGCGAGTCGGCTGATCGGCAACAACTCCGCCACAGCCAACCGGAGTGTCGGGACGGCAAGCGGACCTGTCGCGAAACCCGCTGAGCCACATCGTTATCAGTAGCAAAGCAGCTGTGCATGTCAACTCTCGGCGAGCGCGCGATCTAATAAGGCGCCGATCGCCGGCACCAGCTTCCGGGAATATTCCGACGTCACGTGGTTCCAGTCGAGATAGACCAGGGTGTTGCCCACAATGACCGGGCAGCGGTCAGCGGTGCAGAACAGCTCGGTGAGATCCGCGTAGTGTCCGCCGCCGGCTCGAGTGGCGGTCAACTCAGCCGCCATGCCGGATTCGTCCACCGCCGTCGACCTCGGCGGCGTACAGGCCGACGCGTCATCGAGGTGCCCGGATAGACAGATCGGCACCACCGAGTGCGGATCCGGCACCGGCCCGAGCACCAAAACCTGAGCCCCGGTGCCGCGAAGCTGCTGCACAAAGGGGGGCAAGCTGTCGATCCACCGCGGATCGTACGAGGTGAAGCCCGGTGTCCATCCATAGCCGGGGCGATAGCCGCGCCACATGCTGACCACCACCAGCCGCGGGTGCGCGGCGCGTAGTCGGGCAATGATCTGGCGGCGTCCCTGTTCGCAGTCCTTGTAGATCAGTCGGAGAAGCGGGTTGGTGATGGGCAAGCTCATGGGTGGGCAGCCCGCTCTGGTCATGGGCTCTAGCCGCCAGTGCCGTTGCGTCGCGACCTGCACGAGCGCCGGCGCCCACATCGCGGCATCGGAGTCGCCGACCAGGGCCACCGTCGTCGCGGAGGCGGTGTCACCCTTCGTGCATTCCGGATGCCCAGCTTCGAACATGTCGCGCAGGCAGCCGTCGACAGCCATAGTCTTGAAGTCGGCTGCCGCGTCGGCCAGCGGCGGGTCGAGGTTCGACGGAACGGCTCGCAGCTCAGCAGACGCCGCGAGGGCGGCCTGGACCTGCGCGAACGCTTGTTGTACCGCCGCGTTGTACGCCTCAACGTTGTTCCCCGCAGGGATTGCCGACGGGTTGACGGCCAGCGCCGCCGCCGGCGCGCCGCGGCCCACCGGGATAGGCACCGCCGAGATCAGCGCCACGCTCACGCAAACCGCTACAGCGGTGACGGCGCCGCCCAGCGCAAGACTGCGGAGGGCCGACCGACGGAAGAAAGCGGCGAATCGGAAAGGGTTTTCGATGAAATGCAGTGTGAGCACCGCCAGGCCGGCGGAGAACAGGGCCGCTGCCACCCTGCCGGCCAGTCCGAGCGCGTGGCCCAGCAGTAATGGCGTCAGCAGCAGCACCGGCCAATGCCACAGGTACCACGAGTAGGACGCCCTGCCGACCGCGCGCATCGGCGCCAATGCCAGCAAGCGCCCACATCCGCGCGGAGGTGCGGCACAGCCGGCGCCGATCACCAGCGCCGTGCCAAGGACTGGTAACAGCGCGGCGGTCCCCGGGAAGGGTGTGGACGCGCTCAATAGAGTGCAGGCCGCCAGGATCAGACCCAGTCCAAGCCAGCCGCCGATCGCGGCGGTCGTCGCCGGTAGTCGGCGCCAGTGGCCGGCCGTAAGCGCTATCAGA
>NZ_LZMB01000190.1 GCF_001673555.1 Mycobacterium sp. 1165178.9 | reverse complement strand
CTTGCGCTCGACCTCGAGATGACGCGAGGGCTGCGACGCTTTTGCAGGCATCTGTTCGGCTCCGTTGCGGGCGCGTCACCGCGGCCGTGAATGGACGGTGGGAAATGAGCACCCATAGCCTGCCATACGGAAACGACGCGCCCGCCGCGGATCGGACGGTCAGTGCAGCGCCCAGCCGTAACGGCGGCCGCTACCGATCGCCGTCAGCCGGGCGGTGGTGGCGGCTGCTGCATGTGCATCGCCAGGTCGCTCAGCTCCAGAATCGTCTGGATCTCGGTGTCGCGGAAGGGCCGTCCGTCGGGGCCCAGCAGGTCGTGAAACCACTCCTGCGGCATCGCAGGGTCCGGATTCGGGTGGTCCCAGGAATCCCACGGGAAGAAGGTCTGCGTCTTCCCGGCGACCAGGCCCCAGTTGAACGCGCCGACTCCTGCACGCTTTGCGATGGGCAGAATGCCTTGCACCGTGCTGCCCAGCGGGCGGGCCATGTACTCGGTGCACAGTATCGGGCGCCCCAGCGGGACGAGCTCGGCGATGCGTCTCTCGAACTCCGCCGGCTCGGCGTAGGAGTGGAACGTGATGACGTCGGAGTTGTCGAGCTGGATGCCACTGATGACGCTGCGGCGTCCCGGGTCGGCCCACTCGCCTTGCCAGACTCCACTGGTCAACGGCTGGCAGGGATCGACCAGCCGCGCCCACTCGAACACCTGGGGGAGCAGCTGGGCGACCAGGTCCACCTTGTCTTTGCGTTCGACCGAGGCGTAGGCGTTCGCGGGGTTGTCGGGCTCGTTCCAGAGGTCCCAGCCCAGGACGCGGTCGTCGCTACGGAACTGCGTCAGGACTCCGGTGACATAGCCGCGCATGGTGTGCAGGTAGCCACGATCGTCCAGGCGCGCCGCCCCCGGGCCCTGCACCCAGCCGGAGTTGTGAATGCCCGGCCGCGGCGCGCGCTGTGGGCCGGCCTGGGGGAACGGGTCCCAGCACGAATCGAATAAGACGAACAGCGGTTTGATGCCGTGGCGGGCGGCGATGTCGACGAACCGGGCGAGACGGCCCTGGAACCCGCGATAGTCCTGCGCCCAGAGCTGGTCGTGCAGGAAGACCCGTATCGCATTGAACCCGTTGGACCGCGCCCAGCCCAGTTCGGTATCGATGCGTGCGGGGTCGAAGGTTTCGCGCTGGAACATCTCTAGCTGATTGATGGCGTTTGAGGTGATGTAGTTCGCGCCGACCGGCCAGCCTTGCGCCTGATACCAGCGGTTGGCCCGCTCGGGCGTCCACCTGCTTGCTTGCGGCGAGGTGCGAGATGGTTTGGCGGACGCGTGTGGTGTCTGGGCCAAAGCCATGCCTCCCGCCACCAGCAGCGGCAACGTCAGCACCATTCGACGGTGCACGAAGTCACCGCGGTTCCCCCGGTCGATGTGGTCCACCCCTGATAGTTCGGATCGCCCCCGCGAGCCATCGTACATCCATGTACCGCAACGCTTTTCAGTGGTTTCGTTCCGACATGAATAACGTGGTCAGCCAGGCGCGAACCTCAGACCCGCGAGGTGAGCGCGCAAACTTCGCTGCCGATCGGCGTGAATCCGCTAAGGGCGATCAGAAGCAGTGCTCGTCGGCGGGGAAGACCCCGCTGGCCACCTCGTCCGCATATTGCGTTGCCGCTCGGCGCAATTCCCCGCCGATGTCCGCGAACCGCTTGACGAAGCGGGCGGCCTTGCCGCCGCTCATCCCGGCCATGTCCTGCCAAACCAGCACCTGGCCGTCGCAGTTCGGTCCGGCGCCGATCCCGATGGTCGGGATGGTCAGCTTGCCGGTGATCTGGGTGGCCAGCTCGGCCGGCACCATCTCCATGACGACGGAGAACGCGCCGGCCTCCGCGACGGCGATCGCGTCGTGAACCGTCTGCTCCGCCGCGTCACCGCGGCCCTGCACTCGGAACCCGCCCAGGCCGTTGACGCTTTGCGGAGTGAACCCGATGTGCGCCATCACCGGGATTCCGGCGGCGGTCAGGCAGGCGATCTGCTCGGCAACCCGCTCGCCGCCCTCGAGCTTGACCGCGTGTGCGCCGCCCTCCTTCATGAACCGGGTGGCGGCGGCCAGCGCGGCGGCCGGCCCGGCCTCGTAGCTGCCGAACGGCAGGTCGGCGACGACGAGGGCGTGCGGGGCACCCCGCACCACGCCACGCACCAGCGGAATCAACTCGTCGATCGAGACGGGAACGGTGGTGTCATAGCCGTACACCACATTGGCCGCCGAGTCGCCGACCAGCAGGACGGGGATGCCGGCCTCGTCGAAAA
This sequence comes from Mycobacterium sp. 1165178.9, assembly GCF_001673555.1. Lineage (GTDB taxonomy): Bacteria > Actinomycetota > Actinomycetes > Mycobacteriales > Mycobacteriaceae > Mycobacterium. The sequence continues at coordinate 19,301 of NZ_LZMB01000190.1, read as the reverse complement.
TCCGGGCGGTCGAATAGTCGTAGGCCGTGAGCATGGCCCACTTGTGGCCTTCGGCCTTCATCTTCTGCAGGTGGTGGGTGCGAATCTTGGGTCTCGCCTTTTCAGGCTGCGCAGGCGAGTTGGCACCGTAAAGGTTGTGCTCAGACATCATTGTCCCTAGTGGTGGTCGGTTCGATCCTCGTGGCCGTCAGTCTTTTGAAAGATCTTGAGACGGTCCCCGGGTTCGTTTGACTATTCGATTCTGCCATTTCTTTTGCGCAGTTGCACCGCCGAGGCGGTGTGAGACATACCATGCGCGCATGCAGCGGCTGAGTGGACTGGACGCCAGCTTCCTGTATGTGGAAACGTCGTCACAGCCCATGCATGTGTGTTCGATCGTCGAACTGGACACCTCGACGGTGCCGGGTGGCTACAGCTTCGAGCGGCTGCGCGACGCCCTTGGACTGCGCATCAAGGCGATCCCGACGTTCCGCGAAAAACTCGCCAACAGTCCGCTGAATCTCGACCATCCGGTCTGGGTGGACGACGAGGAATTCAACATCGATCGCCACCTGCACCGGATCGCGGTGCCCGCGCCGGGAGGACGGGCGGAGCTCTCCGAGATCTGCGGCCACATCGCCGAGAGACCGCTGGACCGCGGCCGGCCGCTCTGGGAGATGTGGGTCATCGAGGGTGTGGCGGGCACAGATTGCCACCGCGATGGGCGGCTGGCGGTGATGACCAAGGTGCACCATGCGGGCGTCGACGGGGTGACCGGCGCCAACCTGATGTCGCAGCTGTGCGCGACCGAAGCCGACGCCCCGGCACCGGAGCCCGCCGCGGGCGTCGGCGGAGCTCAGGGTTGGCAGATCGCCGCCGGCGGCCTGGTCCGCTTCGCCAGGCGACCGCTGCACCTGGCCAACGTCGTACCCGACACCGTCTCGTCTCTGCTCGCCACGGCGCGACGCGCGCGCGCCGGCCTCGCGATGGCCCGTCCTTTTACGGCGCCCGGAACCGTGTTCAACGGCAGGATCAGTGAGCGGCGCAACGTCGCTTATGCCGAACTGGACCTGGATGGCATCAAAACCGTCAAGAACCGTTTCGGGGTCAAAGTCAACGACGTCGTCATGGCGCTGGTTTCCGGGGTGCTTCGCCAATACCTGACGGACCGAAACGAATTGCCGAATTCCTCGCTGGTGGCGTCGGTCCCGGTTTCCGTGCACGGCAAATCCGACCGGCCCGGCCGCAATCAGGTATCGGCGATGTTTTCGAGTTTGCACACGCAGATCGCCGATCCGGCCGAACGCCTGAAGGCCATTGCCCAGGCCAATTCAATTGCGAAAGAACACAGTTCAGCCATCGGGGCGTCACTGCTGCAGGATTGGTCGCAATTCGCGGCCCCGGCGGTTTCGGCATCGCGATGCGGCTCTATTCGAGAACCCCGTTTACCGAGAGCATGCCGGTGCACAATTTGGTGGTCTCGAACGTGCCGGGTCCGCAGGTTGCGCTCTACATGCTGGGCTGCGAAGTCAAATCGATGTATCCGTTGGGCCCGATATTTCACGGCTCGGGACTCAACATCACCGCGATGTCGCTGCGGGGCAAACTCGACATCGGCCTGGTCGCTTGCCCGGACCTGCTGCCGGACTTGTGGGAGATGGCTGACGAGTTCGCCGTGGGGATGGAGGAGCTGCTCGCGCTCGCGGGGTAGCCGGCGGCGGGTGCCGCTAATCATGATCTCAGGTTTCCTCTGGCAGCATAGGTTGGCATGGGCCTGACTCGCCGCGGCAATATCGCGCGCACGCTGCTGATCTGGACGTCGATGGCTGCCGTCGCGCTGCTTCTGGCGGGCTGTGTCCGCGTCGTGGTGGGACGCGCCGTCATGTCCGGTCCGAAGCTGGGCCAGGCGGTGGAGTGGACGCCGTGCCGCACCGCGAACCCCAAGGTGAAACTTCCGGCCGGCGCGTTGTGCGGCAAACTGGCCGTCCCGGTCGACTACGACCACGTCGACGGCGACGTGGCGACGCTGGCCATGATTCGTTTCCCCGCGACCGGGGACAAGATCGGCTCGCTGGTGATCAACCCCGGCGGGCCGGGTGAGTCCGGCATCGAGGCGGCGCTGGGCGTCGTCCAGTCGTTGCCGAAGAAAGTCCGCGAACGATTCGACCTGGTCGGGTTTGATCCCCGCGGGGTGGGGTCGTCGCGGCCGGCGGTGTGGTGCAACTCCGACGCCGACAACGATCGGCTGCGCACGGAGCCCAACGTCGACTACAGCCCGGCCGGCGTCGCCCACATGGAGGACGAGACGAAGCAGTTCGTGAGCCGCTGCATCGACAAGATGGGCAAGGACTTCCTGGCCAATGTCGGGACCGTCAACGTCGCACGGGATCTCGACGCCATCCGCGCGGCGCTCGGTGACGAGAAGCTCACCTACCTCGGCTACTCCTATGGCACCCGAATCGGCTCGGCCTATGCCGAGGCCTTCCCACACAACGTGCGGGCCATGATCCTGGACGGGGCCGTCGACCCCAACGCCGACCAGATCGAAGCCGACCTTCGTCAGGCCAAGGGATTCCAGGACGCATTCAACAACTATGCCGCCGAATGCGCGAAGCAGCCGACCTGTCCGCTGGGCAACGACCCGGCCAAAGCGGTGGACGTCTACCACAGCCTGGTCGACCCGATGGTCGACCCGAACAACCCCATGGTCGGCCGGCCGGTCCCGACGAACGACCCGCGCGGCCTGGGCTACAGCGACGCGATCATCGGCACCATCATGGCCCTGTACTCGCCGAACCTGTGGCATCACCTGACCGACGGTCTTTCCGAACTCGTCGACCACCACGGCGACACCCTGCTCGCCCTAGCCGACATGTACATGCGCCGCGACTCGCACGGCCACTACACCAACGCCACCGACGCGCGGGTGGCGGTCAACTGCGTGGACCAACCGCCGATTACCGACCGCGCCAAGGTGATCGACGAAGACCGACGCTCCCGCGAGGTCGCCCCGTTCATGAGCTACGGGCAGTTCACCGGCAACGCGCCGCTGGGCACCTGCGCGTTCTGGCCGGTGCCGCCAACCAGCAAGCCGCACACCATTTCCGCGCCCGGCCTGGCGCCCACGGTGGTGGTGTCCACGACCCACGATCCGGCCACCCCGTACAAGGCCGGCGTCGATCTGGCGAACGAGCTACGCAGCTCGCTGCTCACCTACGACGGCACCCAACACACCGTCGTCTTCCAGGGCGACGGCTGCATCGACAACTACGTGACGGCGTATTTGGTCGGCGGCTCGATTCCGCCCAACGGCGCCAAGTGTTAGGCACGCAGTCACGCGGACGCCGAACGTGCACTCACGGCGAGTTTTTCGTCGATTCTTCGCCGTGAGCGCACGCTCGGTGACGACGGCAGCCGAGACCAAGGCGTAACCGTTTCGCGCTGCGACGGGTACCCAGGGCTGCAACGATGACAGCCATGTCGCGCCTGAGATCCCTGAGCTCGGCGCTGTTTTCCTTGGTGATCCTCTGTGGTCCGTGCCTCGTCGCGCCGTCCACGGCAGGCGCAACGCCCGAACCGGGTGCCGGGCAGACGCCGGGCCCGAATCCGCCGTCGGCCGCGGTGCCGCAGGGGTGGGGCAACTGCAGCCAATTCGTCGGTGACACAAGCGATATCCCCACCGCGCAGTGCACGACCGTGCCGGTACCGATCGACTACAACAATCCCGCCGGCGCGCAGGCCAAGCTGGCGGTGATCCGGATACCCGCGACGGGACAGCGGATCGGATCCCTGCTGGTCAATCCCGGCGGTCCCGGCGGCTCGGCTGTCGACATGGTGTCCTCGATGGCCCCGGAGCTGCAGGACTCTCCGATCAGACGCAATTTCGACCTGGTCGGCTTCGATCCGCGTGGGGTGGGCCATTCGACCCCAGCGCTGCGGTGCCGCACCGACGCCGAGTTCGACGCGTACCGGCGTGAGCCGATGGTCGACTACAGCCCCGGCGGGGTGGCTCATATCGAGCAGCTCTACCGGCAGCTGGCCCAGCAATGTGTCAACCGGATGGGTACGGCGTTTCTGGCCAACGCCGGCACCGCCTCGGTCGCGCGGGACATGGATGCCGTCCGCCAGGCGCTGGGCGAGGACCAGATCAATTACTTGGGCTACAGCTACGGCACCGAGCTGGGCACCGCCTATCTGGAGAAGTTCAGCGATCACGTGCGCACGATGGTGCTCGACGGCGCGATCGATCCGACCGTCGGGCCGATCGACGAGAACGTGAATCAAATGGCGGGATTCCAAACCGCTTTCAACGACTACGCCACCGACTGCGCGCGCTCGGCGGGCTGCCCGCTGGGCACCGACCCGGCCCAATTCGTCAACCGATACCACGCGCTGGTCAACCCGCTGGTAACCAAGCCCGGTCACACGGCAGACCCGCGCGGCCTCAGCTATGCCGACGCGACCACCGGCACCATCAACGCCCTTTACACGCCGGCCCACTGGAAATATCTGACCAGCGGCCTGCTCGGCCTGGCACGCGGCACCGACGCGGGCGACCTGCTGCTGCTCGCCGACGACTACGACGGGCGCGACAAGGATGGGCACTACTCCAACGACCAGGACGCGTTCAATGCAATCCGCTGCGTCGACGCGCCGAACCCGACCGACCAGGCCAGCTGGGTGAGCGCCGATCAGCGCATCCGCCAGGCGGCCCCGTTCCTCAGCTACGGGCAGTTCACCGGGAATGCTCCGCGCGACGTATGCGCGCTCTGGCCGGTGCCACCGACGTCGGCCCCGCACGCCGCGCCGCCGACCGCTGCCGGCAAGGTCGTCGTCGTCTCCACCACCCATGATCCGGCCACGCCGTATCAGGCCGGCGTCAATTTGGCCCACCAGCTCGGCGGCCCGCTGATCACCTACGACGGCACGCAACACACCGCGGTGTTCAACGGCCACCAATGCGTGGACACCGCCGTCGTCCGGTATTTCGTCGCCGGCACGCCGCCGCCGGCCTCCTACCACTGCCAATCCTGACCAGCGCCGGATAGGGCGACGATCTAAGGCGCGGGCGGAATCAAAGCCCGAGCGGGCTACCGGCGAATCGTTTGCTGATTATCCGTGGTTAGAGCTGGGTATTCGTCTGACCATGCGTTTCATCTATCTCGCTGTCACGGCCGGGCTAGCCGTCGCCGTCCTGTTGATCGCCCCGGCTGTGCTGATGGGCGCGTCTGCTCACGCTGATTACAGTGGCTACCGCCGCTGCGTGGGGAAGATTACCGAACCGATCGGGGAAGCCGACCCGCAGAACTTGCAGCTCGTTGGCGAAATCGAGCAAGACCTCAATTCGGGCGTGACGCCGGCGGCCGAAGCCCAGATTGTTTCCCACAAAGGATTCAACCCACAGCTTGCCCACGGGATTGTTCAGTGTGTGATTGAGGAGCACCCGTAGGAAATCCGGGCGAAGCCATAGCGACCCTTTCGAAGGTCGCGTTGACGCGTAGCCTGGATGCGGGCCGCGTGCTCGCGCTTCGCTCGTTCGTATTAAGCCGACTCGATCGTTGATCGATTGAACTCACTGACGCGCGCGGTCGTTGGCTAGAGGGCGCATCCGGCCCGAGGCGGAATTGCGTTACAGGAGCTCCGAATACCACGGACGCTTTCAGCACCGTTCGAGATGGATCGAGGAGATTTGTTTTGGGAAGATCACGCGACCTCAAGGAGTGGTTTTGGCTTCACGTGGGCCAGCTCAGGGGGACCCTGGATACGATGATGCGGCGCAAGCACTTACAGCTCACGCGGGGAGCGTCGCCGCACCGCGCTGCCGCGTGGACTGACCAGGCAGGCGCAGGTGCCGAATTCGGCCCGGAGGTCTCCTGCTGCGCGCAAGAAGGATGATCGCCTAGTTGCGCGGCGGGGCTCCCGTCGTCAGGCCCAAACAGCGTCCGCGCGCGTCGTAGAGGCCAGGTCAGAGCACAGCGGTACTGATCCGGTAACACAGAATTAACAGCAGTTGCATACTGTTCGAGATATGGATCGACAGAAGGAATTCGTCCTCCGCACCCTTGAGGAACGAGACATCCGCTTCGTTCGGCTGTGGTTTACCGATGTGCTCGGTTTCCTCAAGTCGGTCGCCATCGCCCCGGCCGAACTCGAAGGCGCCTTCGAGGAGGGTATCGGCTTCGACGGGTCCTCGATCGAAGGCTTCTCGCGGGTCTCGGAATCCGACACCGTGGCCAACCCCGACCCGTCCACCTTCCAAGTGCTGCCGTGGGCCTCGCCCAGCGGCCACCACCACTCGGCGCGGATGTTCTGCGACATCACCATGCCGGACGGGTCGCCCTCGTGGGCCGATCCGCGGCACGTGCTGCGCCGCCAGCTGCAGAAGGCCAACGACCTGGGTTTCTCCTGCTACGTGCACCCGGAGATCGAATTCTTCCTGCTCAAGCCGGGCCCCGACGACGGGACGCCGCCGGTTCCCGTCGACAACGCCGGCTACTTCGATCAGGCCGTCCACGACTCCGCCTCGAACTTTCGCCGCCACGCGATCGAAGCCTTGGAATTCATGGGCATCTCGGTGGAATTCAGCCACCACGAGGGCGCGCCCGGCCAGCAGGAGATCGACCTGCGGTTCGCCGACGCGCTGTCGATGGCCGACAACGTGATGACGTTCCGCTACGTCATCAAGGAGGTCGCGATCGAGAACGGCGCCCGCGCGAGCTTCATGCCCAAACCGTTCGGGCAGCATCCCGGCTCGGCCATGCATACCCACATGAGCCTGTTCGAGGGTGACGTCAACGCGTTCCACAGCCCCGACGATCCGCTGCAGCTCTCGGATGTCGGCAAGTCCTTCATCGCCGGGATCCTCGAGCACGCCTCGGAGATCAGCGCGGTCACCAACCAATGGGTCAACTCCTACAAGCGATTGGTGGGAGGCGGCGAGGCGCCCACCGCGGCGTCGTGGGGTGCGGCCAACCGGTCCGCGCTGGTGCGGGTGCCCATGTACACGCCCCACAAGACGTCGTCGCGGCGCGTCGAGGTCCGCAGCCCCGACTCCGCGTGCAATCCATACCTGGCCTTCGCCGTGCTGCTGGCCGCCGGGCTGCGCGGGGTGGAGAAGGGCTACGTCCTGGGCCCGCAGGCCGAGGACAACGTGTGGGACCTGACCGCCGAGGAACGCATCGCGATGGGATATCGCGAACTGCCGACGAGCCTGGACAGCGCGCTACGCGCCATGGAAGCCTCCGAGCTGGTCGCGGAAACGTTGGGGGAGCACGTATTTGACTTCTTCCTGCGTAATAAGCGCACGGAGTGGGCCAACTATCGCAGCCACGTCACCCCGTACGAACTGAGCACCTACTTGTCGCTGTAGCCCGTATCGGGCGCCGATCAGGCTGAAGATCGGCCGGTTGCGCTACGGTCGTGGTCGTGACCAAACCCGCGACGCAGCGCCCCCGGCTGCCCAGCGTCGGCCGGCTCGGGTTGGTCGATCCGCAAGCGGCCGAACGCATGGCGCAGCTGGGTTGGTACGAACACGACGACCAAGCCCACATCGACCTGCTCTGGTCGCTATCGCGCGCGCCGGATCCCGACGCCGCGCTGCTCGCCTTGGTCCGGTTGTCGGAGAACCCCGATGCCGGATGGGATCAGCTCAACGCCGCCCTGCTCGCCGAACGCCCGCTGCGCGGTCGGTTGTTCGGCGTGCTCGGCTCGTCGCTGGCCCTGGGCGATCACCTGATCGCTCAGGCGCAGTCCTGGAAACTCTTGCGCGGCAACGTCAAACTCCCCACCCACGACGAGCTGTGCGACATGTTCACCGACTGCGTCGACGAATCGCTGGTGGCGCCCGGCTCGGCGATGGTGCGGTTGCGCACGCTGTACCGCGACCAGCTGCTGATACTGGCCGCGCTGGATTTGGCCGCGACGGTCGAGGACGAGCCGGTGGTCCCGTTCACCGTCGTGGCGGCCCACCTGTCGGACCTGGCCGATGCCGCGCTGGCCGCCGCACTGCGGGTGGCCGAGAACAGCGTGTGCGGCGACCGCACGCCGCCGCGGCTGGCGGTCATCGCGATGGGCAAATGCGGTGCCCGCGAACTGAACTACGTCAGCGACGTCGACGTCATCTTCGTCGGTGAGCAGGCCGACACGGTCACCACCCGTGTGGCCGGCGAGATGATGCGGCTGGCCTCCGAGGCGTTCTTCCAGGTCGATGCCGGCCTGCGGCCGGAGGGCCGAAGCGGTGAACTGATCCGCACGGTCGAGTCGCACGTCGCCTACTACCAGCGCTGGGCGAAGACCTGGGAGTTCCAGGCGCTGCTGAAAGCCCGGGCGGCGGTGGGCGACGCGGAGCTCGGGCAGCGCTACCTGGACGCGCTGATGCCGATGGTCTGGGTCGCCTGCGAGCGTGAGGACTTCGTGGTCGAGGTGCAGGCCATGCGCCGCCGGGTCGAGCAGCTGGTGCCCGCCGAGGTCCGAGGCCGCGAAATCAAGCTCGGCAGCGGAGGATTGCGCGACGTGGAATTCGCCGTGCAGCTCCTGCAGCTCGTGCACGGCCGCGACGACGACTCGCTGCACGTGGCGTCGACGGTGGATGCGCTGACCGCGCTGGGCCAAGGCGGCTACATCGGACGCGAGGACGCAGCCAACCTCACCGCCTCCTACGAGTTCCTGCGGCTCCTCGAGCATCGGTTACAGCTGCAGCGGCTCAAGCGCACCCACTTGCTGCCCGAGGCCGACGACGAGGAGGCGGTGCGCTGGCTGGCGCGGGCCGCCCACATCCGGCCGGACGGGCGGCACGACGCGGCCGGGGTGCTGCGCGAGGAGTTGCGCCACCAGAACCTGCGGGTGTCCCAGCTGCACGCCAAACTCTTCTATCAGCCGCTGCTGGAATCGATCGGGCCGGCCGGGCTGGACATCGCCCGCGGCATGACCTCCGAAGCCGCCGAGCGCCAGCTGGCGGCGCTGGGCTACGTTGGCCCACAAACCGCGCTGAAACACATGTCGGCCCTGGTCAACCAGAGCGGGCGGCGCGGTCGGGTGCAGTCGGTGCTGCTGCCCCGGCTGCTGAACTGGATGTCGTACTCGCCCGATCCCGACGGCGGGCTGCTGGCCTACCGGCGGCTGTCCGACGCGCTGTCCGGCGAAAGCTGGTATCTGGCCACGCTGCGCGACAAGCCCGCGGTGGCCCGCCGGCTCATGCACGTGCTGGGGACCTCGGCTTACGTGCCGGACCTGCTGATGCGCGCGCCGCGGGTCATTCAGGATTACGGCGATGGGCCGTCCGGCCCGAGGTTGCTCGAGACCGAGCCAGCCGCGGTGGCCCGCGCGCTGATCGCATCGGCCGCCCGTTACTCCGACCCGGTGCGGGCGATCGCCGGGGCGCGCACATTGCGGCGCCGCGAGTTGGCCCGCATCGCGTCCGCCGACCTGCTCGGCATGCTCGAGGTCACCGACGTGTGCGGGGCGCTGACCTCGGTGTGGGTGGCGGTGCTGCAGGCCGCGCTGGAGGCGATGATCCGGGCCAACCTGCCCGTGAACGGAAAGGCACCTGCCGCGATCGCGGTCATCGGCATGGGCCGGCTGGGCGGCGCCGAGTTGGGTTACGGGTCCGACGCCGACGTCATGTTCGTGTGCGAATCGGCGTCCGGGGTCGAGGATCCCGCGGCGGTGCGCTGGGCGACGGGTGTCGCCGAGCAGGTGCGGGCGCTGCTGGGGACGCCCAGCGTCGACCCGCCGCTGGAGGTCGACGCCAACCTGCGGCCTGAGGGACGCCAGGGCCCGCTGGTGCGCACCCTGGCGTCCTACGCCGCCTACTACGAGCAGTGGGCGCAGCCGTGGGAGATCCAGGCGCTGCTTCGGGCGCATTCGGTTGCGGGCGACGAGGAGCTGGGGCAGCGGTTCCTGCTGATGGCCGACAAGACGCGGTATCCCTCGGACGGCGTGTCCGGCGAGGCGATGCAGGAGATCCGGCGCATCAAGGCCCGTGTCGATTCCGAACGGTTGCCGCGCGGCGCGGATCCCAACACCCACACCAAATTGGGGCGTGGGGGCCTGGCCGACGTCGAGTGGACCGTGCAGCTGCTCCAACTGCGGCACGCGCACGAGATCCCGGCTCTGCACAATACGTCGACGCTGCAGTGCCTCGACGCGATCGCCGCGGCGAACCTGGTGCCCGCCGATGAGGTGGAGCTGTTGAGGCAGGCTTGGCTGACAGCGACCCGGGCGCGCAACGCGCTGGTGCTGGTCCGCGGCAAGCCCACGGACCAGCTGCCGGGCCCCGGCCGTCAGCTCAACGCGGTCGCCGTGGCCGCGGGCTGGCCGACCGACGAGGGCGGGGAATTCCTGGATAACTATCTACGGGTTACACGACGAGCAAAAGCGGTGGTGCGCAAGGTGTTTGGAAGTTGAGTCAGGAGGCCGGCGCGTTGGACGCCGTATTCGAGGCGCTCAGCGCGGCGGAGGCCGATCGCGTGACCGCGCTGTACGCTCCGCTGGCCGATGCGGTCCGCGAGCTTGTCGACGCCACCATCCGGACCGAGGCGGACGACGAGGTTGTCGCCGAGGCCAGGAAAGCGATCGAGGCCGTCACCGCGTCGTTGCGGCAGCGCACCCGCCCGGTCGGGGTCAGCTATCGCGTCAACGGTCGCCCGCTGCCGTTGGGCAACGCCGCGATCGGCGTCTGCAATCCCATTGCCCCGCCGATCGTCGTGCACCACGAAGGCGAGGGCCGCTGCTGGAGCGAATTCACCCTCGGCTCGGCCTACGAGGGCCCACCCAAACTGGTGCACGGCGGCGTCAGCGCCCTGGTGCTCGACCACATGCTCGGTGAGGCGGCCAGTGAGGGGCTGTCGAAGGCGCGCTTCACCGGAACCATCACGGTGAAGTATCTGCGCGGCACGCCGCTGGGCCCGCTTCGCTGTGAGGCGTGGGTCGACGGCAAGGAGGGGCGCAAAGTGTTTGCGCGCGGCACCATTTCGGATGCTGCCGGCGTCACCGTCGAAGCCGAAGGCGTCTTCATTGAGCCGGCATGGGCTCAGGACGCGCAGTGAAGTTCTACATCAGCAGCGCCTTTCTGAACACGCGCGAGATCATCGAGCTGGCCAAGGCGGCCGACGATCTGGGTTATGACGGGATCGGTATCCCCGACCACGTCGTCAATCTGGAGACCCTGGACACCCCGTACCCGTACACCAAAGACGGGGAACGGCGCTGGCAGCCCTTCACCGACTGGCCCGATCCTTGGGTTCTCGTCGGTGCGCTGGCTCAGGTCACCACGCGGTTGCGGTTCGTCAACACCGTCTATATCCCCGCGATGCGCAACCCGTACTCGGCGGCGAAAGCCATTGGCACCGCAGCGGTTTTGGCGTCCGGCCGGGTGGAGCTGGGTATCGGCGTGGGGTGGTGCCGTGAGGAATTCGCTTTGATGGGTGAGCGATTCGAGGCCCGCGGCAAGCGCACCGATGAGATCATCGAGCTGATGCGGGCGCTGTGGGCGCCGGGCTGGACGGAGTTCGAGGGCCAGTTTTATCAGGCACCGCGACTGGAGATGCAGCCCACTCCGCCACCGATACCGGTGTATGTCGGCGGCCTGTCCGACATCGCGCTGCGCCGCGCCGCCCGCAATGACGGGTGGATCGGCGATTTGATCAAGTCCGAGCGGGCCATCGACGCGGTCGGAAGGCTGCGGGAGATGCGCGCCGAAAACGGTTTGACCATGGACGATTTCACAGTCTTGACACCGCTGACCGACGCATTCACCACCGCCGACTATCGGCGGGTCGAGGACGCGGGCGTCACCGGCATCATCACCATGCCGTGGATGTTCTACGGCGGGCCCGATGCCAGCCTCGACGACAAGATCGACGGCATGCAACGCTTCCGCAAGGACCTCGCGCTCGACGGCTAGAGGCTGCGACACGTAAATAATGGCGACGACGCGCCGCCGAGGTCCGCCATGGTCTATGTTTCGGGACACCCGGCGTTGACCCGCTCGCGGCGCGAAAAATTGGCGCATAATTGGGCCAAGGGCCGAAGCTGGCTTTTCGCCAATGACCGGGCGGCTTCGGGCAGATTGGGTAAAGCATGATGACCGACAATTTCAATGCGAGTCAGTTCTCGCCCGGTGACCTTATCGAGCAGGCCCTCGATATCATCATGAACCGCTTTGATCTCGACGCCGAACAAGCCTTGAAAGTGCTCCGCAGCATGTCACGCGAAACGAGGACACAGATGTGCGTGGTCGCCGAGCGACTAATCGACGACAACGACCCCTCGGAAGCCGTGCCTGAAAAGAATGCGCCGCTTCGGCTCGTGCCTGAAGACGAAACGATACTTTGACGGCCATTGCCATTGAGCACCAAATAAACGCGATTAACACCGCGGTTGCCGGGTAAACCTACGCAATGGTGCGTGATATCAGGATTATCGACGCCGAACTGCGATCCGTAGCGGCGCTCCGCCGTGCGGCTCGCGAGCGGGGCGGTCCGCTACCGTCGATAGACGCGGCAGATGCGCTACTCGACGAACGCTACGAGCTGACGCGCTTCACACCTGTTCGAGAGGTCGCGAAGGCGTAGAGTTCTTCGGCTCGGCCCATGAGACGGGTCGGCGGCAGGTACAAATGCGCTTTCGCGCAGCCATGAGGCGCCGACCTACTTGGTCACCCACCACCGCCCACGCGGCAAATACCTATGCCGCGGGTCTCGTGTCGACAATGCGCCGGCCCCGCCATCCAAGCGTTCTGCGCGCTCGATGCGGGTCGCGCTTTGCGCGACTGTTGCGGGCACTTGCGGCTCGGCGCAAATGAGTTCACCCGCTCGGCGATCGGTGAATGATCGCCGAGCGGGTGTCGTCGCTGGAACCTGTTGCGTACCGATCGGCCGCCTGCACTGCGCAGCCGCCGACCAGTACGCGAGCCTGCTTATACGTCGTAGTACAGCGCGAATTCGTAAGGGTGCGGCCGGATTTGGACCGGCAGGATCTCGTTCTCACGCTTGAAGCTGATCCACGTCTCGATGAGGTCGGGCGTGAACACGCCGCCCTCGGTGAGGTATTCGTGGTCTTCTTCCAGCCGATCGATCACCGCGGACAGCTGCGTGGGCGCCTGCGGGATGTTGGCGGCCTCCTCGGGCGGCAACTCGTAGAGGTCCTTGTCGACCGGCGCCTGCGGCTCGATCTTGTTCTTGATGCCATCCAGGCCGGCCATCAGCATGGCCGAGAACGCCAGGTACGGGTTGCCCGACGAGTCGGGGCAACGGAACTCCAGCCGCTTGGCCTTCGGGTTGGTGCCGGTGATCGGGATGCGGACACACGCCGACCGGTTGCGCTGGCTGTAGACCAGGTTGATCGGCGCCTCGTAGCCCGGCACCAGACGCTTGTAAGAGTTCACGGTGGGGTTGGTGAACGCCAGCAGCGACGGCGCGTGGTGCAGCAGGCCGCCGATGTAGTGGCGGGCGGTGTCCGACAGGCCGGCATACCCGGTCTCGTCGTACATCAGCGGGCTGCCGTCCTTCCACAGCGACTGGTGGGTGTGCATGCCGGAGCCGTTGTCACCGAACAGCGGCTTGGGCATGAACGTGACGGTCTTGCCGTTCTGCCAGGCCGTGTTCTTGACGATGTACTTGTAGAGCATCATGTCGTCGGCCGCGTGCAGCAGCGTGTTGAACTTGTAGTTGATCTCGGCCTGGCCGCCGGTACCCACCTCGTGGTGGCCCTTCTCCAGGCTGAAGCCGGCCGTGATCAGGTTGGACAGCATCTTGTCGCGGAGGTCGACGTAGTGGTCGACCGGGGCGACGGGGAAGTAGCCACCCTTCGGGCGCACCTTGTAGCCCCGGTTCGGGCTGCCGTCCAGCTCATTCGGCGAGCCGGTGTTCCACCAGCCCGCGATCGCGTCGATCTCGTAGAACGAGCCGTTGGTGCGCGAGTCGAAGCTCACCGAGTCGAAGATGTAGAACTCCGCCTCGGCGCCGAAGTAGGCGGTGTCGGCCACTCCGGTGCTGATCAGGTAGTTCTCGGCCTTGCGGGCAATGTTGCGCGGGTCGCGCGAGTACGGCTCGAGCGTGAACGGGTCGTGCACGAAGAAGTTGAGGTTCAGCGTCTTGGCTTCGCGGAACAAGTCGATCTGCGCCGTCGCGGGATCGGGGAGGAGCAGCATGTCGGATTCGTGAATGGACTGGAATCCGCGAATCGACGAGCCATCGAAGGCCAGGCCGTCCTCAAAAACGCTCTCGTCGAAGAACGAAATCGGGATCGTGAAATGCTGCATGATGCCGGGCAGGTCACAGAACCGGACGTCGACAAATTCGACGTTTTCGTCCTTGGCGAGCTTGAAGACGTCGTCGGGCGTCGTTTCCGTCACAGAGTGCTCCTTTACTTGGTGAGATCCGCGGCCTGACGCTATGGAGCAGATGTTGCCCGTCAGTCAACCCGATGTTGCGCGCACGTTACGTGACCATGCCACACGCTAGAAGTGGCCACTTTGGCGCGGGTTCTATTGTGGGGCCATGGATCGCAAGATCGTATCTTTTCCGGTGTCCTGGCGCACCGCCAGCCCTCCGTACCATGCCGTTCCGGCCGGTTATTCGGACTCCGGTCCGCGCCGATGATGGCGGAATCGCGATCCGCATACCCCGGGGAAAAGCTCGGATTTCCGCAGAGCGGACCGGGCTCCCTGGCGCCGATGGGGCGGCGGTTGGGCGCGTTGATGATCGACTGGCTGATTTCCTACGGTTTGGCCGCACTGGCCATGCGCCTCGGCTGGTTCTCCCAACCGGCGCTGGCCACCGCCGTCCTGGTGATCTGGTTCGTGCTGGGCGTGGTCTTTCTGCGACTGTTCGGGTTCACCCCCGGCCAGCTGGCGCTACGCCTGCAGGTCGTGACGGTCGACGGGCGCGGGTCGGTCGGCCTGGGCCGGGCGGTGGTGCGCGGCGTGCTGGTCGGGACGGTGGTGCCTGCGTTGTTCACCGACTTCGACGGCCGCGGAATGCAGGACCGGCTGACCGCGACGGCCGTGGTGCGGCGCTGATCTGATGGCGCCGACCCGTTGCGCCCGGCTTCGCCGCGCTTACGATCGGCTCTGATCTGATGGCGCCGACCCGTTGCGCCCGGCTTCGCCGCGCTTACGATCGGCGCTGATCTGGTGGCGGGGAACTACTTGCGGCGGACCGTGCGCTGTACGCCGCGCATCTTGCCCGAGTTGGGCAGCGGCCCCTTAGGCAGGACGGCGGCGCCGGCCCGCGACCCGAGCGCGGTCAACCGCGACTCAAGCGTGTCCATCTGCTTGACGGTGATGTTGGCCGGCAGCTTGGTGAGGTGGCGCTCCAGCTTGGCCAGCGGCACCTCGTCCTCGCCGTTGCCGACGATGATGTCGTAGATCGGCACGTCCCCGATCAGCCGGGCGGTGCGCTTCTTCTCCTGCGCCAGCAGCGGTCGGACCCGGGTCGAGGCTCCCTCGCCGACCAGGATGACGCCGGGCCGCCCGATCACCCGGTGAACCGCGTCGAAGTGGCCGGTCGCGGCCACCCCCGGGGTCACCCGCCACTTGCCGCGCAGGTTGTCCAAAGCCCATGCGGCGGCCCCGGTTTGGCCTTCGGCTTTGCGGTAGACCGACTTCTGGGCGCGGCGGCCGAACACGATGAAGGCGACCAGGCCGCCCAGCACGACGCCGAGCGGGATCAGGGTGATCATCGTCAGCCCGCCGGCCCAGATACCGACCCCTACCGAGATGCCGACGATCAGCACGAAGGCGCCGGTCATGTAGGGCAGGAGGCGCTTGTCCTCTTGGCGCTGAATCTTGAACGCCTGCCACAACTGGGTGCGGCGTTCCCGCGCGGCGGCCTTGCGGGCTGCCTGCGCCTCCGCTCGGGCGGCCTTGTTCTCAGCGGCATTGCGGGGTTTAGCCATAGTCAAAGAATACGTAGGGCCGAGACCGGCCGAGGCCGCTACCGTGCCGTGGCGTCGTCGGCGCGGCTGCGGGCGGCTTGCTCGTAGAGCCGTCCCGCGCGGTAGGACGAGCGCACCAGCGGCCCGGCCAGCACCCCGGCGAAGCCCAACTCCTCGGCGTAGTGCGCGAACTCGACGAATTCCTCCGGCTTCACCCAGCGCTCGACGGGGTGGTGGCGGGCCGACGGGCGCAGGTACTGGGTGATGGTGATGATGTCGCAGCCGGCATCGTGCAGGTCGGCGAGCGCGGTGCGCACCTCGTGCGGGGTCTCGCCCATGCCGAGGATGAGGTTGCTCTTGGTGACCAGGCCGAAGTCGCGCGCCGCGGTCAGCACGTCGAGGCTGCGCCGGTAGGTGAAGGCGGGCCGGATCCGTTTGAAGATGCGCGGCACGGTTTCGACGTTGTGCGCCAACACTTCCGGGCGCGACTCGAAGACTTCGGCGAGCCGGGTGGGCTCGGCGTTGAAGTCGGGGATCAACAGCTCGACGCCGGTCGACGGGTTGAGTTCCTTGATGGCGCGCACGGTCTCGGCGTACAGCCACGCTCCGCCGTCGGGCAGGTCGTCGCGGGCCACCCCGGTGACGGTGGCGTAGCGCAGGCCCATCGTGCGCACGCTATCGGCGACCCGCCGGGGCTCGTCGCGATCCAGTTCGGCAGGCTTTCCGGTGTCGATCTGGCAGAAGTCGCAGCGGCGGGTGCACTGATCCCCGCCGATCAGGAAGGTGGCCTCGCGGTCCTCCCAGCATTCGAAGATGTTGGGGCAGCCGGCCTCCTCGCACACCGTGTGCAACCCTTCGCGCCGGACCAGGCTCTTGAGCTGGGTGTACTCCGGGCCCATCCGGGCCCGCACTCTGATCCACGGCGGTTTGCGTTCGATCGGGGTCTCGGCGTTGCGCACCTCCAGGCGCAGGAGTTTGCGTCCTTCCGGTGCGACAGTCACATCGCCGATGCTACGCGGGCGGCCGGTACATGGTCCCGGACCGGCAGCACCCCATCAAGGGCGTCACAGACGGCGTCGCCGACCGCCGTCTGGACATCCTCGACCGACACCGAGCGGCGCAATTCCGCCGACAACGACGTCACTCCGGCGTCGCTGATGCCGCACGGCACGATGGCGCTGAACGCGTCCAGGTCGCAGTCGCAGTTGAGCGCGAACCCGTGCAGGGTTGTCGCGCGCGACACCCGCACCCCGATGGCCGCGACCTTGCGATCGGGCCGGCCGTCGGTGCCCGGCCGGTCCGGGGTCTGGGTGCCGGGCACCCGGCCGGCGTCCAGGCCAAGATCGGCGCAAACCTTGATCAGAGCCTCTTCCAGGCGCCGCACGTAGTTCACCACGTCGAGGGGTTCGGCCAGCCCGATGATCGGATACCCGACCAGCTGGCCGGGACCGTGCCAGGTGATCTTGCCGCCACGGTCGGTGTCGACAACTGGCGTGCCGTCCACCGGCCGTTCGTGCGGCTCGGTGCGCCGGCCCGCGGTATAGACCGCTGGGTGCTCCAGCAGCAGCAGCGTGTCGCTGCCGCCGGCCACTCGGGCGTCGGCCAGGTCGCGTTGCTGCTGCCAGGCCACGCGGTAGTCGACGATGCCGAGCGGGCGGACGTCGATCAGGGCCTGGCTGGACCGGATGGAATCGATCACGTTCGCGACGGTACTCGGCTCGGGCCGGACGGGCCCAGTCCGGTGGCGCTAGTCGTGGTCGCGCCCGGCGGTCGCGTAGGCGAGCGCCTCGCCAATGGTGTTGTGGTGGAAGGTGAAACCGGCACGCTCGAGCGCGGACGGGATGGCCCGCTGCCCCGTCAGCAGGCCCTCGTCGGCGAACTCGCCCAGCGCGGCCCGGATGGCAAAACCGGGCACCATCAACGGGGTTGGACGGTTGACCGCCCGCCCGAATGCGGTGGTGAACTCGGCGTTGGTGACCGGAGCGGGCCCGGTCATGTTCACCGGGCCGGCCAGCTCGGGCTCGAAAATCGCGAACAGCAGCGCCCGCACTTCGTCCTCGAGCGTGATCCACGACATGTACTGCCGCCCGCTTCCCAGCCGGGCGCCCAGGCCGGTGCGAAACAGCGGCCGCAACCGGCCCAACGCGCCACCGGCCGAGGAGAACACCAGCCCGGTGCGGGCCAGCACCACTCGGGCGCCGCCGTACTGGGCGGGCAGCGTGGCGGCTTCCCAGTCCTCGCACAACCGGGCCAGGAAACCCGTTCCCGCACGGTCGTTTTCATCGACAACGCGGTCCTTGGTGTTGCCGTAGAAGCCCACCGCGCTGGCGTTCACCATCGTCGCCACACCCGCGTCCGCGACGGCATGCGCCAAGACTTCGGTGGGCGCGATGCGGCTGTCGCGCAGACTCTGCTTGAAGGCGCCCGACCACCGCCGCCTGCCGATGTTGACACCGCACAGATTGACCACGGCATCGACATCGCCGAGCGTGTCGGGATCGAGGTCACCGGTCTCGGGATTCCAGTGCAGCTCATCGGCGTTCGACGGGGCCCGGCGCACGATGCGCAACACCCGGTGATCGGCGGCGCGCAGGGCCGCGGTGAGGGCGGAGCCGATCAGGCCAGACGAACCCGCAATCGCGATGACGGCGTTCTGACCAGCGCGAGCCACGTTCGCTTGTCCTTCTTTTACAGGCCGAGGTCTGCCTCGAAGGCTCCCTCTTCCAGCCTGTGCTTGATGGTGGTCAGGAAGCGGCCGGCGTCTGCGCCGTCGATGAGTCGGTGGTCATAGGTCAGCGGGAGATAGCAGATCGAACGGACGCCGATCGATTCGTTGCCGCCCTCGTCGACCACGACCCGCGGACGCTTGACGATCGCGCCGGTGCCCAGCATGGCGGCCTGCGGCGGGACCAGGATCGGGGTGTCGAACAGCGCCCCCTGGCTACCGATGTTGGTGATCGTGAAGGTGCCGCCGGACAGCTCGTCGGGCTTCAGGTCGCCCGATCGGGCTCGCGCGGCGATGTCGGCGATCGCCCTGGCCAGCCCGGCCAGGGACAGGTCGCCCGCGTTGTGTACGACGGGGGAGAGCAGGCCTTGTTCGGTGTCGACCGCGAAGCCCAGGTGCTCGGCGTCGTAGTACGTGATCTCCTTGGTGTCCTCGTTGTAGCTCGCGTTGACGTTGGGGTGGATCTTCAGCGCGTCGATCACCGCCCGGGCGATGAACGGCAGGAAGGTCAGGTTCACCCCCTCGCGCTCGGCGAAAGCCGCTTTGGCCCTGGCCCGCAACCCGACCAGCCTGGTCATGTCGACCTCGTGGGTCTGGGTGAGTTGGGCTGTCGCCTGCAGGGATTCGCGGGTTTTGTTCGCGGTGATCTGACGGATACGGCTGGCCTTCTGGGTGGTGCCCCGCAGGTGCGCCAGAGCCGGAGCCGGGGTGGGTGCCGGGG
>NZ_LZMB01000189.1 GCF_001673555.1 Mycobacterium sp. 1165178.9 | reverse complement strand
CCAGTCGGTGTCCGCGTCGGTGTCGGCGTCGTCGGTGACCTCGAGCGTCCGGGAGTCGCAGCGGCAACAATCGCTGACCACCAAGGCGGTGCGCACCGCCTGCGCCACGCTGATCACCACCAGCAAGAACGCGATCGACAAGACCAACGAGTTCGTGAAGGCGTTCAACGCCGGCCGCGGCACCGGCCCGACCGAAGGCCCGGCCATCGACGCCCTCAACGACAGCGCCACCACGGTGGGTAACAGCTTCAGCGATGCGATGTCGCAGCAGATCAAGGACGCCTTCAACGCCTACATCGACGCCGCCCGCGCGGTGGCCAACGCCATCGGCACTCATGCGGGCACCGGTGAATTCAACAAGCGGGTCGATCAACTCAACGACACCAAAAAGAACGCGGTGAAACTCTGCCTGGCAACGTAAGGATGCGGAAGTATGGACCAGGCTCTGGCTGTGCGACGATAATCCCCAATCGCATAGCGTGCGGACGTTAAGGAGGCTCCACGGTGGTCGCGGCGGATCACGCCCCGAGCTACGCTCGCAAATTGGGCATCCAACGAGACCAAGTTGTCCAGGAGTGGGGCTGGGACGAAGACACCGATGACGAGATCCGCGCCGCGGTCGAGGAAGCCTGTGGCAGTGACTTGCTCGACGAGGACACCGACGAGGTAGTCGACGTCGTTCTGCTGTGGTGGCGAGACGGTGACGGCGACCTGGTGGACACCTTGATGGATGCGATCGGCCCGCTGGCCGAAGACGGCGTGATCTGGGTGTTGACGCCCAAAACCGGCAAGCCCGGACACGTGCTGCCGGCCGAAATCGCAGAGGCCGCCCCCACCGCCGGCTTGATGCCGACCTCGTCGGTCAACCTGGGGGACTGGAGCGCCAGCCGGCTGGTGCAGCCCAAATCCCGCGCCGGGAAGCGTTGATGCTTTCCGTTGGCACAGCCGCCCCGGATTTCACTTTGCGCGACCAGAATCAACAGCGCGTCACGCTGAGCTCCTATCGGGACGCCAAGAACGTGCTGTTGGTGTTCTTTCCGCTGGCATTCACCGGGATCTGCCAGGGCGAGCTGGATCAGTTGCGCGATCACCTGCCCGATTTCGAAAACGACGACAGCGCGACGCTGGCGATCTCGGTCGGACCGCCGCCCACCCACCGCGTCTGGTCGCTGGACAGCGGCTTCACCTTTCCGGTGTTGTCGGACTTCTGGCCGCACGGCGCGGTCAGCCAGAGCTACGGCGTGTTCAACGAGGACGCCGGTTACTCCAACCGCGGGACGTTCGTCGTCGATCGGTCCGGCATCATCCGCTTCGCCGAGATGAAACAGCCCGGCGAGTCCCGCGACCAGCGGCTCTGGACCGACGCCCTGGCGGCGCTGCGGGGCTGAGATTTTGGGAACTTGGACCTCGGGCGGGTAGCCTGCCCGCAGCGACGGGCGCGTAGCTCAGTGGTAGAGCTCTGGTTTTACACACCAGCGGTCGGCGGTTCGATACCGTCCGCGCCCACCAGTGTTTTACAGATCAAGGCTTATTCGAGGCGACTCCGAATTTCACCTGGGCCGGCTGCTCGAATCGGCCCGCCGCTACGGCTTGATCGATCAGAATCACCGCGGCCGATTGCGCGTGCACCATCGGGGAGGTGTCGTTGAGTGCGGTCGCCAGTGCAATCGCTCCCTCGAAGAGCACTGCGAGTTGATTTGCAAGTTCGCGTGGGTTAGTGACGCCGAGTTCGCCACAAGTGTCAGCCAACCGAGCGATGAATGCTTCTTTGTGCGCGCGCACGATGTCGTGTACTTCCGGCAACTTCCCGGCCGCCTCCACAGCGGCGTTGTGGAAGGGGCATCCGCGTACTTGCTTGTCGTTCCCCCGCTCGAAGATTGCCAATAAGCGGTCCCGCGGCGCTAGCCCCGGTCTGTCCAGCGCCCGCTCCCGCGGCACTGCGCGGGTCGCGTCGACGTCGCGCAAGTAGGCCCCGACGATCTCGTCCTTGCTTGAAAAGTGCTTGTACAGCGTCCGCTTGGACACATGGGCGTGATCGGCGAGTTGGTCCACACCCGTGGCGTGGATGCCGTCGCGGTAGAAGAGCACTCGCGCAGCGGCCACGATCCGGTCGCGCGCCCCGCGGCCGCCGCGCTCGAACGCCACTCGGGAAGCCTTATCCATACTTTTCACGACCAGAAGTATACCGAACTGTTTACAAGAAGAGGTCTACGCGGTAGCGTGGCGTTCGACGAAGTAAACAGAACGGTGTACCTGAATGCGGTTCGCGTCATCCGCCGTGGAGCAGCGGATTGTCGGACACATCGTGATCGAAGGGACGTGTTGGAGATGTCAGGCGAAGGGTTGTTCCTCATAACTGCGGCGACCGGGAAGACGGGGATGCACGCGACGTCCGCTCTGATCAAGCGAGGGCTCCGTGTGCGTGCGCTGGTGCGCAGATTCGACGGACGAAGTGATCAGCTCGCGGCCCTGGGCGCTGAAATCGCACAAGGCGATCTGCTCGATTTCGACGACGTAAGCTCGGCTCTCGCGGGCGTCGCCGGCGCATATTTCTGCTACCCGATCGACCCCGGCCGGTTGCTCGAAGCAACGGCAATCTTCGCCCAGGCTGCCACCGAGACCGGAGTTCGCTCGGTGGTCAACATGTCCCAAATTTCGGCGCGGCGTGAAGCAACCAGTCACGCGGCGCGCCAACATTGGTTGGCGGAAAGGTTGTTGGACCGCTTCACCTTCAGAACCACACACATCCGGCCCACCTTCTTCGCTGAATGGCTGATAGCGCAGTGGTGGCGGCGCGACGGCGAAGCGGTATTGCGACTACCGTTCGGAGCCGGACGTCATGCTCCGATAGCTGCGGCCGATCAAGGACGCTTCATCGCCGCCGTCCTCGCTAACCCGGAACCCCACGACCGCCAGACCTACCCGCTGTGCGGTCCGGTCGAGCTGGACCACTACGAGATCGCCAGCAAGCTGTCCCACGTCCTCGAAATGCCCGTCCACTATCAGCCCGTCGAAATTTCGGAATTCGCCAAAGCATTGGAATTGCAAAGCCGCACACCATTTCTGGTGCAGCACATCAGCAGCGTTGCACAAGACTATCGAGACGGCATCTTCTCCGGCGCCAACAATCTCGTTGAAGTCGTCACCGGCACGCCGGCGATGACCGTCGAAGAGTTCGCACGGGCTAACAGAGCGGCATTCGATGGGCCTGGACTCGCGGCCCGCCCAGCCGAGATGCACGTGCAATCCTGACGTTGGCGAAGAAGCGACGCCTTGAGTTCGCACGGGATTTAAGTACAAGGAAAGTAAGAGACATGGCGCCTAAGGGCAACCCACGCGACATGATCGCGTGGCGGGAGACACTTTGCGACCCCGATATCAGATTCCCGGGTGAATCGAGCGAATACCGGCGCGCACGAAACCGATTGCTCGAGGCAGAAGACGCGCTGCGGCAGCTCAGCGAACGGGTCGCCGCCCAACGCAGGGCACTCCCGGCCGGCGGGCTCGTCGCAGAGGACTACATCTTCGAGTCCGCGTCCGACGGAAACGAGGTGAGATTCACGCAACTCTTCGCGCCGGGCAAGGACACGCTGGTGATTTACCACATGATGTTCCCGCGCTGGTCAAAAGATACCCGCGCGGGTGCGGCTGGGGGCCACACGGCCCTCCTGCCGCTTGCCGAACAACCGTGCCCCTCATGCACTTCGGTCGTCGACGGACTCAACGGTCCGGCCACCCACATCGCCGATCGGATAAACCTCGTCGTGGTGGCGAAGACTGATCCGGCTCGGCTGGACAGCTACGCAAAGGAACGCGGCTGGGACAATCTGCGGTTGGTCTCCTCGCGCAAAAACACATTCAACCGCGATTATCACGGGGAAACGCCGGAGGGCGAGCAGCTCCCAGTCCTGAACGTATTCTCGCGAGACGGGGATGCAATTCACCACCGGTGGGCGAGTGAGCTGACGTTCGTGCGCGGCGACAACAGTCCCATTGACCCGATCTGGCCGATTTTCGGCATGCTCGACCTGACTCCGAATGGGCGCGGCGAAACAGCCGCCTATCCATCACTGCAATACGAATAGAAACGATCGTGCGTGCGGCGGGGATACCGAGCGCAGGCAGAAGTGGCCTCACGTCGCAGGCATCGTCCCAAACCGGCGCCGCCCGCATTTCGTGCCGCGAATCGCTCGCTTAGGAACTGGCGGCCGCCGTCGTGGTGGTCGACGAGATCGCATCCGGACAATAGGCGCTGGCCGCGATCGCGGTGAACTTCTCCGCTTTCTCCTCGGTCAGTGCGGCTGCCTTCGATGTCATCGATTTCGCGATATCTGCCATCGCCGTGCCGCCACCGGCCGCCGAGCACACGTAATGGGCGGCCTGAATAACCTGCGCCGGATCGTTATAGGTGAAGCCGGCCGAATTCAGCGACGCGAGGAACGCGTCGTCGGTGTCGTCGGCGTGCGCGGGCACCGCCAAACCAATCACGGCCACCACACTGGAAATCGTCAAAACGAGCTTCATAAATTCGAGATCGTCCCAGATCCGCGGGGCATTCGCGGCTCACGAAACAATTTGTAACAATCGTCAACCTTCGATTAACAGCCGCACGCCTGCCGAGTTAGGCGGGCAGGCCCGTGATGACGTGCCGGACAGCGTCACCCGGCATTCGTGAGCTGTTATCTTGACCGAATTGTCCGAGTGTGCTTCGCGCAGCCCACCCCGGCGTTACTCTTTGCCGATGATCGCGGGCGAGAAGGCGCCTGACTTCACTCTGTTGGATCACACCGGTCGGCCCCGGGCGCTGTCCGCGCTCCTTGCCGAAGGGCCGGTTGTGCTGTTCTTCTTCCCGCTGGCGTCATCGCCGATCTGTACGGCCCAGGCTTGTCACTTTCGGGACCTGAGCAACGAGTTCGTCACCGTCGGCGCCCAGCGGGTGGGCATCAGCACCGACACCGTTGACAAGCAGGCCCACTTCGCCCAGCAGCGCTCGTTCGACTATCCGCTGCTCTCCGACGCGGACGGCGTGGTGTCCGAGCTGTTCGGGGTGCGCCGAGGCAGATTCGCCAAGCTACGTCGATCCGTCGTCGCGCGTGACGAGGCCCGGCGTGGCCGGCACGCCCGGCGCCGTGGCCTGCTGGCCCGGCTGCTGCCGGTCAGACGGACCACGTTCGTCATCGACACCGACCGCACCGTACTCAAAGTGGTCTCCAGCGAGCTGCGCGCATCCGTGCACGCCGACCAGGCCCTGTGGTTCTTGCAGCACCACATGGGGCCGCATAGTTCGCCACATGCGGGTGGGAAACATTCCGACGCGCATGAGGACGAGGCCACAGAACGAGAGACCGCGAACGAGCCGAGCCTGGTCCGGCCATACGCACTGACGGGAGGCCGTACCGACGCTGGCGTCGAACTGGCACTCGAGGCACCGGTTGAAGCCCTCGACACCACGGCGAAGCCGCCGCGCTGGCCGAGAAACGATGTGCGGGGCCAGATTCTGACATATTGCGTGCAGAGCCCGTCGGTCGCCGAGATCGCCGCGCGTCTGTCCCTACCGCTCGGTGCGACACGGTTCCTGGTCGGCGAACTGGTGACACAGGGCTATCTGCGGGTGCACGCACCCCTCGGCGACTCGATGACGATCGACGAACGACGTGAACTGATCGGCAGGACCCTTAGTGGCCTGCGAGCACTCTGAGAGGTCGGCCTCGACGAAGGCCTAGGGCCGCCGCGCCGGGGTGCCTGCCGCCGCTCACGCGACCGAGGGCAGTATGAACGCGTGAAACCGTTCCGCATCGACGTTTCTGACGACGTTCTCGATGATCTGCGATCGCGGCTGGCCCGTACGCGTTGGCCGGAGGCCGAATGCGTGGACGACTGGAGCCAGGGCGTGCCGTTGGCCTACACGCGTGAACTGGCCGACTACTGGGCCAACAACTACGACTGGCGAGCGCGGGAGGCCGGGCTCAACCGGTTCGATCAGTTCACCACCGAAATCGACGGTCTCGACATTCATTTCATCCATCAGCGTTCACCGCACGCCGACGCCTTTCCGCTGGTGATCACGCACGGCTGGCCGGGTTCAATTGTGGAGTTCCACAAGGTGATCGAACCGTTGACCAACCCCGCCTCAGAACACGCCGAGGAGGCCTTCCACGTCGTGTGTCCATCGCTTCCGGGATATGGGTTTTCCGGAAAACCCACCAACACCGGCTGGGGCGTGGAGAAGGTCGCCGAGGCATGGGAAACCCTCATGCTGCGCCTGGGGTACGACCGCTACGGCGCTCAGGGCGGTGACTGGGGCGCGGCCGTCACGACACAGATCGGCCGCAACGTCGGCCACTGCGTGGCCATCCACCTGAACATGCCGGTCGGACGGCCCACCAAGGATTCACTGACGAACCCGACCGACGAGGAGCAACGAGCGCTGGCCGGGTTGGCCAACCACCGCAAGTGGGGCACCGGCTATTCCAAGCAACAGTCCACCCGGCCGCAAACACTCGGCTACGGGCTGGCCGATTCGCCCGTGGGGCAGCTGGCCTGGATTGTCGAAAAGTTCTGGGACTGGGCCGATTGCGACGGGCATCCCGAAAACGCGGTGAGCCGGGACGAGCTGCTCGACAACGTGATGGTGTACTGGGTCACCAACACCGCCGCGTCGTCGGCGCGCCTGTACTGGGAGAGTTTTGCGGTGTGGGGCGGCGGCGATCGTGTCGAATTGCCCACGGGCGTAGCGGCTTTCCCCGGGGAGCTGCTCAAGGCGCCACGTAGCTGGTGCGAGCCTGTCTACAACATCACCCACTGGACGGACATGCCGCGTGGCGGGCATTTCGCGGCGTTCGAACAACCGGAGCTATTCGTCGAGGACCTCCGCGCGTTCTTCGCGACGGTGCGCTGAGCCGATCAGCCGGGCGGGGCGAAGAACTCCAAGGCGATACCGTCGGGGTCGCGAAAACTCAATCCCGAGCCGTAGGAAGCGTCCACGATGCCGCCGTGCTCGATACCCAGATCACCCAGCCGGGTGACCCAGTTCTCGAGGTCGGCGCGGCCGGCGCAACCGAAGCCGACATGGTCGAGCCCGACGCGATGTTCGCTGAACTTTTCGTCGGGCGCCGCGCGGTCGTGCTGATGGATGCCGAATATGGTGCCCCCGTCGAGCATCCACACCTGATGGTGAAATCCGGCGTCGGTGTGTTCGTCGAGGATCGGGTCGGCGCCGAGCAGGTTGCGATACCACGGGCCGCTGACGTTCATGTCGCGCACCGTGACCGCGACATGGTTGAGCGCTGGAAAGGTCATGCCTTGCCACGCTAGTCCGCTTTGCGCGGTTTGCCGACCATTGGGCCGCTGGCCGAGTACCCACCATCCACCGCCAGGGCGGCGCCGGTGACGAACGAAGCTTCATCGCTGGCGAGAACAATGCGGCGGAGGCCAATTCGGCGCGCCGGGATCTGTCGAACCATGCTTCGTCGGTGTCGGCCAGGGCTGCGTGTGGGCCGCCAAATCCCGCGTTGTTCAGCAGCACATCCAGTCGGCCGGTGATGATGGCACCCTACCGGCGAGACGGCCTTGCCCATTCAGACGATCCGCCAGCCGCGCCGGGCGCGAAACCGCATGTCCCACAGGTAGATTCGATAGAGCAGGATCCAGGCGTCATGAAGGATGAACAGGTCGGCCAGCCGCAGCACCGAAAGCAGCCACTCGAACCGGCGCTGCTGGCGCGGCGACCATTCGAGCTGCATCATCGCCCGAAATTCCGGAGCCAAAAAGCCCGTCGTCGCGAACAGGTTGAGCGGGCCCCCCAGCACCCGCAAGGGCCACGGCAGAAACGCCATGGCAGCCACCCCGCGCAGATGTTCGCGCACCGGAGGGTCGATGTGCAGTTCTTCGAGCGAACGCTTCCAGTACGCGTCAAAGGCGGCCCGGTCCGGCGGCCACATGCTCTCGGGCACCTGCAGCGTGGTGCCCAGCCGCTTGCCGTCTTGATAGACGTTGTCGGCGGTCGCGTCGTCCAGCGGGCCGTACAGGAACTCGTGTTGCTCAACGAAGTACCGGTACAGGCAGGACGCCACCCACAGCTGCAGCTTGGGATCGAAAGCGTTGTAGGACACCGGACTCGACGATGTCGACCGCACCTGCCTGTGCGCGCCGTCGACGGCGGCGCGGATCATCGCCCGGTCGGACTCGGTCCCGATGGCCGCGACCGCCAGATAGGTGCCGGTGGTGCGGGCTCGCTTGAACGGATGCTTGTAGACGTTGCCGCTGTCCACGGGACTCTCCAGCACGCCATAGCCGACGCCGGGCAGGGACAACTGCATAATCACGTTCGCGGCGGGCAACAACAACGCCGCCGGATTGAGCAGGTCTGCGATCCGGGTTGCGGGGCGTTTCACTGCGGACCTTGCCTGCTGGGCCTCATGGCTTCGAGTAGACCATCCCCGGATCGGCACGATCAATGATCTGGCGGCGTTGTATCCGCCCGAGAGTGGCCGTCCTGATCGTGCTGATCATCGTCGTGATCGTGGCGGTCGCCTAGTCGACGGAGCCGCGACGTTCGGTGTGA
Organism: Mycobacterium sp. 1165178.9; assembly: GCF_001673555.1. Taxonomy (GTDB): domain Bacteria; phylum Actinomycetota; class Actinomycetes; order Mycobacteriales; family Mycobacteriaceae; genus Mycobacterium. The sequence goes on along the minus strand of NZ_LZMB01000189.1, from coordinate 1,645 downwards.
GACGCTGCCGAGGTGGTTACGAGGCAGGCGCGGATCGCGGGCGTGGCGATCGGCTACCTGGCCGACCGCGCGCTGGGCGACCCACGCCGGGGTCATCCGGTCGCGTTGTTCGGCCGAACCGCCGTCGCGCTGGAGAACGTGACCTACCGCGACAGCCGGCTCGCCGGTGCGCTCCATGTCGGCGCGCTGATCGGGGCGGTGGGCGTGTTCGGTCTGGCGCTACAGCAGGCCGCCGCGCGGCGCGGCCTGATGTGGTCGATCGCGACGACCGGCGCGGCCACCTGGGTCTCGCTCGGCGGAACCTCGTTGACCCGCACCGGAATGGACATGTCGGAGCGGCTGGAACACGGCGACGTCGAGGCCGCGCGTGCACTGCTGCCATCGTTGTGCGGGCGCGATCCGGCGTCGCTGGACCGCGTGGGTCTGACCCGCGCGTCCCTGGAATCGATCGCCGAGAACACCTCCGATGCCCAGGTGGCACCGCTGCTGTGCGCGGCGGCCGGCGGTGTGCCCGCGGTCCTGGTGTATCGCGGCATCAACACCCTGGACTCGATGGTCGGCTATCGCTCCCCGCGCTATCTTCGATTCGGTTGGGCCGCGGCGCGATTGGATGACATCGCCAACTTTCTCGCGGCGCGGGTGACGGCGTCGCTGGCGGTGCTGCTGGCGCCGCTGGTCGGCGGATCACCGTCGGGTGCGGCGCGGGCCTGGCGCCGCGATGCCGCCCGCCATCCCAGCCCCAACGCCGGCGTCGTCGAGGCGGCCTTCGCCGGGGCGCTGGGCGTGCGCCTGGGCGGTCCCACGCCGTACCGCCACGAGCTGCAGATCCGGCCCCCACTCGGCGACGGCCGCGAGCCGACGGTGAGCGACCTGCGGCGCGCGGTGACGCTGTCGACGCTGGTGCAAGCGGGCGCCGCGGGGTTGGCCGGACTGTTGATGTACCTGTCGGGTTACCGACGGCGGCCGTAACGGTCGGCGAGTTTGGCCTCGACGGACTGCGGCGCCGCCGGTGCTTCCGGTGCTGGCGCGGTCTCGGCCGCCGCCGACGCCCGGTGTTGCTTCTCCTGACGGCGGGCACGGATCTCTGAGTAGGCGAAATAGCCCAACCCGATGGGGGCGAGGATGCCGAACGCGATCCACTGGATGCCGTAGGACAGGAACGGGCCGGCGTCCAGCTGCGGCACACCGACCACGCCGAGCCCACCGGGCTGACCGTCGATCAATTGCAGGTAGGACCCGGCCAGCGGGGTCTTGGTCAGCACCGCGACCTGTTCGGTGTCGATCGAATACACCTGCTGCACACCGTCTCCCACGAACGGATCTTTGTTTGCCGCGGCGGTCTCGGAGTCGCGTAGTCGCGCCGTGATGGTCACCGGCTGCGCGGGCGGGCGGGGGATCGGCGGCACATGCGACCCCTCCAGGGGGCGCACGTATCCGCGGTCGACCAGCACGGTCGGTCCGCCGTCGACGACGAATGGCGCCAGCACCTCAAATGCCGGCTTCGAGTCGATCACCCGCAGCCGGGCCAGTACCTGCACGTCCGGCAGATAGTGCCCGGTTGCGGTGACCTGGCGCCACTGTGCGTCCGAAGCTGTTGAATTCTGCTGCGGCAGCAGCGTTTTCAAGGGGACCGGCGCGGTGTTCA
>NZ_LZMB01000188.1 GCF_001673555.1 Mycobacterium sp. 1165178.9 | reverse complement strand
GCAGCGGCGGCAGATTGAAACTCATGTAGGTGACGACGTCGTTCCACGCCTCGGGGAAGATCGACCATGAGGCCGGCCAGTACCGGTGCCACTGGCCGGTGGTGAAGAGCAGGATGTAGTACGAGAGCCCGACGAGGATCCAGCCGATCACCGAGAAGAAGTGCCAGTGCCGGCCCATGCCCAGTTTCTTGTGGCCGGGCAGCGAGAACAGCGAGCTGTAGTCCTCCTCCTCGTCGAGCGTGTCGTAGAGCTTGTTGACCGGCATCTCCTTGACCGTGAAGCGCGCCCACTCGGTGCCCGGCTTGCTGTCGTCATGCCAGTACAACTTCGGGTGGGTGGACAAGATCTCGACGCCGCTGCGGATCACCAAAGTCAAAAACAACACGTTCAGCCAGTGGTCGATACGCAGCCACGCCGGATAGTCGAGCACTGTCATGTCGTCACCGTTCAGTCGCGCCAATTCTGCCGTTGCGGATACGCCACGTTGATGCCGGACAGGACGGTGGTGTGCACGGCAATGAAGCCTCCGGCGAGCCCCATGGCCAACGTCCCGGGCGCCAGGTCCCACCGGCCGGTCAACGCCACCAGACCCGGCAGGCTGACAAACCGGCTGACCACATAGATCAGCAGGAAGGCCATGCTGACTAGACTGCCGGCATACCAGCCAGCCTGCGGCACAATGGGTTTGATGGCAAACGCCATTCCCGTGGCCGCGGCCAGGCAGGCGGCGGTCAGCAGCGCAACGTAAACCAAGAAATACAGCGGCAGACCCGGCCGGGTGGCCAACGTGTAGGCGTGCACCGCCACCAGCCCCATCAATAGAGACGAACCCAACCCGGTCACTGTGCGCGGCAGATCAAAGGCGACGTAGCCGTTGAGCGTGAGGAGGGGAGAAGACAGCACCTTGTGCCACGCTTTGAGCCACAGTCGTCCGAGCAGCCCGACCATTTTCGCCGACTACCCGCCTGGCCGGCCGAGAAACTCGTCGTCAGCAAGCTTTCAGCGTCTTCACAGCTTGCGGTTAGATACACAAAGATAAGCAAGGGCCACAATAGATTTGGTGATCAGCGCGGTATGGCGGGGGCCGGCATCGTCGTCGGTGGCCGGGCAGCGTGGACACCGAAGCGCGGGATCCGCGGCGCTATCAAGCTGGGGCACGCTGGTCTTCGCCTGGCGGGTGGCACGGGGCGCCATCCGCTACATCGAAAGCCTCGTGGCACGCCGGAAGACAGCGGGACAAGATGACGCGCGCGCTGGTGGCTAATCCTTTCAGCGGCCCCGCACCCGGCGGTTGTGCTTCTTGATCGCTTCGACCAACTCCGACTTGTTCATAGTGGACCGGCCGGCAATGTCGAGACGACGGGCCAGCTCGAGCAGGTGCTTCTTGCTCGCGTTGGCATCGACGCCCTCTTCCGACTGCCCAATTGGGCGTAGGCCACCGATCTCGGCCCGCTCATCGGATGGGCCCTTCTCGTCCTTGGCCTCCCAGTGGTCACCGACTTTTTCGAAACTGTGCTTGACGGCGGCATACGCCGCCCGGTGGGCGCGCTCCTCGCTGCCGTACTGCTCGGCAGCTGCGTCATGGGTTTTCGCGAATGTGCGTTGGGCTTTGGCGCTGGAACGTTGCAGCGTGCTGGGCAACTCGCTCTTTTTGGCCGCGCCGCCCTTCGTCGTCTTCGGCATCGAACCTCCTCATGTGCCGCAAGCGCTGCGGGTAACCGGTCGGTTACCCCGTCGGCGCGCCGACAATCAACAATGTGTGCGTCAGGTCGGCCGAAATATGTCAATATCGTTGACATGATTCAGGCCGATGACGCTCCGCTCGGTTACCTCCTTTACCGGGTTGCGGCGGTGCTGCGACCCGAGGTTGCCACCGCGCTGGGTCCGCTGGGCCTTACCCTGCCCGAATTCGTTTGCCTGCGAATACTTTCGATGTTTCCGGGAATGTCGAGCGCCGAGTTGTCCCGTCACACCAACGTCACCCCGCAGGCGATGAACACGGTGCTGCGCAAGCTGGAAGAGGTCGGCGCCGTGGCGCGGCCGTCGTCGGTGTCGTCCGGGCGCGCGCTCCCCGCGAATCTGACCGGCCAGGGCCGCGCCCTGCTCAAGCGCGCCGAAGGAGCGGTCCGCGGTGCCGATGCCCGCATCTTGGCCAGGCTCACCGACACTCAGCAGCGTGAATTCAAGAGGATGCTCGAGAAGCTCGGCTCCGAATAGGGCCGCGGCGATCGCGAGCGCGGCTGCGGCGATCGCGAGCGCGGCGCGGCCGGGCGAAGCGGGTCGCCGGCCGGGCCAAGCGGGTCGCCGCCATCAGCTGATCATCCGGTGGCGTGAATGCGCGCCCACGGCCGCGCCTCTTCAAGTTCATAGGCCAATTCGAGCAGCAATGATTCCTGCCCTATATCGGCCGACAGCATCATG
>NZ_LZMB01000187.1 GCF_001673555.1 Mycobacterium sp. 1165178.9 | reverse complement strand
GTGCGTCGGACGGCGACAACCACAGGCTGGTGACGAACCCGTTGAAGTGCTTGAGACGGCGCCAGCCGGGGCGGCTCCAGGTCGGTTCCAGATCGGCCAGCACCGCGCGATCGACTTCCGCGATCTCCTCCGCGGTCAAGGGCCGGGCCGCGCAGGTCAGCCCGTCGAGATCTTGGGCGAGCCGCTCGGTGGCCGCAACGAGGGTCGACGCCAGCGAATCGCGGGCCGCCACGGCGGCGACGTTGCGCTGCGGGTTCATCCGTAGCACCAGCCAGGTGCGGCGAACGTAGGAGGTGGGTGCGTCGTTGGCCACCTCCCACTCCTCGGGGCCCCAGTCGTCCAGCTTCGACAGCTCGGCGGCATTGCCGCCGCGACGGACCTTCACCGACACGATGTCGATGTCGTCGAGATGGATGTCGAACTGGCGCAGGCCCGAAGCGACGGCTGACACCAACAGCGTGGGTGCCGCGTGCCGGTGACGAAGGCGCGAGGCCGAGTCGTCGTCGCCACCGCTGATGCCGATCACCGTGACCAGTTGGCCTTCGTACTGCCGCACACCGACCTTGTCGCGACCATACTTGCGCTGATAATCGAGGGCCGGAGTGCAACCGGCGGCCAGTGCGGAGCCCGGGTCGGCCGACCAATCCCACAGCCACGTTGCCAGCCCCGTCGTCACGGTGAGGCCGTGGTAAGTGACCAGCGACGCCAGCGTCACCAGCAGGGCCAGGGCGGCACCCACCCAGAACGCGATGCGATACGTGCCCTGCCAGGATTCGGGGCAGTGACTGGCCACCACCATGATCACCACGTCGACCAAGAACACAGTGGTCAGCCGCGGCCACGACAAAGCCAACCCAAAGCTGCGCTGACGCTTCATGAAAGCTGCTCCACCCTTATTGCTGTTTCCGCGATCGCTTCATCAGCGTCGCCGTACCGAACACCCCGCCGCCGATGAGTAGCGCCGCTAGCAAGCCTCCGGCTGCCACCCACACTGGCACCATATCCCGGTGCGGGACGGGTTTCGGAATGTTCAGCGGTGCCGAAAGTTGCTGCGGCGGTTTCACGGGACCGTCGGGCACATCCCAGGTCAGTGCCGCCACCGGATCGACGACACCATGACCGACCTGGTTATCCACGCCGCGCGCGGGCGCACGAGCGGTACGGGTCAGCCGGTTGATGACCTGATAGGCCGATAGCTGCGGGTACCTTGCCCGCACGAGCGCCGCGACGCCGGACACGATCGCCGCCGAGAAGCTGGTGCCCGACGGAACCAGCAGCGTGTTGTCCGGTCCGTCGATCGCGTTGATCAGCCCGTCGTCCCGGGGCGAGAGTCCGACGACGTCCGTTCCGGGCGCGGCGATCCCGACCCACGGCCCCGCCACGCTCGTCGATGCCTGGCCCTGGTTGCCCTGGCTCTGCGGGCGGCCCTCGGTGTCGACCGCGCCGACCGTCAGGACGTAGTCGCTGAACCAGGACGGCGTCACGACCGTGGTGACCGCGCTCCAGTTGCGAGGATCGTTGGGCTGCAACGGATCATGGGACGGATTCTGCTTGCAGTCCTTCTTGTTGGTGTCGCCGGCGGCGGCCACGATGACGGCGTTCTTGTCGACCGCCGCATAGCGCACTGCCGCGCCCAGCGAACGCTGATCGATGATGTTGCGCGCGCTCATGCAGGTCACATCGGAGATGTTGATGACCTGAGCCCCGAGGTTGGCTGCATGCACGATCGCCCGCGCCATCGTTTGGGCGTTGTCGATCTTGGCCGAGGTCTGCGGATCCTCGTCACCGGTGTAGGCGTCCTTGAGGCCGAACGCCTGACTGGACTGCCGGATCGCGATGATGTCGACATCCGGGGCTACTCCGCTGAATGCGTCCGGACCGGCGTTTGCTGGTGGCGGCGGCGGTGGCGGCGGCGGCGGGTCGAGTGGGCGCGGGCCGCGCAGGTTGTCGACGTTGGCGGCGCGCCCGCCACCGGCGTAATTGGGGATGGTCACCGTACCGCTGCCGTGGCTGACCGCCGGCGCTTGCCCAACGGGGCCCTGGCCACCTTGCGATGGTCCCGGGGGCGGCCCCGCGGGGGCTGGCGCCGCGGGAGCCGCCGGTGCCGGCGGCGCCCCGAAGGGACCCGGGGGTGGCGCTTGTTCCTGAGACTGAGACTGAGGCGGCGGCGGGACCATCGTCACGGTCTGGGGTAGCGGTGACAGGGTGACCGTCTGCGGCGGTGGCGCTTTCGGCGGCGGCTCTGTAGTGGGGATGGTGACCGGCTTGCGCGGCGCCGCCGGCGGCACTCCAGCGCCGTTGGCCGGTGCCGCACCGATCATGGACGCCACGATGGTGCCGTGCGCGTCGCAGTCGGACAATCCGTCCCCGGCCATGACGTAGTCACCGCCGGCAATCAGGTGCGGAAACCGGGGGTGCGGCGTCACGCCGGTGTCGATGACGGCCACCTTCACCCCGGCGCCCCGGCCGAACTGCCACGCCTCCTGCAGATTCAGCATGTCCATGTACTTGGGCTGCAGCCGGAAATCCGTCCCGGGCAGCACACCGACCTCGGTGCAGTACGAGTTCTGCTTCATCGGCGCCCCGGGCCCCGGCGGACCATCCGGCGGGACCGCGCCCGCGTCGATCGTCGGAGGCGAGATGGCGTAGGCGGGCGGCAAGCCGGCCAACGCGCCCGACGCCAGCAAGGTGGCGGCGACGGTCGCGGCGGATGCGCGACCACGCCACACCTTGGCGTCAGCGATAGCGGATTGCTGCATAGACATTCATCAACCACAATGCCAGCGGGAATATTGGCATCAGGCAGAGGTATTCAATCCATTCCACGAATTTGCGGAATAGCGGGCTGTAGACCGTGTTCGGCACTACGGCCGCAGATGTCAGTCCCGCGGCCGGCAGCAGAACCAGGATCGCCGCGCTGATCGAGACCGCGAGCGGGCTCTGCAGTACCAGCGCGTAGCGCAATACGACCGCACCGACGATCAGCACGGCGGTTCCGGCCAGGGTGATCGCCTGCCAGCGGTCGACGTAGGAGCGGCCGCGCAGCATCAGGAATCCCGCGCTGAATCCCGCCAGCAGAAGCGGCAGCCAGCGCTGCCCGGTGTGCGGATCAGACAGCGCGGTCAGCGAGACGATCATCAGCACGCCGAGCCCGATCAGCAAACCCGACAGGAAGGAGCGGGCGCGCTCGGCCTGGGTCAACACATCGCGGACCGAGGCGGGGCCCTCCAGGACCGGAGGACCACCGTCGGATCGCACCACGGTGGTGGGCAGGTCGGGCCGGGCCTCGAACACCCACCGACTGGTCGCCGACGGGAAGACGGGCAGCCGGATGCCCGCCAGCCGTCGCGAGATCGCCGGTGCGCTTTGGTAGATCATCACCGATACCAGCACGGTGCAGGTGAAGAGCGTCACGGCGCTTGTCATGGCCACCATGCGCGCGAGCGCGGCCACCGCCGTGATCAGGCTGACGGTGACGATGGCGGTGTAGATCGCCAGCCGGCGACCAGTGAACCGTAAGGCGAGGATCGCGCCCACGGTGAGGACGGCGAAACCCAGAACGGCGTGCGGCGATCCCACGCCGCCGGGCGGCGCCGACGCCGCCGCGATCGACACGGGTGCGAGGCTGCTCAACAGCATGGTGTCGGCGACGCGCCGTTCCTGCTGCGAGCGCGCCCGCATCAACAGCATCAGCGAAACGCCCAACACCACGGCACCGATCACGCCCGCGTACACGGTCGGAAGCCACGAGTTGTGGTGCCAACGCCACCAGCCGAGCAGGCCGGCCGCGGTCGTCACCCCGATGGCCACCATCGACGCACCGACCTGCACCGCGATCACCGGATCGATCGCGGCGAATCGCTTGCTGAGGTCCGCCGCGACCGCGGTGGAGATGTGCTCGATGACCTGCGAGCGATGCTCGGTGTCGGGGATGAATCGTATCCACAACCGGTCGCCGTCGTAGACGTCCTGCTCGCTCAGCGATTGGGTGGCCCGCAGCGGCGAACCGTCCACCAGGCACAGTGCCCAGCGGCCCCGGCCCGACGCCTCCAGCGGAGTCTCACCGAGCTCCCGCAGCCGGCTGTTGACCACCTTCAGCAACGGGTCGGTCATCACCGAGACGGGCGCGTTGGCGTCCAGCAGGACGCCGATCTGGACACCCGCGCCGGCCATCACGCCGACGACGACTGCCTGTGGCTGCGAGATTCCCTCTACGTCAGGCTGTGGTACTTCAACTACCGCAGTCATCGCCTTGCACTCCTTGTGATGAATGTGTCAGCCCATGCCGCCAGTCGCGCGCGGGCGTGCGCCGGTGTACTCGACGAGGTGCTGTGGCCCCTCGCAGAGTGCATTCCGGCTAATTGGAATTCCATCTGCCTCGCCTTGCGATTAAGAGTTGTCGTTGACACCGGATTTGCTGATGTCTTGCAAGAAGTATGCCGTGTTCGCAGCTCAACCGCATGTTGAGCGCAAAGACATTGGTAAACTCTGTGTTTCGCGCGAACGTTCAAACCCTGCTATGGGTCTTCCACTCGCCGTAGGGAAGGGTGTCCAGCACAGTCTTGACGCCAACCTGCACGAGCTGGGGGGTCGCCGGACAGATGGCCAGCCATGCCTCCCCCGAACCCGCGGTGCGGGCCTGCTGGTAGAGGGCGATGCGGCCGCCGGAGCCGTCTTTGAGGGACAGGACCGACGCACTCGGGCCCTTGGCGTCGTCCTGGTACTGGCGGGCATACACGGCAACTTCGGCTGCCGGGTCGGACAGCGCCTGACCCAGGGCCGCCACGGTGGCGGCGCTGATTCCCATCCGCCGCAGGTCTCCCCCGGAAAACACGTTGAACCCCGACTCCTGCCACGACTTCGTCGCTTCCAGCATTTCCTCCAGCGGCACGTTGACCGCGTTGATTGCCGCGGGCTCCGCGTGGTGAATGGACTCCAGCGCGTCGATCACCAGGGACGCGATCGAGGCGCTGTCCGCGACGGCGACATCGTCGACGGTGATCTCGCCGCCCACCCGAACGGCCGACACCCAATGCTGACCGCGGCGGGCCAGAACCACCCGGAATTCGTTGTCGGGGATATCGCGGGAACCCGGGGGCTGATTCTCGTCATCGAGGACGCCGTAGGCCAGCTTGCCTCGGGACAACAGAGCGACCACTTCGAGGTCCGGTGCCGCGAGCACCCTCATCCGCGCGGCCACATGTTCGTTCACCTCGTCGTTCTCGACGATGCCCTGCTCGCGCATCACCGCCAGTCCGGGATGCTCGTTGAGCCAGTCGCTCGAGTCGGTCGACACATATGGCCGGCACCGCAGCTCGGGCGCGACATGCCGGATGTCCAGCAGCGCCTGGAGCATCCAGAAACCGTCGACGTTGACGGTGATGTCGGTGCGGGTGCTCTGTTGGTCCATCAAATCCCCACTTGGTCCCTAATACTTCAAGCCGAATCCACGGTAACCGCAGGACGCGGCAGCACACCACCCGTCGGTGGTCTCTTATACACCTCTGACGCTGCCGCCGATAAGGCTCGGGTAGATGTCGGTGGGCGCCGTCTCATTAAAAAAAGGGGGGGGGGG
>NZ_LZMB01000186.1 GCF_001673555.1 Mycobacterium sp. 1165178.9 | reverse complement strand
CTGCACCCCTCGGTGTGCGACGGCGACCACACCGGCCTGATCGCGATCCATTCTTTGTCGAAGAGCTCGTCGCTGGCGGTCAGCGCAACCCGCACGTGCTGGGCACCGCGCGGCCCGTAGAAATCACCCGGCGCCACCAGGATGCCGCGCTGCGCCAGCCAGGCGACGCTGTCGTGGCATGGCTCACCGCGCGTGGCCCACAGATAGAGGCCGGCTTCGGAATGGTCGATGGCGAAGCCGGCCGAACGCAGCGCGGGCAGCAGGGCCGCGCGGCGCCGTTCGTAGCGCGCCCGCTGAGCCAGCTCGTGGGCGTCGTCGTCCAGGGCGGCAACCATGGCCGCCTGCACCGGCGTCGGCACCATCATCCCGGCGTGCTTGCGGACGGCCAACAGCTCCGCGATCAGCTCGGGGTCCCCGGCGACGAACGCGGCCCGGTACCCGGCCAGCGACGAGCTCTTCGACAAAGAATGGATCGCGATCAGGCCGGTGTGGTCGCCGTCGCACACCGAGGGGTGCAG
>NZ_LZMB01000185.1 GCF_001673555.1 Mycobacterium sp. 1165178.9 | reverse complement strand
CCACTGATCCAACACAAACAACGCCGCCCCAGGCACCGGCGAACCAATCGGCGGCACCCCAGCCCCCGCCGCCAACGCCGCACTGAGCGTCAAAACCATCGTCGTCTCGGTCGGACCGTAGGCATTGAACATCACCCGCCCCGGAGCCCAGCGGTCCACCACCTCGGCCGGACACGCCTCACCGGCTACGGCCAGAGTCATCTGGCCCAAGCCCTCCGGCGACAACGTCGCCACCGCAGACGGAGTCCAGGCAAGAAAACTGGTCCGCTCGCTGACCAGCAAATCGTGGAAGTCTTCAGGGGACGCGGCCACAGCTTCGGGCACCACCAACACCCGCCCGCCATGCAGCAGCGGACCCCACACCTCCCACACCGAGGTGTCAAACCCATAGGAATTGCACTGCGTCCAGGTCCCCGGCCGCACATATGCGTCCGTCTCCGTCAGGAGCTGGGTCACGTTGGCGTGAGTGACGGCCACCCCTTTGGGCACACCCGTAGTACCCGAGGTGTAGATCACGTAGGCAACATCATCCGCGGTGGGCTCCGGTAACGCCGTATGGGGTTGAGTTTCCACAACGGGGTCATTCGGATCGATGACCGGCAGGCCCCGCCCATCCAGCCGCGAGCGGTGGTCGGCGCTGCTGATCGCGGCAATCGGGCCGGCATCGGCCAGCATGAAGCTGATCCGCTCGTCAGGATGCCCGGGGTCGATCGGCACATACGCCGCCCCGGTCTTGAGCACCGCCGCAATCGAAACGATCGCCTCAGCCGACCGGGAAAACAGCAGCGCCACCGACTCGCCGGGACCCGCACCCTGGGCGGCCAGCAGATGCGCCAACCGGTTAGCGGCCGCATCGAGCTCGCGATAAGTCATCGAACGGCCGTCGCATGTCAGCGCCACCGCCCCCGGAGTGCGCGCCACCTGCGCAGCAAACGCCGCGGGAATCGACATCGACGGCGACTCCGGCTCGTCCAACACCGCCCGGTTACCGATCTCGGCCAGGCGAGCGTGCTCGGCGGCATCCAACAGATCCATCGACGACAACCGCCGTGCCGGATCGGTGCTCAACTCCACCAGCACCCACCGCAGCCGCTCGATCAGCACCTCGATAGTGGCCGGGTCAAATATGTCGGTGCGGAATTCGACCTCTCCGCCGATCCCGGCGGGATCGCCGGCATCGGTCCAGCGCTCGGCAAGCGAGAACGCCAAATCCATTCGGGCCGTGCGGATCTCCACTGGCAGCGTGGTGAGCTGCAAATCCCCGAGATCGAGCTCCGCGGCTTGGTTGTTCTGCCAGGCCAACAGCACCTGGATCAGCGGATGATGAGCCCGGCTCCGGGTGGGATTGAGCCGCTCGACCAGTACCTCAAAGGGCACATCTTGATGCTCATACGCCGCCAGACTGCGCTGACGCACCTG
>NZ_LZMB01000184.1 GCF_001673555.1 Mycobacterium sp. 1165178.9 | reverse complement strand
GCCGCTGGCGACCATGTTTTGGGCGGCGACGCCCTCGAGCGAACGGCTAAGAAATCCAGGTGAGAACCGATTCGACCATTGCGCCACTCGTGTCACAAGAGTTATGTATGGTGATCTGGTTCACCGAGCTAACAGAAAGTGGACCCAGCTCACACATCTAGGACGGTCGAGTGCGCATAGGGGGAAGCCGGGGTGAAAGCCCCGCCGCCGCGTCTGTGCGGCAGCGAGCACTTCGGAACACGCGCAAGCCAATTTTCGGCGTGGCAATGATTGCTCCATTGGTCTTCGCGGGGGCGGTCAGCGCAGCGGGACCCACGCTTCCGATCCGAATGCCCCCCAGGCACGCCGCCGTCACCCCGGTGGCCGCGGTCTCCCCGACCTTCCCCGATCTCACCGGGCCTGCCGTCGTCGCGATGGAGCGCAATCCCGCAGCCTTCCACGTCGCCGGGCCCGCGTTGTCCGCTCCGCCGCCAGCCATGATCGTCAATGCGCGCGGCGCACTGGGCATTCCGAGCATCGCGCTTGCCGCATACCGCAATGCGGAACAGAAGATGGCCGTCGCCGCGCCGGGCTGCGGCGTCAGCTGGAACCTGTTGGCCGGGATCGGACGCATCGAATCGGGCCACGCCGGCGGCGGTGCGGTCGACTCACGCGGCACCGCGATCACCCCGATTTACGGGCCGTCCCTGGACGGTTCGCTGCCCGGCAACGAGACCATCATCCAGAGCAGCGCCGGCAACCGCGTCACCTACGCACGCGCGATGGGGCCGATGCAGTTCCTGCCGGGAACCTGGGCGCGCTACGCCTCCGACGCCAAGGGCGACGGCGTGGCGGATCCGCAGAACATCTTCGACTCCACCCTGGCGGCCGCTCGGTACCTGTGCAGTGGCGGACTCAACCTGCGTGAGCAGTCGCAAGTCTTGACCGCGATCCTGCGCTACAACAACTCGATGCCCTACGCGCAGAACGTGTTGGGCTGGGCGGCGGCCTACGCCACCGGCGTCGTGCCGGTCGACCTGCCGCCGATGACCGGACCGCCCCCGCCGCTGGGCGACGCACACCTCGAGCACGCCGAAGGGCTCGGCCCCAACCTGCCGATGAACGTCAACGGCCTGCCGCTCGACGACCCGCTGGCGCGCATTCCGCTGATCGACTTGAGTAGCCCGGGGCTCCCCGGTTCGCAGCCGATGTTCCCGTGGATGACCCCCACGCCTGCGCAGGCGCCGGCCCGAGTTCCTGGTTGCACGGTGATCTGCATCGGTTCGCAGGGCACGCCGCCCGCGACTGCGCCACAGCAGTTCGCGCCGCAACAGCCGTTCGCGCCGCCCGCGACTGCGCCACAGCAGTTCGCGCCGCAACAGCCGTTCGCGCCGCCCCAGCCGTTCGCGCCCCCGGCGCCACCGCCGTTCGGCGCGCCGTCCCCGGATGCCGGCCCACCGCCAGCGCCCCCGGCCTCGGCGCCAACGCCTCCGGCCGCCGGACCCTCGCAGGCCGCGCAGGCACCCAAGTCCGCCGCCCCCTCGGGCGCGGCGCTCGGCGCCCCCAAGCCGAAGCAGCCGGGACCGGGTCCGGCCAGCTAACCAGCCAGCGGCGAGCGCATGCGCGGCGAAGGGTCGCCGCCAAACCGCATCATTGCGCACGCCTACACTCGGCGGTGATGTCCCGCCATGACTCTTCCGATTCAGCAGCCGACCTGAGCGCGGCTATCCGCACCGCCCTGGGCAAGGTGATCGACCCCGAACTGCGGCGTCCGATCACCGAACTCGGCATGGTCAAGAGCATCGAGGCCGAGCCCGACGGCGCGGTGCATGTCACGATCTACCTGACCACCGCCAGCTGCCCGAAGAAAACCGAGATCAGCGAGCGCGTCAGCCAGGCGGTCGCCGACGTCCCGGGCACCGGCGCGGTAAAGGTCACCCTGGACGTGATGAACGACGAGCAGCGCACCGAGTTGCGCAAGCAGTTACGCGGCGATGCCCGCGAGCCGGTTATCCCGTTCGCGCAACCGAATTCGCTGACCCGGGTTTATGCCGTCGCGTCCGGAAAGGGCGGGGTCGGCAAGTCCACCGTCACGGTCAATCTGGCGGCGGCGATGGCGACCCGCGGACTATCAGTCGGTGTGCTGGACGCCGATATCCACGGCCACTCGATCCCCCGGATGATGGGCACCACGGACCGGCCCACCCAGGTCGAGTCGATGATCCTGCCGCCCATCGCGCACGAGGTCCGCGTCATCTCCATCGCCCAGTTCACCGAGGGCAACACCCCGGTGGTTTGGCGCGGGCCGATGCTGCACCGCGCGCTGCAGCAGTTCCTGGCCGATGTCTACTGGGGCGACCTGGACGTGCTGCTGCTCGACTTGCCGCCGGGGACCGGGGACATCGCCATCTCGGTGGCGCAGCTGATCCCCAACGCGGAGATCCTGGTGGTGACGACGCCGCAGTTGGCCGCGGCCGAGGTCGCCGAGCGGGCCGGTAGCATCGCGCTGCAGACCCGCCAGCGAGTCGTCGGTGTGGTGGAGAACATGTCCGGGCTCACCCTGCCCGACGGCTCCACGCTGCAGGTGTTCGGTGAGGGCGGTGGCCAGCAGGTGGCCGAGCGGCTCTCCCGGGCGGTCGGCGCCGACGTGCCGCTGCTGGGGCAGATCCCGCTGGACCCCGAGCTGGTGGCAGCGGGCGATTCCGGCACGCCGCTGGTGCTCAGCGCTCCCGATTCGCCGGTCGGCAAGGCGCTGCGCGGGGTGGCCGACAGCTTGTCGGCGCGCAAGCGCGGGCTCGCCGGCGTATCGCTCGGACTCGATCCGACCCGGCGCTGAGGAAGCGCGACTAACGGCGGCCGCGGCGCTCGGTGTCGTTCAGGTCGCGTCGGTGTCGAATGGCGTGTGACCCGCGGGCTGCTGTTCGGCCGCCATCGCCTGGCCGTTCGCCGCGCCGTCCTCCGACCGCGGGGCCTGCGGCGGCGCGCCATTAACCGGTTTGTCGAAGCTGCCGGTCAGGAATGAGTCGTCACCGTCGAGCAGATGCTTGGTCAACGCCGCACGCGGAGTCATGCCCCGTAGCTTCTGCAGTTCGCTGAGCGGAACGCGCAGATCGTCGAACTCCGGTCCGAGGTCCTCGCGCAGCTGATTGGTCACGCCGCTGAGGTAGTCACGCGCCTGCCGCAAGGCGTTGGATGTCCACCGGATTGCACCCGGCAGCCGCTCCGGCCCGAGGACCACCAGCCCGACCACCACGAGGACGAGCATGTGCTCCCAGCTCAGGCTGCCGAACATCAGCTTTGGTCAGGGTCTGGTCTGACGGTCAGCGTGACGTGCCGGCCATCGCGGACGACCTCGATCGGCGAATCCTGGCCGACGGTCAACTGCCTCACGGCGACGACGAACTCGTCGGCGTCGGCCACCTTGCGGTTCCCGACCTTGACGACGACGTCGTTCTCCAGGATTCCGCCCTTTTGCGCGGGGCTACCCGCCTTCACGTTGGCCACCTGGGCACCGGAAGCGATTGCGTTGCTCACCGACCGCGTGCTGACCCCCAACGTCGGATGCACGATCTTGCCATCCTTGATCAGCGTCTCGGCGACCTGCTTGGCCTCGTTGATCGGGATCGCGAAGCCGAGCCCACTTGCGCTGTCGGACAATGACTTACCCGCGGTGTCGATGCCGATCACCTGCGAATCCATGTCGATCAGCGGACCGCCGGAGTTCCCGTGGTTGATCGACGCGTCGGTCTGTAGCGCGTCGATCACCGTGTCGGTATCCGACCCCTCCCCCGACAGCGGCACCGGTCGGTGCAGCGCGCTGATGATGCCGTGCGTCACGGTGCTGCGCAGGCCCAGCGGCGCACCCGCGGCCAGGACTTCGTCACCCACGCGCACCTTGTCGGAATCGCCGAGGCGCGCCACCGACAGATTGTCGACGTTGTCGACCTTCAGCACGGCCAGGTCGGTCTTGGGGTCGCGGCCCACCAGGTTCGCCGGCACCTCTTTGCCGTCGTTGAACACCACCGTCGTCTTGAACTGGCTGGGGTTGTTGGCCGCCTCGGAGATGACGTGGTTGTTGGTGACGATGTAGCCGCGGCCGTCGATGACGACGCCGGAGCCCTGCATGCCCTCTTGGTCGCTCTTGGATTCGATGGTCACCACCGAGCCCGCCGTCGCGGCCGCCACCTTGGCGAAGCGTCCGGCCGGGCCTTCGCCGTTGCCGTTGGTCGACAGCGTCACCTTGGAGGTGGTGAACGCCTCGGCGACCTCGGCCGTCTTGCGACCGATCACCCCGCCGAGCATGCCGATGACCAACGCGATGAGCAGCAACACCAGCAGCGCGAGGTAGGACACCTTGCCGCCGAACAACACGTCGCGCACGCCCAGTTTGCCGCCGTAGCCCAGCGCGGTCCCGGACCGCGAGGGCGCGACCGCCGGAGTGCCCAACGCCGCCGCGGCCCCCGGGTCCCGCCAGGGATCGTCGAGCTCGTCGGGCTCCGCACCGTCTTTCTCGGCGGCCAGCGCGTTGGCGTCCACCGGGTGGCGCTGCAGCGAGTCGGGGCTGCCGTCCGGACGGTGGAATGCCTCCTGCAATACGGGGTCAGCCGGTCGGTCGCTCGGCCGGAATTCGGCCTGGTCACGGTACTTCTGCGGGCGGACCCGTTCGGCGACGAACGACCCGCGCAGGCCTGCGGGACGACCGAACTCCCGGCTCGAGGCGGGGTCGACCGGCGGACGCGAGATGGGCCGCGGCGCTAAGCGGCTGCCGCTGTCTTTTGCTTGGTAAAGGCCTGTCTCGAGCGCTCAAGTAGAGGATCCAAAGGGATAACGTGACCTCCGACCAAGGCTACGACCAAGCAAAAGACAGCGGCAGCCGCTTAGCGCCGCGGCCCATCTCGCGTCCGCCGGTCGACCCCGCCTCGAGCCGG
>NZ_LZMB01000183.1 GCF_001673555.1 Mycobacterium sp. 1165178.9 | reverse complement strand
GACGCCGCCGCGGCCACCCGGTCCGGCAGCCGCCCCGCCACCATGAGCGACGTCCGTCCGCCCATGCAGTAGCCGCACACCCCGAATCGCTCGCCGGCCACCTCGGGGCGGGCGGCCAGATAGTCGAAGAACGCGCCGGCGTCGGCGGCCATCCGGTCCGGGGTGACGCTGCCGATCATCGAGAACAGGCGTCCGCGTTCTTTCGGGTCACTGAAGACCGTCGCCATGTCGAACGGCGCCCAGTCCGCGGTGCGGTAGTAGACATCCGGGAGCAACACCGCGTAACCGAACCCCGCCAGCTTGGCGGCCATCTGCTCGAACGTGTCACGCACGCCGCCGGCGTCGGGATACATGACCACCGCGGGCCACGGGACTTGCGATTCCGGGCCGTCGGGGGTGAACAGGTGCACCGTGCAGGTGCCATCGGGTGTGGTGACGACGTCGATGATGTTCGGCATGGCACCCGTTCTACTCCGCGCGCCTAGACGTATTCTTGCGGCGTGCCGATCCCGACCCCCTACGAGGACTTGCTTCGCTTGGTGCTCGATAAGGGAACGGCCAAATCCGACCGCACCGGCACCGGGACCCGCAGCCTGTTCGGCCAGCAGCTGCGCTATGACCTGTCGGCCGGGTTCCCGCTGCTGACCACCAAAAAGGTGCACCTCAAGTCGGTGATCTACGAATTGCTGTGGTTCCTGCGCGGCGACTCCAACGTGGCCTGGCTGCACGAGCACGGCGTTACTATCTGGGACGAATGGGCAAGCAGCACAGGCGATCTCGGGCCGATCTACGGTGTGCAATGGCGGTCCTGGCCGACGCCGTCGGGCGAGCACGTCGATCAGATCAGCGCGGCCCTGGACCTGCTGCGCACCGACCCGGACTCGCGGCGCATCATCGTGTCGGCCTGGAACGTCGGCGAAATCCCGCGGATGGCGCTGCCACCGTGTCACGCGTTCTTCCAGTTCTACGTAGCCGACGGGCGGCTGAGCTGCCAGCTCTACCAGCGCAGCGCCGACCTGTTTTTGGGCGTGCCGTTCAACATCGCCAGCTACGCGCTGCTGACGCACATGATGGCCGCCCAGTCCGGCCTCGCGGTCGGCGAGTTCGTCTGGACGGGCGGGGACTGCCACATCTATGACAACCACGTCGAGCAGGTGCGGCTGCAGCTGAGCCGCGACCCCCGCCCGTACCCGGAACTCGTTCTGGGCGCAAGGGATTCGATTTTCGATTACACCTACGACGACGTTGTCGTGAAGAACTACGACCCCCATCCGGCGATCAAAGCCCCAGTCGCTGTATGAAGCGCGCCGGCGACGATGCCGGCTCGGGCGGCTTGCAAGCCGGGATCAAGGAGTTGCGCGTATGACCGAGGTGGGCCTGGTGTGGGCTCAGTCGACCTCCGGCGTCATCGGGCGTGGTGGCGGCATCCCCTGGAAAGTGCCGGAGGATCTCCTCCGGTTCAAAGAGGTGACCATAGGGCACCCCGTGATCATGGGCCGGCGGACCTGGGATTCGTTACCTGCGAAGGTGCGCCCCCTGCCGGGCCGGCGCAATGTGGTGCTGTCCCGCGACACCGGCTTCGTCGCCGACGGGGCGTGCGTGGTCGGCACCCTGGAAGACGCCCTTGCCAAGGGCGGCCCCGAGGCGTGGGTCATCGGCGGCGAACAGATTTATTTGCTGGCGCTGCCCTACGCCACCCGCTGCGAGGTCACGGAGATCGAAATCGATTTGCGACGCGATGACGACGATGCGCTGGCGCCGACGTTGGACGACACTTGGGTGGGCGAAACAAGGGAGTGGCAGGCCAGCCGGTCGGGACTGCGCTATCGCTTCCATAGCTACCGTCGCAGCGCCGCGCACCCGTTCGCGCCCACGGCCTGACCTGACATACTCGGACCCGGGGTCGGTCGTACAGGGTCAACCAGGCGTTTGCATGAGGAGGGGGAATTGGCAGTGACACCCGAACCCAGGACGTTCTCTCGAAAATTCATGGGCTACGACGCAACCGCGGTCGATGCCCACGTTGAGATGCTGACCACCAAGCAGCAGCTGCTACTCGCCGACGTCGAGAGCCTGCGGGCCCGGCTGCGGGAATCCGGTGAGCAAACGGCCGCGTTGCGCAAGGAAGTGGCCGCGCTGACGGACACGTCGCCGTCGCCGCACGCGGTGCAGCAGCGGTTGGCGAAAATGCTGAGCCGCGCGGTCGACGAGGTGGCCGAGATGCAGGCCGAGGCGCGAGCCGAGGCGGATGCACTGATCGCGGCGGCCGAGGCGGAGGCCGAGGAAACGCAGCGGAAGCGCGAGCAGATGTTGGCGGACATGGCCGCGCAACGGGAAACCATGGAAGCCGAGTATCAGGCGACCAAGGAAAAGCTCGAAGCTGAACTGACCAGCCTGCGCGAAGACGCCCAGCAGGCGCGTGAGCGGCTCCTCGCAGAGGCGAGGGAAAGGGCCGACCGGGCTCGTGACGAGGCTCGACGGGCCGTCGATGACGCCAGCCGACAACGGATCCGGATTCTCGAACAGCTGATGGGCGTCTACCGGGACCTGAAAACGGTTCCGGACGCGCTCGACGCCGCATACGAAGAACAGAAGAACGCGCCCGAGACGGTGCGATTGGACGAGAAAGTCAGCGCGGGCTCAGCGTCGTAATGCGACGCGTCGGACACGACCGGTATTCTCTGCGCCGTGTCGACCCGCAGGCTATCGGCCGCCCAAGCCCGGCGGGTAGCCGTTGCGGCCCAAGGATTTACCGACCCCCAGCCCAGCGGTGAGATCACCCGGGCCCATTTGAAGCGCCTGATCTCCAGGATTCAAGTGCTGCAACTGGATTCGGTCTCCGTGGCGGTGCGCGCACACTACGCTCCGGTGTTCAGCCGGCTCGGGCCCTACGACCGTGACGTGCTCGACGGGGCCGCCTGGGGTCCGCGGTCGTCGCGGCTGCTGGCGGAGTACTGGGCTCATGAGGCCGCGCTGATGTCCGTCGAGGATTGGCCGCTGTTGCGCTGGCGGATGCGCCAGTACTCCCATGGGCGGTGGGGCACCCACATCGTCAAGGCCAACCCGCGGCTCGCCGATGAGATCATCGCGGCTGTCGCCGAGCTCGGACCCAGCACCGCGGGGCAGATCGAAGCGCACCTGGCCGCCGAACCGCGCCGGAAAAAAGGCACCTGGTGGACGCGCAGCGACACCAAGTGGGTGGCCGAGGCGCTGTTCTCCGCCGGGGTGCTCACCACCGCTACGCGGGTGGGCTTCGCTCGCCATTACGACCTGGTGGAACGGGTGCTGCCGCCCGCCGTGCTGGCCCGCGAGGTCGACGACGACGAGGCGATCCGCGAACTCACGCTGCGCGCCGCCAGCGCGCTGGGGGTGGGCACCGAGGCCGACATCCGCGACTACTTTCGGCTGTCGGCCCAGCAGATCAAGCCGGCGATCGCCGCGTTGGTGGCCGCCGGTGACATCGAGCCGGTCGACGTCGACGGTTGGTCCGCACCGGCCTATCTGCGGGCGGGGCGCACGGTGCCCCGCTCCGACCGCGGTACCGCGTTGCTGTGCCCTTTCGACCCGCTCATCTTCTTCCGCCCGCGCGTCGAGCGACTATTCGAATTCCATTACCGCATAGAGATTTACACCCCGGCCGCCAAGCGGCAGTACGGCTACTACGTGTGGCCGCTGCTTCTGGACGGACGATTGGTGGCGCGGGTCGACCTCAAAGCCGACCGCGCCGCCAACTTGCTGCGGGTCCTCGGTGCATTCGGCGAGCCCGATGCGCCCAAGGCCCGCGTCGCCGCGGCACTGGCCGGTGAGTGCGAGTCCATGGCGTCGTGGCTGGGCCTGGGCGGATTCAGCGTCGCCGGGCGCGGTGATCTGTCCGGTGAGCTGCGCGCGGTGGCCAAGCGGGTCAGCTGATGCCCGGGTCCTCGTCCAGTTGGGCTGCTGCCATTGCCGGTCTGCGGCAGGGTGCGGGTCAGGGCGGCCGATCCGCCCGGCACGCCTTAAGGTGAGCGCCGTGGCCGAGATCGCGCCGCTGCGCGTGCAACTGATCGCCAAGACCGACTTCTTGGCGCCCCCCGACATACCGTGGGGCACCGACGCCGATGGCGGCCCCGCGCTGGTCGAGTTCGCCGGCCGGGCCTGCTACCAGAGCTGGTCGAAACCCAACCCCAAGACCGCGACCAATGCCGGCTACATCAAGCACATCATCGACGTCGGCCACTTCTCGGTGCTCGAACACGCGAGCGTGTCGTTCTACGTCACCGGCATCTCGCGATCGTGCACCCATGAGCTGATTCGGCATCGACACTTCTCCTATTCCCAGCTGTCGCAGCGCTACGTCCCCGAGAGGGAATCGCACGTCGTCGTGCCACCGGGGATGGAAGACGATCCGGAGCTGCAGCAGATCCTGGCCGCCGCCGCGGACGCCAGCCGCGCCACCTATACCGAGTTGCTGACGAAGCTGGAGGCGAAGTTCGCGGATCAACCCAACGCGGTCTTGCGTCGCAAGCAGGCCCGCCAGGCCGCCCGCGCCGTGCTGCCCAACGCGACTGAAACCCGCATCGTCGTGACCGGCAACTACCGCGCGTGGCGCCACTTCATCGCGATGCGCGCCAGCGAGCACGCCGACGTGGAAATCCGGCGGCTCGCCATCGAGTGCCTGCGCCAGCTGACGGGCGTGGCTCCGGCCGTGTTCGCCGACTTCGAGATCTCCGCCCTGGCCGACGGCACCGAGGTCGCGACCAGCCCGCTGGCGACCGAGGGCTGACGGGCCGGCGCGTCTACGTGGATGCTAATTACCTTGCCGGGGCCAGGTAACCTAGCACCGTGAGCACGGTCGGATTCGACGCCCCAGCGCGGTTGGGAACCTTGCTGACCGCGATGGTCACACCGTTTTGCCGCGACGGCTCCGTCGACACCGCCGCTGCCGCACAGCTGGCCAATCACCTGATCGACGCGGGCTGTGACGGGCTGGTGGTTTCCGGGACCACCGGCGAGTCCCCGACGACCACCGACGACGAGAAGCGTGAGCTGCTGCGCGTCGTCCTGGAGGCGGTGGGCGACCGGGCCCGCGTCATCGCCGGCGCGGGCACCTACGACACCGCCCACAGCGTGCGCCTGGCCAAGGCCTGCGCTGCCGAGGGCGCCCACGGGCTGCTGGTGGTCACGCCGTACTACTCGAAGCCACCCCAGAGCGG
>NZ_LZMB01000182.1 GCF_001673555.1 Mycobacterium sp. 1165178.9 | reverse complement strand
GTAGCGGTCGGCGACATTTTGCGCGGTCTCGATCATGCTGATGTAAGCGTTGCGGGCCAACAAAACCGGGTTGGGCGGTCCTCCAGCGCCGCTCCACATGGTGTCGAGCATGAGGACCGGACCCCGGGGACTGAACGCGGCGTCGCCCTTCATCAGCGCCCACCCCGATCGCGACATCGACTCGACTCCACAGGCGATGCCCAGGCCGAGGTCGCCGGCTTTGATCGCGTGGCTAATGGTCACCGCCGCGGTCAGTGATGATCCGCAAAATCTGTTCACGGTGGCCCCGGCCGCGGTGTCAGGAAATCCGGCAGCCAATGCCGCCCACCGGGCGACATCGCCCATGCCTTCGTGAGCAGGGTTCACGCAACCTGCCACGATGTCTTCCACGGCACCGAGCGGCACACCGAGCCGGTCGCACGCGCCCTTCATCGTCATACCCAGCAAGTCATCGGCCCGAATACCCGACAATGTGCCGCCATAGCGGGTGAACGGGGTTCGTACGCCACCCAAAACATAAGCCTCAGTCATCGCTACCCTTTTTCCGCATGCATAGCGCGCAACTTCATCAGCGTGAGCTGTCAGCCCGTTTTGGCGAGCGTCGCCTGTCTGCGGGTTGCGTCAATCGCGTCCACCAGCAGCCACAGCGCTAAGCCGAAGAGCGCGATGTCCTTCATCAAGAATTCCCCGTCGGCGGACAAAACGGGGAAGCCACCAGCAGACGCCTCGCCGACCCCGGGGGTCGTGATCATGAAGCTCAGCGTGGTGACGAAGAACAGCGAGGCGAAGGCGCCGCCTACCACGGAAACCCTGGGGAACCATGGCTTGACGGCCAGCAGTGCCGCAGTGATCAATTCTATTGATCCGTTCAATCGACCAAACGCATCGATGGAAATGATCTCGTACATCCAACCCAAGAACGGGCTGTTGGCCACCCAATGCGAAATACCTTGGGATTCATAGTGAGTAAATTTCATGGCGCCGAACCAGGCCAGGACTATAACCAGACCATAGCGTGCGACAAGAGGCGCAATGTCGGTCGTTCGAGACTTTCCTGGCCCATCAGTCATCACGGCGGTGGCCTCGCTCTGCGACATGTGGTCTCCGTTCTGTGTGTATGCGTTACACCGCGTGGCTGTCAACGCGGTGATGCAGGCGGTTTCGGTTGCAGCTCAGATCAGCGACCAGGATCCCTGCACAGAGGGTGAGTTGTCCTCATCCACCGGTGCAATTCACCCGGGTGAGACGGCGATAAGCCGTTGTGCGGCAGAGTCGTTAGCCAGATAGCGACATCGACGGCAACGGGTGCGCTACGACACCCTTCCGTCCGGGTTCATCCCGCGCACGCCGGCTCCGGTAGGTCCAGGTCGGCCTTCGTCAGACGGTAGACCTGTAGCGTGAGGTTGTAGTACTTGTCGGTCTCGCCGACCCAATCCATTCCTACCCGTCGGGCGGTAGCCACACCACGGCGATTGTCCGGCCGCACGACTGCGAAGACCTCACTGACACCGAGTTTTTCGAATGCCTGGTGGGCGACCGCGTGACCCGCTTCCGCGCCATACCCGTAGCCCCAGGACTTCGGAGACAGCTGCCACCCGATTTCTAGATCCGTGCGGCCCGGCGGCAGTGGAAGCAGGGCCACGCCGCCGATCACGCCGCCGGAATCTCTGTCGGTGATCGCCCATCGGCCCAACGGCAGCCCGGTCGGGTCGCCTTCGGCGATCCACGCCGCTAGGACCCGTCGCATTTCGGCCGCATCGACGATGGGGGACAAGGCCGGACACAGCCAACGCGTCACTTCGGGCGCACCGTATATGGCATGTGCGGCGACATCGTCATCGAGCCGCCATGGCCGTAACGTCAGCCTGGCGGTGCTGATGCGCCGCGTGCCGGCGTCCGATGCAACGTGACGATGCGCAACCATTAGGCTCCTAGCGTTGTCTGCGCGCAGTTGGTACGGCACCCAAAAATCATCGACGTCTTCTGCACCGATCGGCCAGTGCTCAGCGGCGCTGGCGCCCCCGTGTCCGCGAAAGTCCTTGTTGACATTACTCATTGGTTCCGCGTAGTGGCCCGGGCTCGCGGTTGTCCCGTGACGGATTGCCTGGTAGTCACACGTCCTCCGTTATTGGGTTCTTCGCAGAGCTGTGTTCTCACCCAGCCCGGAGCAAACGCGTTGATCCGAAGCTCATGCCCGGCAGGTCGATGGCAAGCAATGTTCTCAGCATGACCCGAAACCGCTTCAGCTGTCATCACCCTCACCACCATTCACCCGGGTGAGGTTAGGCCGACAGCCACGAGGCATGCGGACTACAAGAGGCCGAGTTCTCGCGCCCGGCTCACCGCCGCGCCACGGTGCTCGACGCGCAGCTTGCGGTAGACGGCGCGCTGGTGAGTCTTCACGGTATTGAGCGAGACGTAGAGCCGCTGACCGATTTCACGTCGTGACAACCTGGTGGCGAGCAGGCGAAGGACCTCAAGCTCCTTGGGGGTCAGTTCCTCACCGGCAACGCAACTCTCGTTGCGCGAAGTCGCCGCGACGCCCGCGCTCCGCCGGGCCGCGGCGAGCAGCGTCGGGGCGATGCCGGCATCAGCGCAACCGCATACCAGCGTCGCGACCTCTTCGAGACTCGCCTTTGCGTTCTGGTGGTCGCCGAGGTCCTCGAAGATCTCCGCTCTGATCAACAGCGCCTTGGCCACCTCGAGGATTGCTCCACCTTGCCGCGCCGACTTGACGGCCATGTCGGCGGCAGGCGCCGCTGCGTTCGTGTCACCGCGCAGACGTAGGACTTTGGCCGTGGCAAGCGACACCACCACGTCCACGAGGTGTTCCGCATCCGCGAGATCGCGGGAGCTGCCGGAAGCCCGACGAATTTGACGCTCGGCGTCTGCGAGCCGGCCATGCTCGGCCGAGATCAGCGCCAGATAACCCAACGCGTAGATGCGGGCGCGACGATCGCCCACCTTTTCGGCCAGCTCTAGGGCGCGCCGGAAGGCGGCTTGCGCTTCGGGGGTATTGCCCGAAAAGTACAGTGCGGCACCATAGATGCAGTAGGCACTTGATCGGCCGAGCGGCGCTTCGCCGAGATTGAGGGTGATTGCCCGGCGCGCTGTCTCAAGCGCCCCGGTGGTGTCGGCCGTCTTGAACGAGTGAATCGCGCGCAACACGACGACTTGAGCGCTGAGAGCGCGACCATCTGCGGTGTCAGCCGCGGATCGGGTTTCGACTGCCTCGATCCACTCGGCGGCGTCATCGAGTTGACCGACGCTTAAGGCGATCCAGGCCCGGGCCACGCTCAGCCGCGGATCCTGTATGACCGTCTCCTCGGGAAGCAGATCGAGATAGCCGGAGACGGTCGACGCTCCGCCCCCGTTGAATTCATCGACCCAGTCCGCCGCGATCAGGTCAGCACTGCGCGCGATGTCACCGGCAGCGAGCAGGTGACGCACCGCCTCATCGATGAGCCCCTCGGCCTCGAACCACGTCGCGGCTCGTCGGTGCAGATCGGCGACGAGATCGGGCTCGGTGCGGCGCAGCTCGGTGTGCAGCAACTCTCCGAATAGCTGGTGATAGCGGTACCAGTGACGCGACGTGTCCAATGGCACCACAAACAGGTTTTCGCGCTCGATCTTCTGCAAGACCGAGGCCGAGCCAGACGTCTGCAGCACCGCGTCGCACAGCGCACCGCTTAGTCGTCCCAAGATCGACGTACGTAGCAAAAAGCTGCGCAGGTGCGGTGGCTGACCGTCGAGCACCTCGGCCATCAAGTAATCGACGATATGACGGTTATCGCCTGCGAACGTCCTGATGAACGTGGCGGTATCGGCACGCCCGGCGAGCGAGAGGGCGGCAAGGTAGAGGCCGGCAACCCACCCTTCAGTGCGTCGGTGCAGCAGTTGAATGTCTGTGGGGGCCAAGCCCAGCCCGAGTACATCGTTCAGCAGGTGGTCCGCCTCAATCGGCCCGAAACGTAAATCGTCGGTTCGCACCTCGGCAAGCTCGCCGCTGGCCCTCAGCCGAGCCAACGGCAACATCGGATCAGACCGGGTGGCCAATACCAGGTGAAGATTCGCCGGCATGCGGCTGATGAAGAACGCAAGCTGCTCATGCACCGCTCGACCTACCACCAGATGGTAGTCATCGAGAATTAGCACGACCGGACTAGCGATTATGTCCAGATCATTCAGCAGGGTAGGCAGTACGACCTGCACTGGGTCGGCGCCCATCGCTAGGAGTTCGAGCGCGCGAATCCCCATCCCGGGACTGACCTTCTGCAGCGCGGCGACCACGTACATCCAAAACCACACCGGGTCGTTGTCGGAGGAGTCAAGCGACAGCCAGGCGAACCGCTCGTCCTCGCCCGCGCCCAAAGCCCACTGCGCCAGCAATGTCGTCTTGCCCCAGCCGGCCGGCGCACTCAGTAGGGTCAGCTTGCGGCGGCGTCCCGCCGATAGTGCGTCCAGCAGGGCGCCCCGGTGAACGAGTTGCGCGCCGATGGCAGGGACGTGCAGCTTGGTGGCGAGCAGAACTGCTCGCGCAGCGGCTTCTCCGACGCCGTTGTCGCTGCGGCCAGCTGGACCGCTCATGTTCGAACTCCGCCAATCCGCTGAATCCAGCAGGCGGGCGGGAAAACTCGGCGTTGACGCGCCGTGGGTGGACGCTGGCGGCTCGGCATCCCAGTCGTTCCCTGCAGGGTCGGCCGGTTTCGTTCTGCCCGGCAATTGCGGTGACCCTATTGAATCAGATGCGTTCTCCGCGATTACCTCCGGCGCGCGCTGGCGATGGCCGTTTGGGCTGGGGGACCGGCATCCCGCCAGCGGCCCAATGATTTTCTCGTGAGTCGTGCTCACGCTTTGCCCGCTCACTTATTTCTCCTCGTTGGCAATTCAGAGCTCAATCACTACGTTGGCAGCGCGGGCACCGCCTCACCATCGCCCAACGGGTGATCTTTAGGGTCGGGTGGGTGTATGCCTAGTGGCCCTGATGGCGCACCGTCTAACCGGGTCATGACACTCGCTCCTCGG
Source organism: Mycobacterium sp. 1165178.9 (assembly GCF_001673555.1). Classification (GTDB taxonomy): domain Bacteria; phylum Actinomycetota; class Actinomycetes; order Mycobacteriales; family Mycobacteriaceae; genus Mycobacterium. The sequence continues at coordinate 3,733 of NZ_LZMB01000182.1, read as the reverse complement.
CTTCGACGGGTGATGCCGTAAATGCCGAATCGCAATGGTCGATGCGGAAGTCGCCGCCTAGCGGCTTTTCCGACGCCGTGGACGCACCGGGGTCATATTGACTCCCAGCCGCAAGAGCTGGGCTGGTGTCGGCGATGGCGGAGCTGATGGCTCCGGTGACCACCTGCGGGATTTCATGCAAGAGCGTGTGCCCTGCGGTGGGCCGGTGGATGAGCGTCGCCCCGGGGATACCCTCGGCCAGCTCGCGGGCGTGCCACATTGGCGTGAGCTTGTCCGCTCCTCCGCTGATGATGGTTGTTTTGGCCGTGATGGAGCTCAGGGTCGTCGAGCAGTCGTACTCTTTCAGACCGCGTAGGAAGCCGACTTTCGTCGTCGACGCGGTGGCGTTGACGGCGGCCGCGGACATAGTGACCAACGATTTCGGGGCGGCTTCACCGTATCCGCCAAACCTGGTCAGTGCCGCGCACACGGGCCGGGCGAGGAATTGAACGACCTCATCCGTACCCGCGCGGGGCATGCGATGTACGAGGTGATAGAGCATGGTTGTCGCGGGGGTGCTCAGCAGCCGGCCGAGGCCGTGCGCGGCGAGATTTCCCGCCGCGGTCGCAACGAGAACAAGGCTCTCCGGCTCAACGGGACGTTTGCCGGCCGGCCGGCGGAGATAGGCTAAGGCCGTCATACCACCCATCGAGTGCCCTACCAGGGTGAGTGCGCCCGTAACGCCAAGCGCGACCAGCAACTCGGCGAGGTCGTCGGCGAGTCGGCCGATCCGGTAAGTGTGCATTGACGCATTGCCGGATTCGCCGTGACCACGGTGGTCGTAACTGATGATCCGGATGTCGTTGCCCCAGCGACGAATCAGCTGCGTCATCTGGATGTTCCACGATTCTTTGTTCAAGCAAAAGCCGTGGAGAAGTACGACTGTATGGCCAGCGACGGGAGATCCCCAGTCACGAACGGACAGCGAGACGCCATCGCTCGTGGTGACTGTGCGGTCGCGGGCCAGCGATCGGCGTGTGCCGGGCGTTCGCCTACGACCGCATCGCGTTGCCGGCCCCTGTGGCGCCATCGCTTTGTCACCGGACATGGCCATCGAGATGTACAGTCCTGCTTGCTGTTTCGACGAGCGAGCTGGCGCGACCGGGGGTCATCGGGACACCATCGTGTACCCGGCGACACCGAACGCTACCGGCACCATCGCCAGCATTCCAAGCGCCGCATTCAACATTGTTCGCTCTTTCCCTTGTGCGCTCACCGGCACGGTGTGTGGCCTGGTTGGGCCGTCACTTCGGGTGAGAACATGATTAGTTGTCGAGTACTACGGTCGTCGGGCGGGCAGCGGAAAACCATCGCCCGAGGGATGATTTTGAGAGCCGGATGGATGTAGTACTAGGCCGGCCCCGTATTTGACGTGTCGGTCAATCAGAGCCGCGCATCAGCTGCGCCAATTCGGCGCGGGAAGTGATCCCCAGTTTGGCAAATGCGTTGTGTACGTGGGTCTTCACTGTGTGGGGGGAGAGGTGCAGTTGCTGCGCGACAGAGCGGTTGGTCGCGCCCTGCGCGATGAGGTTGATGACAGTGAGTTCGGAATCGGTGAGGCTGTCCCAGCCCGTTCTCGCCCGCGTGTGCGTGACGATGCGCCGTTCCACCCCTAATCGGCGCAGCGCGCGGCCGACCCGGCGGGCATCGGCGAGCGCTTCGCATTCCACGAAAGTGTCGAATGCCTGATCGAGGCTCTCGATCGCCTCCGCATCGCGTCCCGCGCGTGCTAGTTCATCGGCGGCGTCCTCGGCGGCGTCGGCGTAACGAAGCGGACGCCACGTACCCAACGCGTGGGCCGCTTCCAACAGCGCATCAGCGTCACCATCCAGGATTCCGCGGGCCTGCTGTGCGACCGCCGCGAACAACGCCACTCCGGGGCGCTCGCGTTCCAGCACCTCCACGCTCTGCAGCACCCGCGCGCGCAGCCCGGCGTCGCCGGCCACTGACGCCACCCGCGACATCAAGATGACTTGGTCGAACACGTTAGGCCACAACGGTGTGATGACACGCGTGTTCTGGCCCCCGAGCCAGCGCACCGCATCGTGGACGTCGCCGCGGTGCCACGCGGCAAGCGCGACCACGTAAGCCGCGCCGCAGGACAATAAGGGTGAGGTGCTGGGATACAGGACCAGTGCCTCAGACACCAGGTCTTGCAATAACTTTCGGTCACCTGTTCGCGCGGCGACCTCAGCCAGAACGAGTATGCGCTCAATGTTGACCTCGGTACTGTTCGCCCATTCGCGCCGGGGCAGCGCCTCGATGGTGCCACGCGCCGCGGCCAAACGACCCGCCGCCGCATGAACCATCCCGCCCAGGTGCGTCCAGCCGGGAAGCGCCATCGCGTTGCGCTCGCGATGCGCTTTCTCGGTACCCTCGGCAACCTGCGCGCTGGCGTCCTCCAAGCTGCCCGTGCAGACAATCAGGCCTGCGCGGCGCTTGGCCGCGTATATGCCGCCGAAGGTAGCCTCACCGCTGCGCGTCAGCGCTTCTACCTCGTCCATGCGCCGAAGCGCGCGCACCGCATAACCGTCCTGATAGTCGATCAGGGCGAGCGCGGTGTCGCTGACGATCCGGGCTTCCAAATCACCGGTCGCCGTGGCCGCGGCCGCGGCCACGGCCGCTGCCGAGGCGTCCGCATGCAGGCCGTTGACCACCTCGAAGTAGGCCACCCATGCTTGATGGCGCGCCCGGGTGATGTCGTTGATGCCGACCAATTGCAGTGCGCGACGCAGCTCGGCAATGCGTTGCTCCGGGTCCTCGGTGCCCGCGGCCACCTGCAGCCGAATCTCGGCTTCGTCGTCTTGCGACAGCTGCGTTGCGAGCGCCCCGTCGGCAAGCGCCTGGGCCTCGTCATACCGGGTCGCCCGATTCAGCCACTCCACCGTGTCGGCGACGAGTGACCCGTAGTTTCCGTCGTGGGCGGGTAATAGGTCCAATGCGCGCTTGCTCAAGTCGGCGGCCGCACTCGCATCGCCGCGGCCAACCGATTGCGCGGCTTGGCGCAGTGCGTCGATCGCCTCCCGGTCTCCCGGCTCGGCGCTGCGTGCCAGCTGGGTGGCCACCTCCGCCGGGGCCGCGCCCATCCCGAGCATGACCGACACCGCTTGGCGCTCCATTGCCCGCCGCAACGACTGCGGCAAGGACTGCCGGGTGGCCTCACGCAGCAAGTCATGCCGAAACCTCAGCTGCTCACCATCTTCCACGAGCAGATCCGCGCGCACCGCCTCCTCGAGCGCCGTCAGCAACGACGCCGGCTGGCGTTCCAGCATCGCGGCCAACAGCCCGGCCGAAAACCGGTCGGGCAGCACCGCGGCCACTCGCACCAACTCTGACGCGTCGCCGGCGAGCAGGTCCAGCCGCTGGTGCATCGTTGCGCCCAGGCGCCTCGGCAGCGCGTCTCCGGTGGCCAGCACCCGCCCGCCGCTGACGTTCAGTCGGCCTTCCTCGCCCAGCCCCCCGAGCAACTCGCTGACCAGAAACGGATTTCCGTGCGCCTTGACGGCCAGATTCAAAAGCGACACATCGGCTTTCACCCGTACAGCGTCTTGGACCATGTCGGCGACCGCGTCCGCCGTCATCGCGCCCACCCGCACAACCGCCGCCCCCGCGCGTTGCAGCACCGACAACGTCTCTTGCACCGCCGGCCGGGTGCGCCGGTGTTGTGGGTATTGACTGCCCGCACCGGGGCGGG
>NZ_LZMB01000181.1 GCF_001673555.1 Mycobacterium sp. 1165178.9 | reverse complement strand
GCTTGCGCAGCCCTTGATGAATTCACCGTGCCCCGGCGCGAGAAAGTCGTCGAGCGCTTGGTCGGCCAGCACCCACACCAACCACCGCTCCCTGATGATGAGGCTGATCACGCCCAAGCGCCTCAAGGAGAACGAGGACGCCATGTGGGTGCTGGCCGACCAAGCGCTCGACGACTTTCTCGCGCGTGACGGGGCATCGCTCCCGCAGCGCCTCGTAGTAGGGGTACGGGTCCCCGATGAGCTCGCTGCCGCGGAAGAAGTCCAACTCGGAGAATTCGTTCGACATCTCCTGCTCCTTGAATCTCGGCTAGTGAGAACGTGCCTCTCGCGGATGAGTATTACATTTTCACATGGGGTGGTGGTCGTCAACGACGGGCCCTGGCCGCGCGCCACAGCGCGCGACGATTCGACCGGTCAGCTGGAGGTGCAGTCCGGCCCGCGCCGGCTAGCTGGCAGGGACCAGGTCTGCGGCGACCGACGGCCAAGCCAGCAGGCCGCTCCGGAAGGTCTCGACGTGACCGATTGAGGTGTGCGGCGCAGCCGCGGCCGCCAGGGCTTGGGCTTTGAACGTCTGCGCGGCCATGCTCAGCTGGTGTTGAACTAGCCCGACGCTGTCGTCGAGTTCGGACGGCCAGTTCTCTCCCCACAGCGTGACCTCGGTGACGCCGTGATCGAGGGCCTGCAGGACGCCCTGACGCACCCGAGCGTCACAGCCGAACAGGTCCGCCGCGGCCGCCAGGGCCTGCGGGCGGGGACGCGATTGCACCGACGCCAGCGTGTCTTCGAGGTCGAGCACCCGGGCGCCGATGATCTGTAGCGGCCGGTCGTCGGGGTGGTCGGCGACCAGCACTGTGACGTCCCAACCCGCCATCGACCGGTCGAAGATCCAGCCACCGGCGAACCTCACCACGTCGATGACGGTGGCGGCGACGACGTCGAGCCGGTATCTCATATCGCCTCGGGCTTCTTCGGCGGCGCGAAGTCCCGCGCCAGGGTCTCGGCGTACTGCTTGAACGCCTCGGCTAGCGGGATCGATGGATCGAGCAACCATGTGGTTTCCATTCCGTGGACGAAGGCGAGAATTTCTACTGCCTTGACGGCGGGGTCTATGTCTTGCCGATACCGGCCGTCGGCCTGGCCGCGGCGGATGAGGTCGGCGACGATGTCAGTCGCGGCTCGATACCTGGACAGCATGCGGTCGTGCAGCGGGGCCTCGGGAAGGATGTTCTCGACCAGCAGCACGGTGAACGTGCCCACCAGTTCGGGCGCCCGATGAATGCGGTCGGCAACCGCGGCGATCTGGTCGAACAGGTCACCGGTCCGGTCGGCGTGGGTGTCGTCATCGAGGTCGCGGGCATCGAGCACCGCGTGCAGCAGCTGCTCCTTCGATTCGAAGTGATGCAGCAGCCCGGCGGGGGTCACCCCGGCCTCGCCGGCGATCTGGGCGAGCGTCGTGCTGCGCCAGCCGTTGCGCGTGAGCAGGCGTTGCGCGACGTCGAGAATCCGCTGCTTGCGGTCCTCCCCTTTGGCGAGAAGCGTGTCGTATCGCCGTGCGACGGGCACCGGAACCCCCTTAACCCACGTTGTATCGACACTGGGAAAACAACCTAGTGAACACACAGTAGGTTAGTTCTCCCCCTGTGACAAGGGTCACGTGGTGCAGGTTTTTGGCGCGCGGCTGGCCGCGGCTATCAGCTCACCAGCTCCACTAGCGTGGCGTTGGCGGTGCCGCCGCCCTCGCACATGGTCTGCAGGCCGTAACGAATCCCGTTGTCGCGCATGTGATGCGCCATGCGTGTCATCAGTACCGCTCCGGATGCACCAAGCGGATGTCCCAGCGCGATGGCGCCGCCCAGCGGATTCATCCGTGCCGGGTCGGCCCCGGTCTCCGCCAGCCACGCCAGCGGCACGGGAGC
>NZ_LZMB01000180.1 GCF_001673555.1 Mycobacterium sp. 1165178.9 | reverse complement strand
AGATGCGCCCGGGTGTCTACGACGTCCACGAACGCGTCCGCGACATGAACCGCAACGGAATCCTCGCGTCGATGTGCTTTCCGACGTTCACCGGCTTCTCGGCCCGGCACCTCAACATGACGCGCGAAGACGTCACCCTGGTGATGGTGTCGGCCTACAACGACTGGCACATCGACGAATGGGCCGGGTCCTACCCGGACCGCTTCATCCCGATCGCGATCCTGCCGACCTGGACACCCGAGGGCATGTGCGCCGAGATCCGCCGCGTGGCCGCGAAGGGCTGCCGGGCGGTCACCATGCCGGAATTGCCGCACCTGGAAGGACTTCCGAGCTACCACGACGAGGACTACTGGGGTCCGGTGTTCCGCACGCTGTCCGAGGAGAACGTGGTGATGTGCCTGCACATCGGCACCGGCTTCGGAGCGATCAGCATGGCGCCCAACGCGCCGATCGACAATTTGATCATCCTGGCCACCCAAGTTTCGGCAATGTGCGCGCAGGATCTGCTGTGGGGCCCCGCGATGCGCAACTACCCGGATCTGAAATTTGCCTTCTCCGAAGGCGGCATCGGCTGGATTCCGTTCTACCTGGACCGCAGCGACCGCCACTACACCAACCAGAAGTGGCTACGTCGCGACTTCGGCGACAAGTTGCCCAGTGACGTCTTTCGTGAACACTCGCTGGCGTGCTACGTCACCGACAAGACGTCGCTGAAGTTGCGCCATGAGATCGGCATCGACATCATCGCCTGGGAGTGCGACTACCCGCACTCGGACTGCTTCTGGCCCGACGCGCCCGAGCAGGTGCTCGCCGAGTTGAACGCCGCTGGCGCCGACGATTCCGACATCAACAAAATCACGTGGCAGAACTCGTGCAAGTTCTTCGGGTGGGACCCGTTCTCCCGGACCACTCGCGAGCAGGCGACCGTTAAGGCACTGCGCGCCAAGGGGAGTGACGTGGACGTGTCGATCCGTTCCCGTGCCGAGTGGGCGCGGCTATATCAGGAAAAGCAGCTCGCGCAGTCCAACTCCTGACGCCGAACGTCGACTTGTTGCGTGAGATCGAGCGATTTTGCCGCAACAACTCGACGTTCGGAGGCGTAGTCCGTCGGGTGTGGTCAGGCGACACGCAGCAGTTCGGCCAGTACGGGCCGCAGTTCTTCGAATCGGTCGATGGCGGCGCCAAATTCACCGCCAATAGGTGGGAGCAGCACGACGTGATCCGCACCCGCCGCCAGGTGCTCTCCCACCTTGGAGACGACATCGGCCGGATCGCCATGGGCGACAAGCGCATTGACCAGTCGATCGCTCACATCGTCGACGTCACTAGCCGAGTAGCCCAGTTTCACCAGCCTCGACGCATAAGATGGCAGGCCCAGTCTGGCAGACACCGCCTCGCGAGCGGCCTCGATGTCGCGCGCCATCGACAGGCCAACGACGAGGAGCTTGTCCGGTCCTAGCGCCTCGCGGGCTGAGGCGGTGAACTCCGGCGGCAGCCCGCCGGGAAAAGCCCCGTCGGCCTTTTCACCGGCCAGCGCAAGCATTTTCGGCCCGTTGGCGGCGACGAGCCGGGGATACGGCGCGTCGGGTGCCGGCGGCCACGTCGGGCCGTCCATGGCCTCCAGGTAGTCGCGCATGGTGGCCAGCGGACTGCCGAATTCAGGACCAACACTGGCCGCCTGCTCCGGATAGCCGACTCCTAACCCGAGCGCGATTCTGCCCGGATACGCCTGCGCCAGTTGGGCGGCCGCGGCGTGCATGGTCTGGGCCGGCCGCGCCCAAATGTTGGCGATGCAGGTGCCGAAGGTCATTCGGTCGGTGGCGGCCAACAGCACGGCGAGCTGCACCAAGGCGTCCTTGCCGATGACCTCGTTGGTCCAGACCGCGCCGTACCCGGCGTCTTCCAGACGGCGCGCGGCCTCCCGCAATAGGTCGGCCGACGGTGTGCTGGTGAACGAGACGGGCAGACACACCCCAGCCGGGCCCAGCGCCTGGCGTGCCGAGGCGATCACCGAGTCAGTCACTCGCTCACTCGCCGAAGTAGTGGCCGGCGTCGAGGTCCTCGAGCAGGCGCGGTCGTTCCGGGTGCCAGTCAAGGACCTTCTGCGTCAAGGCATTCGACGTCGGATTGTCCAACGACGCGAAGAGCGCGAGAAAGCCGAAGTGACCGGCATTTTCGGCGGCGATGCTGGACGTCGGCACGTCCAGGTGACGACCGATGACGGCGGCGATGTCGCACAACGGCACTCCCTCATCGTCGACGCCGTGCAGACGCGTTCCAGCGGGCGCGTTTTCGAGCGCAAGCCGGTATAAGCGTGCGGCGTCGAGCGTGTGTACACCCGGCCAGCGGTTGGCGCCATCGCCAAGGTAGCCGGACACGCCGCTCTCGCGGGCGACGTTGATCAGGTGGTGGGCGAAGCCGTGGTGGTCCAGGTCGCTGTGCACCAGTGGCGCAAGGCGGATCACCGACGACCGAACCCCGCGCTCGGCGAGGGCAATCACCGCGTTTTCGGAATCAACCCGCGGTCCGGATGGCACCGTGTCCTGCTCGGTGGCAACACCGCCGCCCTGCCCCAACAGCGCAAGCAGCAGCGTTCCCGACGTGCTGACAAATGGCCGATCGGAACCGACGAGTGCTTCCCCGATGGCGCGCACAGCGCGCAGGTCCGTCTCGGCCGCGCCTGCGAAGTCGTCGAAGTCGTGCTTGAAGGCGAGGTGGATGACGCCGTCGGACGCCGCCGCCGCATCGCGGAGGCCGTCCAGGTCGTCGAGATCTCCGCGGCGCGGTGTTGCCCCCGCGGCTTGCAGGGCGGCGGCGCCCGCGTCCGACCGCGCCAATCCGGTGACCTGGTGCCCGGCGTCGAGGAGTTCGGTGACAACGGCGGAGCCGATGTGACCGGTCGCGCCCGTGACGAAGACGTGCATGAAAGTTCCCTTCTGGTCCCATGGGATGTACGCCATCAAGTCAATGGCGGTGCTAAAGCCGTGTCCAAGTCCTGTTTCATATGGCGCGATGCAATTCGGGCATCACAGCTGGTCGGGATAGATTCTGCAGCTTCCGGCGGCCCTCGCTCCCATTACACTGGGCGCATGACGGAGTCGGCATCGCCGGTGGTGGATCTTGACCTGCGGCGGGTGGGTTACTTCGTCGTCGTTGCCGAGCATCGGCACTTCGGCCGGGCCGCCTCAGCGCTGCGCGTCGCGCAGCCGTCGTTGAGCCGCCAGATCCGCCGGCTCGAGCAGCAACTCGGCGTCCGCCTGTTGGACCGCACCCCGCAGGGCACCCAGCTCACGGAGGCGGGTGAGGTGTTTCTGCCCCGGGCCAAGGCGCTGCTGCGTTCGGCCGCCCAAGCCACCGCGCAGGCGCGAGCGGCCGCGCAGCCCAGCCGGATCACCATCGGCTACACGATGGGCATGATCGTCACGCCCGCGGTGCGCGAGATGCGCCGCGAGCATCCCGAAGCCGATGTCCAAGTCACGCATTTGGATTGGGACCAAGCGCTCGATGCGTTGCTCGGCCATCGGGTAGACGCGGTGGTGACCCGGCTGCCGTTTCCGACCGAGGGGCTGCACGTGACGATCCTGTACGACGAACCGCGGATGCTGGCGATACCCGTAGACCATCGCCTGGCCGGCCGCGAATCGGTCACCCTCGACGACATCGCCGACGAACCCATGCCGCGGGTGCGGCATTCGGATCCGGCCTGGAGCGCCTTCTGGCGCATCGATCCGCGGCCCGACGGTCGCCGGGCACCCGACGGTCCGTTCATCGATGCGCTGGAGGACAAGTTCGAACTCATCGCCTCGGGGCAAGCCGTGGCGATCACGGCGGGCGTCCACGGCAACGGTGTGCGGCCGGATATCTGCACGGTCCCGTTGGAAGGTGTTGAACCCAGTCATGTCGTATTGGCTTGTCGCGCTGGGGATCGCAGCCGCCTGCTAACGGCCTTCCGCAGAATCGCCGAGGCTGTCCTTACCGGGCCCGCGCCGGTCTGAGTGGCGCTACTGGGGAAGCTCTGGCGCCGGCCGGTACTCGGGTTCGTACCCAGAGATGTGGATCGGGCTTCCGACCAAACGGAATTCGCCCGCTGTCACAATCACTTCCGGCGTGGCCTCCAACGCCTCGGGCAGGGTTCGAACGGCGGCGGCCGGAACTCCGAGCGGACGCAGCCGCTGCTCCCACCCGCTGGCGGTATCGGTCGCCAGCATCGCCGTGACGACGGTCAGCACTTCGTCGCGGCGGGCGACTCGCTCGGCCATCGTCTCGAAGCCCCCGATGCCCGCTTCGGCGGCAAACGACTTCCAGAATCCGTCGTGCGTGATGAACAGCGCCAGGTATCCCTCAGCTGTTGGAAAGAGCTGAGCGGGAACGTAATACGAATGGGCACCGTATGGACGGCGCTGCGGCTCGACGCAGGCGTTGAGATAGGCGGAAGCGTGGTAGTTCAGCTGGGACAGCATGACGTCGCGCAGCGACACATCCACCTGGCCGCCGGTTCCGGAGATGATCTTGGCCAACAACCCCAGCGCCGCGGTCATCCCGGTGGAGTTGTCGGCCGAGGAGTAGCCGGGCAGCGTCGGCGGACCGTCGGGGTCGCCGGTCAGGGCGGCGGTGCCGACGCCCGCCTGCACCACGTAGTCGAAGGCCGGGTCGTCACCGCCGTACAGGCCGAAGCCGGTGATCGCCACGCAGACGATCCGGTCGTTGTGCCGGCGCAACGAGTCGTAGGTCAGGCCCAGCCGGCGGATGGCGGACGGCTTCAGGTTCACCAGCAGCGCGTGCGATTGGGCGACCAGCTCGCCCAATCGCTGCTGTCCCGCATCGGAATTCAGATCCAGCGTGATGCTGGATTTGTTGCGGTTGAGGCTGGCGAAGTAGGTGGCGCCGACGCTGCGGGAGATCTCGCCGCCGGCAGGTTCGATCTTGGTGACCTCTGCGCCGAGATCGGCGAGCAGCATGGTCGCATACGGGCCCGCCAGCATGGTGCCGACCTCGAGGATGCGTATGCCGGCCAGCGGTCCGGTGTTGTTTGCGGTCAACGCAATTCCGCGGCGAGTGAGGCGATCATTTCGCGGGTGCGCCGCTTGGATGCGACCAGCTCGTCGCGGTTGTCGCCGATCGGCAGCAGCCGCACCGACAGATCCGTCACACCGGCGTCGGCGAATCGGCGCATCCGGGCCAGGATAGCCCCCTCGTCGCCGGCCGCACACAGATCGCCGACGTCGCGGGCGTCGCCGCGGTCGAGCAGGCGCTGATAGTTGGGCGACACCTCGGCCTCGCCCAGGATGCGGTTGGCCCGCTCCTTGGCCTCATCGACTTGCCCAGGCGCACACAGGCATACCGGGATTCCCGCGACTATCCGCGGCGCGGGTCGCCCGGCGTCCGCCGCGGCCTTGGTGATCTTCGGCGCGATGTGATCACCGATCGCGCGCTCGTCGGCCATCCACAGGACGGTGCCGTCGGCGAGTCCGCCGGCAATCTGCAGCATCACCGGTCCTAGAGCGGCCACGAGCACCGGCATCGGGGTGTCGGCCCCGATGGCCAGCGGATTGTGCACTCTGAACGAATCGTTCTCGACGTCAACCGCTCCCGGCCCGGCAACGGCGGCGTTGAGCACTTCGAGGTAGTCGCGGGTGTAGGCGGCCGGTTTCTCGTACGGCAGACCGAGCATGTCGCGAATGATCCAGTGGTGCGACGGGCCGACGCCAAGCGCCAGCCGCCCACCGGCCACCGCGTGCGTCGAGAGCGCTTGGCGGGCAAGGGCGATCGGGTGCTGGGCCTGCAGCGGCACCACCGCGGTGCCCAGCTCGATGCGTGAGCTGTGTGCGGCCATCAGCGACACCATGGTCAGGCAGTCGAAGTCGTTGGGCACCTGCGGCATCCAGGCGGTGTCCAGACCCGCGGATTCGGCCCATTCGATATCGGAGACCAGTTTGTCCACCTTGCGGGCCATGTCGCCCCGTTCGGCACCGATCATTACTCCGACGCGCATGGTTCCTCCGTGACGGGTTCGTTCGAGTCAATGTCCGCCGTGCCGGTCAGTGCGCGGATGTCGCGCACGAGGTCGTCCAGCGGCGTCCCGGTGGGGAATACCGCGGCGGCGCCGGCGGATAGTAGCTTGGGGACGTCAGCGTGCGGGATGGTTCCCCCGACGACGACGGCGATGTCAGCGGCGTCGGCGGCGCGCAGCGCCTCCACGGTGCGCGCGGTGAGTGCGAGGTGCGCACCCGACAGGATGCTCAACCCCACCACCGCCACGTCCTCTTGGACGGCGATCGAGGCGATGTCCTCGATGCGCTGGCGGATGCCGGTGTAGATGACCTCGAACCCGGCGTCGCGCAGGGTGCGGGCGACGATCTTCGCGCCGCGGTCATGCCCGTCCAGGCCGGGCTTGGCAACGAGAACGCGGACGGCCATCTAGAACACCACCGGTTGCTGGAATTCGCCCCAGACCGCCTTGAGGGCGGAGACCATTTCCCCGACCGTGCAGTACGCGTTGGCGCAGTCGATCAGCTTGTGCATCAGGTTGTCGTCTCCCTCGGCTGATCGCGACAGCGCAGCCAACGTGGATTTCACTGCGACCGAATCCCTTTCGGCCTTGACTTTGGACAGCCGCTTGAGCTGCAGATCACGTCCTTCGGCGTCGAGTTCGTAGGTGACGACATCGTGGGCCAGTTCCTCCGTCACGAACCGGTTGACCCCGACGACGGGCCGGGTGCCGGCTTCGACCTCCTGATGCATGTTGAAGGCCTCGTCGGCGATCAGGCCCTGCAGGTAACCGTCCTCGATGGCCTGCACCATTCCGCCATGCCGCTCGAGGTCGGACATGATCTCGATGATGCGCTCCTCGGTCGCATCGGTCAGCGCCTCGACGAAGTAGGAGCCGCCGAGCGGGTCGGCGACGCTGGCGACGCCGGTTTCGTGCGCCAGGATCTGCTGGGTGCGCAGCGCCAGAGTCGTGGTCTCCTCGGTCGGCAGGGCGAACGGCTCGTCCCAGGCAGCCGTGAACATCGACTGCACACCGCCCAGCACCGCGGCCATGGCCTCATAGGCCACCCGGACGATGTTGTTGTGGGCCTGCGGCGCGTACAGCGACGCGCCACCGCAGACGCAGCCGAAGCGGAACATCGCCGCCTTCGCCGTCTTCGCCCCGTATCGCTCCTGCACGATCGTCGCCCAACGGCGCCGCCCCGCACGGTATTTGGCGATTTCCTCGAAGAAATCCCCATGGGTGTAGAAGAAGAACGAGATCTGCGGCGCGAATTGGTCGATCGTCATCCGGCCGCGTTCGACCACGGTGTCGCAATAGGTCACCCCGTCGGCCAGGGTGAACGCCATCTCCTGTACCGCGTTGGCCCCCGCATCGCGGAAGTGGGCGCCGGCCACCGAGATCGCATTGAACCGAGGAACCTCGGCCGCGCAGAATTCGATGGTGTCGGCGATCAGTCGCAGCGAGGGCACCGGCGGCCAGATCCAGGTGCCGCGCGAGGCGTACTCCTTGAGGATGTCGTTCTGGATGGTCCCGGTGAGCTTCTCCCGCGGGATCCCCTTCTTCTCCGCGGCCGCAACGTAGAACGCCAGCAGGATCGCCGCGGTCCCGTTGATCGTCATGCTCGTGCTGAGCTTGTCCAGCGGGATGCCGTCGAACAGGATCTCGAAATCGGCCAGGGTGTCCACCGCGACGCCCACCCGGCCGACCTCCTCGCCGAATTCGGGATCGTCGGAGTCGTATCCGCACTGGGTGGGCAGGTCGAGCGCGACCGACAGCCCCGTCCCGCCCTGCTCCAGCAGGTAGCGGTACCGGCGGTTGGATTCCTCGGCGGTGCCGAAGCCCGAGTACTGCCGGAAGGTCCAGAGCTTGCCGCGATAGCCGGATGCGAAATTACCCCGGGTGAAGGGGAACTCCCCCGGCTGCGGAGGCTCCGCGCTTACATCCGCCGGCCCGTATACGGGCTGCAGCGGGATACCAGACGGAGTGTGGGCCGTATTATCCATCGGTGAATAACGTACTTGCAAAAAAAGAGAATGCCAATACCACCTATTTGACCAGGCCAAACGGGTTGGCTTGACCAGGTAAATGGAGGCTCCAGTCCAACGGTTCGCTCGCCGATCGCACCGTCGTCATCTCCGGCGGCAGCCGCGGAATCGGACTCGCGATCGGAATCGCCACCGCGGCGGTGGCGACCACGGCCGACGGGCACACGCTCGCCCGGTCGTCGCGCAGCCCGGAGGTCATGGCTGGCGCCGCCGTCGAGATCATCTCTCGCCCCAGCCGGGAAGCCACCGGCAATTGCTACATCCACGCCGACGTTCTGCACTCCGCCGGTATTGAGGACCTGTCCCGGTACAGCGGCGGCGACCAACCGATTCCGGACCTGTTCCTCGACTGAACGGCTATGCGCGGCAGATGATCTCACCGTGCGGGATGGCGATCCAGCCGTCCGGGGCTGCCGCCCATTCTCGCCACGCGGCGGAGATCTCCTCGAGCTGCGTGGCAGTCGCCAGGCCCAGGCTCACCAGGTCACGCGCCACGGTCGAGTGCAGTATTCGGTCGGCCCACATTCCGCCCCACCAGTCGCGCGTCTCGGGCGTGGCGTAACACCACAGGCTGCCGCTGGGCGTGATGTCGCCGAATTCCGCCTGCTGCGCCCACGACAGCAGTCGCCGGCCCGCATCTGGTTCGCCGCGATTGGCGTGCGCGACGCGGTGGTAGAGGTCGCGCCACAGGTCGAGCGCGGGCAGCTCCGGGTACCAGATGAACCCCGAGTAGTCGGCGTCGCGGGCTGCCACGATGCCGCCCGGCGCGCACACCCGCCGCATCTCCCGCAGGGCTGCAACCGGATCGGCCACGTGCTGCAACACCTGATGCGCGTGGACGACATCAAACGTGTGGTCGGGAAAGTCCAACCTGTGCACGTCGGCGGTGGCGAACGAGACGTTGGACAGGTGCCGTCGCTCGACTTCGCCGCGGGCAAAGGTGAGCACGTCGGCAGCCTGGTCAAGAGCGGTGACCGGTCCGGGTGCGACCAGCGCGGCCAGGTCAGCGGTAATGGTGCCGGGTCCGCAGCCGACGTCGAGCACGGACAGCCCCGGTTTCAGGTGCGGTAACAGGTACGCGGCGGAGTCCTTCGCGGTGCGTCGCTGGTGGGAGCGCAGCACCGACTCGTGATGCCCGTGCGTATAGGTCGCTCGATTTGGGTCGTTCACTGTGGCCCCTTGGTTGCCGCGTCTGGTCTGCCAGCTTACGGGGTACGGCCACATTATGAAACAAATGTCTCATATTGTGAGAACTAGTCTACGGGTACGTCGAGGATCGGTCGGTCGACACCGGCTCCCGGCCCGTCGAAATGCCACCACTCGCCCGAATACACCTTCAGCCCGCCATAGTTCATGGCCGACCGCAGCGCCGCCCGGTTCGCCACAGCGTCAGCACCGATGCCCTGCGTGTTGAAAGCGGTTGCCCGAGGTGTGAAGTCGTCGAAGTCGGTACCCATGTCGGCCAGGCAAAGTCCGCTCGCGTACAGCCCCGACGAGCACTGCTGTTGCATCGTCGTGAAGGTCACGTCTACCGAACGCCCCGACTCGTGGCTGTGCGCGTACGGGCCCGGGCGCGCCACCCAGGCGGGGTTGGGGACCAGATTGAACATCGTGACCTGAACGTCGTGCGGCCGATAGCAATCCCAGAACACCAGGAGATGCCCCTGTGGGCGCAGCGCCCCGGCCGCAGCGGCCAGGCCGGGTGCCATCGATTGGTGCACAAGGCATCTGGCGTCAGATGGATACAGCTGCGTGTGGGTGAAATTGTTCGTCGTCGCGTAGCGCAGATCGAGTATCGCGTCGGGGATGACGCTGCGGATATCGACGAAGCCTGCCGCGCGCGCGGCGTCGCTGACCGGCGGCACATCCGGGCTGGCGTGCGCGGTGGATGCCCATCCCGCCGAGGCCAGCCCCACCACGATCGCCAACCTCAGCACCCAAGCGAGACGCATGCGCTCATCCTCCCGGTTGTTGAGCCCGGACCGGGTTAATCGCTGGGTGATGTCGCAGCCGATGTCGCGAGCGAAGCAAGACCTAGCAAGAGGACGTGGGCCATTGAAACATCAGTGGGCTGGTGCGAAGCGACCGCACCAGCCCACTCGTGACGTATGTGAATTTCCTAGACTGCGGCGACTCCTACCGCCTGGGGTCCTTTGGCTCCTTGCTCAACCTCGAACTGAACACGCTGGTTCTCCTCGAGTGAGCGATAGCCGCCTCCCTGGATCTCGGAGTAGTGGACGAAGAGGTCCTTCGTGCCGTCGTCAGGGGTGATGAAGCCGAAGCCCTTTTCACCGTTGAACCATTTCACAGTTCCCTGTGCCATTTACTTACTTCTCTCATTCAAATGCGGATGTACCTAGAACACCCATGCGCGCTCAGGGTAGCACGAGGCTGACTTCATTTTCGAAAGTCTTTGTAGTGCACGTAAATCAGTGTTACCTGCTGGGTTTAAACGGGGGCCACCTGCGGCCGACGTAGGCCAGTAGGACACCGTCTCACCGGCTAGCGCAGGCACGGCTCAGGCTGCCTGTACAGTGGAACTCGACACGTTCTAGTGGTCACCGCGAATCGGGACCGAAGCACGAATGCACTCGCCGTGCGATTCGCTCGTCGTCCGACACCAGCCAACAGTGCGTATCGGTCGAAATCTCATTCGGAAGGACAACCCATGGACCAGTCGAGCCTCTTTTCTCACCCCGAGGCACCGAAATATGTCGCTTCGGGCAAAAACTCAGCGAAACCGGTCGAGCACCCAACGTTTTCGGATCGCCCCGACACCGATCCCCTGACATCTGCAACGAAACGTCGCTGACCGGCTTTAGGTGTTGGCCGTCAGGATGCCTTGGCGTACCTGCGGACCAATTCGCCTTCATCGAACGTACTGGTTCGCTGCTGACCGTTGTCGTCTCGGCTGAAAAAAGTCCATTGCCCCGGACCACTCTGCGGACCACTGATCATCTTGACCGTCAGGCGCAAGTCAGTGGGACGCCGCGTGCCGATAACGTCGCCGACCCGGATCTGGGACGGATGAATCTCGATTGCGTCAGACCATTGTTCTATCGCCATGTAATCCGTCCTCACCTGTTGGCGCCACCCTACCCGCAATGCTCCCCCGCCGGGCAGATGAGACGGGTCGTCGCTGAATTTATTGCAGTGCAACGACTTTTGCGGCCCCGCAACGAGAGGTGTGAATTGGTTGACGTACACCCGCCGCGACGCGTCGGGGCTGGTGCAAGTCGCACGACGCCATCGGAACGAGCTGTGCCCGCGCTTACGCGCCTGCCGCTAGTCACCCGACCGTCCACGTGGCCCGCCGGTGGCGTAGCGTCACACATGAGCCGTTCGTTGTCAGCGGTGGTCCACCGCGCGACATGCGCGGATGACACCCACGGGCAATGTGATTCCTCCGTCGGGCCCGCGCCCGCAGACCCGACGACGCCGAGCGCAAGGAACCGCCCATGGGTTATGCACAGGCGGCGATTACGCAACGTCGAAAAACTCAGACAACTCTGGCGGACCACTGCACCAGGCAGAATAGGTGCGCCAATTGCCAACTGCGGTACCCGCGATGAACCACGCGGTCAGAACCCGACGCCAAGCCAATCCCATCCGGCTATCGGTGGCTCGCGAACTCGGCCACGATATCGACGGCGCGTGGTGGCCACGCGCAGATCGCATCACCAATGAATTGCCCGAGCTAGTTGCGGTCCTGACTCCATTGCTTGGGGACGTCACATCCATCAACGTCAATTGGTCATCGCTTCAGCGACCACCCGATCTCAACTGGCCGGGATGGGAAGGCAAACGTCAACACGTAATGACCGTCAGCGGCGCACATGCTCGCGCTAACCTGCTGATCGTCTCGTACGCGACCCACAGTGCGTTGGCGCTGATGGTGCTGCGCCGTGCCGCAAACCTACCCGTCGAGAGTGCCGACCGCGTCAAACCTGCATTCCTAGCCGCAGACTCGATCCTGCGGGCCGCGCACCAACAACGTGAACGAGCTGCCGGCAGCTAGCATGAACGCGCATCGCGCACATCCGACGGCAGCACCGACGCCATCGCGGACGCATGGATCGGGAAGCGTTTCGACGAGACCGTTGATGAACCGGTGACCATCATCTATCGTCGTATAGCCGATCGGCCAGCCTCCGGCGGCGGCAACATCATCATCTACTCCCAGCAGGTGAAAGGCCTTGCGGCACAGGACTAGCGCGCTTGTCAGTCGGCCTGTGTGAACTCGATATGCAACTCCTTGAGGCCGCGCAGCAAGAAGGTGGACTCGTAGCTGTACTCGCGGTTGGACGTTGGGCCATGCTTGGCTTCGCTGATCCGGATGTCGCGCGTTCGGTCCAGGAGGCGGTTGATGGTGATTTGGCCTTCCACACGCGCCAGCGGTGCGCCCGCGCAGGTGTGGATTCCGCGACCGAAAGCGACGTGCTCGCGGACGTTCTTCCGGTCGACCTGAAATTCATTGGGGTTCTCGAATTTTCGAGGATCACGGTTGGCCGCTCCCAGGCATAGCATGATGACCGTGCCGGCCGGGATGTGCACGCCGCCAAGAGCCGTGGTCCTGCGCGCCAGCCGGAAGTCGACCTTGGTCGGGCTCTGCATGCGCAGGGCCTCTTCGATGAACGAGCCGATCAGGCTTCGGTCGGCGCGCAGCCGCACCTGAAGCTCGGGTTGGTCACCCAGCACTTGTACCGCGGCGCTCAGCAGCTTGGTCACGGTCTCCTGGCCGGCCGCAAACAGGAAGGTCGCCGGTCGCACGACCTCCAGTAGCGGTGGGGTCGAGCCGTCGGGGTACGTGGCGCTCGCCAGGCCGGTCAGTACGTCGTCGCGCGGGCGTTCCCGTCGGTCGGCGATGTAGGCACTGAATAGGTCATCGAGGTACTGCAACGGATTGCTGCCCACCGGTTCGTGATCGAGTGCGCCCACCCTGGCGCCCGGCGCGTTGCCGGCCCCGAGGTTGCGGCGAATCTCGGCGCGATCCTCGTCGGGAACCCCGAGCAGATCGGCGATTGCCAGAGTCGCGAACGGCTTCGCGTACTCGCCGAGGAACTCGCACTGACCGTTGGCGATGAACTCGTCGAATTGCCGGTCGGCCAATTGCCAGATGTAGTCCTTGTTTTCCTGCAGCCGACGCGGCGTGAGCAACCGCCCGAGCAGGGAGCGCGCCTTATCGTGTTCGGGCGGGTCCATGACGACCATGTGCTCGAAGATGGGGAACTCGTGGCGGTGCGCGTCGATCTGTTCGCTGATGTCGTCGCCTTCCGGCGTGAACGGCAGCGGCGGGAACGGGCCGCCGATCGCGTTGACCGCGGAGAACGAACCGACGTCCTTGAAGGCGGCCTGAACTTCCTGGTAACCGGTGACCGCCACAACCCCGTAATGCGGCTCGCGGAACACCGGCCTCTGACTGCGCAAGTAATCCCAGTAGGCATAGGGATCTTGCGCGATGTCGGCGTTGGTGAAGTAATCGACGTCGGCGAGTTCAGTCATGAGTTCGATTCCTTTTCCTGGTCCTGCGAAGCGGCATCACGCCAACGCGCCCTCGGTGACCAGGCTGATGGCTCGGCGCGGGCAGGCGGCCACGGCCCCTCCATCCCGGTTGGCGCGTCCCCACGGTAAAACTGATCGATCGACCAAATTGATAGGATGCGGTATGCCTACCACGGATCGCGCGCGACGGTCAAGCCAAGCAGGCGTTCCCAGCCCCGCGGCGACACGCCGCAACAAGCGGGGCGCCGACGCGGGGGCGCGCACCAAGCTCATCGAGGCCACCGCGCGCATCATGCGCGAGGAGGGGTATGCGGCGGCCACGTCGCGGCGGGTGGCCGCGGAGGCCGGCGTCAAGCAGGCCCTCGTCTATTACTACTTCCCGACGATGGACGATCTGTTCGTGGAGGTGCTGCGCGCCGGTGCCGAGACCGCGCTAGCACGCATGCGCGCCCTACTGACCGACGACGACCCCCTGCAAGCGCTGTGGTTGATGAACAGCGATTCCGCGGTGACGGCTCTGAATGCCGAATTCATGGCATTGGCCAATCACCGCAAGGCAATTGGCGCCGAACTCAAGGCTTACGCCGAGCGGGTTCGCGACATCGAGACAGCGGCCGTGACGATGGTCCTGCGCGCCAACCACATCGACCTCGAGGAATACCCGCCGGTGGCAATCTCGATGCTGATCGCGCAAGTCGCGCGCAGCCTGTGCAACGAGAGCGCCGTCGGTGTCACCCAAGGGCACGACGAGTTACGCGCGTTCGTCGAACGCCAGATGACCCTGCTGACGGCACCCGCGGCCACGCCGGCGCCGAGCAGTTAGGACTGGGCTGCCCTCCCCAGTTGACCCCAGCGTCGCTTCCCGGCGCACCGCTTAATCGCACTCCCCCTGCCGGCGTCTGTTGACACCGCGACCAAATGGTGCCACCCTTCCTGATCGATCGACAAATAATCGAAGTCGAACGACAACGTGCGTGCCGGGCCGTCGACAACCCGGTCTCGGATCAGTGAGGTGCAGTCATGGGTGGAAGAGTTGAGGGCAAGGTTGCGCTGATCACCGGCGCCGCTAGGGGTCAGGGCCGCAGCCACGCGGTGCGCCTGGCGCAGGAGGGCGCCGACATCATCGCGGTCGACATCTGCACACCGATCAGCAGCAGCAGCGAGATCCCGCCCTCGACGCCGGAGGACCTGGCCGAGACGGCCAACCTGGTCAAGGGCCTCAACCGGCGGGTCGTGACCGCCGAAGTCGACGTGCGTGACTACGACGCCCTGAAGGCGGTGGTGGACGGCGGAGTCGAACAGCTCGGCCGCCTGGACATCATCTGCGCGAACGCCGGAATCGGCAACGGGGGGCAGACCCTCGACAAAACCCGTGAAGACGACTGGCGGGACATGATCGACGTCAACCTGTCGGGCGTCTGGAAGACCGTCAAAACTGGTGTGCCGCATTTGATTTCGCAAGGCCAGGGCGGGTCGATCATCTTGACCAGCTCGGTCGGCGGCCTCAAGGCCTACCCGCACACCGGTCACTACATTGCCGCCAAACACGGCGTCGTCGGGCTAATGCGTGCCTTTGCCGTGGAACTCGGCCAGCACTTCATCCGGGTGAACTCCGTTCACCCGACCAACGTGAACACGCCGATGTTCATGAACGAGGGAACGATGAAGCTGTTCAGGCCGGATCTGGAGAATCCCGGCCCGGACGACCTCAAGGTCGCCGCGCAGTTCATGCACGTACTGCCGGTCGGCTGGGTCCAACCGGTGGACATCAGCAACGCCGTGCTGTTCCTGGCTTCCGACGAATCGCGTTACATCACAGGCCTTCCGGTCACCGTTGACGCCGGGAGCATGCTCAAGTAGCCGCGGCAGCCGCGGGCGGCTCGCCTCGCACAGGAAGCGCCCCTTCGCACGGTCCACTACGATCAGCCAATGCGCGCGGTCGAACGCGAGCTGGCCACTGAACGCGAGGGCAGGTCGATGACGACGAGCGAAGACCCGATGGCCGCGACCGAGGCGCCCGACGCTGAGTCCGAACGACCAACGCCGTCAGAAGAAGGACGTAAACCTAGACGCCGCGGCATCATCCAAGCGTTCACCGCACTCTGTGTCCGGTACGTCGAGCGCCTGATGCCCGACCCCTACCTGTTCGCGGTCATCCTCACCATCATCGTGGCCGCGCTGGTTGCGCTCTTGGTGCGCGGCGCCTCGGCGAGCGGCATGCTCAAGGCGTGGTACGGGGGTGTGTGGGGGTCGCAGAACATCTTCACTTTCGCCTTTCAGATGGTCTTGATCCTCGTGACCGGTTACACGCTCGCCGAGGCACCGGTCTTGAAGCGGGCCATCGTCTACATCGCGAGCAGGCCGAGTAACCAGGCGCAGGGAGCCCTCCTGTGTTTCGGTGTGAGTGCCGCACTCTCCCTGCTGAACTGGGGACTCGGGTTGGTCGCAGGCGCACTGGTTGCCCGCCAGGTCGCGAAGCGCTTCACCGACACACATTTCGGCTACCTCATCGCGGCTGCGTTCATGGGCTTCATCGTTTGGACGCAGGGATTGTCATCGTCGATCGCGCTGGCGAACACGGACGACGCCAGCCCAATCAACGTGATCCACAAGATGACTGGCGCCACGGTGCCGCTGAAGCTGACAATCTTTGAGCCCTACAGCTGGCTGTCGGTGATCGTCGTGTTGACGCTGCTCGCGCTTGCGATCTGGCGCATGCAGCCGGCGCACAGCCTTGCTCCCGATCCCGCCGTGTTCGAGGACGAGGACCAGCCCGAGATCAAGGCCGAGGGCAAGCGATCGTTTGCCGAATGGCTGGAGAACCAGTGGATTCTCAATGTCCTCGTGTTCGTCGCGGGCATTGCCTACTTCTGGCTCAGTGGTTTTGCGCTGAACATCTCCTCGATGATCATGTTGTTCACGATCACGAGTGCGCTGCTGCACCGCACGCCGATCCGGTTCATCCGGGCATTCACCGGCGCCGCAAAGGTGTCTGGTCCGCTGCTGCTGCAGTACCCGCTGTACGGCGGTCTGGTAGCCCTGCTCGGCTATGCGCCCTCCCAAGCCGTCGGCAAGGCCGTGCCCTTGCAGACGCTGCTGGCCCACGGGCTCGTGAGCGGCGCGACGCAGTACACGCTGCCGTTCCTCACCTTCATCGGCTCGCTGATCATCAGTTTGTTCGTACCGTCCGGCGGCGGGCACTGGGCAGTGCAGGGCCCGATCGCGGTCGACTCGGCGCGGGCGCTCGGTCAAACCTCGCCGCCCTACCTCGGGTTGATGTCCATGGCCGTCGCCGTCGGCGAGGGGGTCGCGAACATGATCCAGCCGTTCTGGCTGTTGCCCTTGCTCGCGATAGCGAAACTCAATGTCCGTCAGGTGATGGGCTTCACGATCGTCGCGTTCTTGGTCGGGTTGGTGGTGCTGGGCGCCACCACTCTGATTGCGCCCTACGTGGTTTGACGCCGCGATGCTTCGAGAGCGTTGAACTCGACGGATAGTTGGTGGCCAGGGGCGGGATCGAACCGCCGACCTTCCGCTTTTCAGGCGGACGCTCGTACCGACTGAGCTACCTGGCCGGAGGGCAGCGAGTGCCTCGCCGCGCTTGGCGACCCTGACGGGACTCGAACCCGCGACCTCCGCCGTGACAGGGCGGCGCGCTAACCAACTGCGCCACAGGGCCTTGCTGCTGCTCCGCGTCACCGCGTCGCGTACCCCCAACGGGATTCGAACCCGTGCTACCGCCGTGAAAGGGCGGCGTCCTAGGCCACTAGACGATGGGGGCCAGAACCGAATCACTCCGGGGTACTCGCAACGTGGTTTCGTTGGGAGCCACGTCAGCTTAGGTCACGGTGTGCCCAATCCTCAAACGAGCCTCGTTTTCGGTCCAAGTATCCTGAATCTCCGCGGCCCCTATAGCTCAGTTGGTAGAGCTACGGACTTTTAATCCGCAGGTCCTAGGTTCGAGTCCTAGTGGGGGCACAAAACTGCGTGCTGGTCAGTCGTTTATTCATCGTTTATGACCCGGTCCAACAGGGCTGCTACTTCAACGTGGACCTTGCCCCGGCGCATGTAGCGGTCCTGGGTCATAGAGACCTTGGCGTGCCCGAGCTGGTCGGCGCCCATCCGGGCGGATAGGCCGGCGTCATCGATTAGAGTGGCCACTGACTTGCGGAAGCTGTGACTGGTCACGTCCGGGACGCCGAGGTCATCGCGTACTTTCCGCCACTGTTTATTGAAGTTGTCCGGGTCGCGCAATGTGCCCTGTCGACGACGGAAAGATCATTGCCTGTTGGCCCCAGAACGCTCGCTGGCTACGCTTGGCGAGCATGGCGAGCGCTAACGCCGGTAGCGGAACCACGCGATCAGAGGCATCTGTCTTGCCGCTCGGGAGTCGCTTCAGACCCTCCCCTTCCATCCTCGCGACCTTCCCACCCACGGTGATTGTGTCGGTCCTTTCGTCGTAGTCAGTCCACCGCAACGCCAGCAGCTCGGAACGTCGCAGCCCGGTCGCGGCCAGGAGGGTAATTGGGTCGATCAGATCGATGTCTTCACACGCCAATGAGGCGCGGAGCCTGCCGAGCGGCTCGGGCAACTGATCGGCGTTCAGCGCGGGGGCACCCTTCGGCTTACGTACCGACTCGATCCTGCTGACTTGAGCTACCGGATTGGAGCCGAGAACATCATTCAGCACCGCGATCTGAAGCGCGCCCCGCAGTAGGGTGCGACCGTGGCGGGCCATCCTTGCCCCGTGCGCGGCACGCATCGACCGCACGACTGCGTTGAGTCGCCCCGGCGTCGCGTCCCCAACCCGCAGTGCATTGGTGAACTTGGCCAGTTTGCGGACCGCACTGCGGTAAGTCGTCAGGGTCGCTGGCGACTTACCAGCTTCAGCCAGCAAGGCAAGGTGCTGCTCGACAAGCACAGAGACCTTGGTGTCCACGATGATCTGACCGGAAAATCCCGGCGATCAACGCTGGGCCAGTGCTTCGATTCGATTTCGCGACACCGACGGAGTGACGCGGGTCGTCGAGCGCCGCGGCCCTGCCGACGAACACGACAAGCGCGGCAAGCCCGCTGAGGATGCGTTGACAGCGCGCCAGCCACACACCGCCCCCGAGATATCTGCTTGAGACTTTGCCGTGCTGCCCAATGCGCAGCGGTGGCCTACCCGCCATCGCGATCCCAATTCTGGGCTAGGTTGTAGATGATGTGATCGCGTTGCTTTTCAAGCGATTTGATGAAATCTCGAATGTGTTCCACTGCCTCCCGTTGACGTTCTCTGAATGCCTCGGGCATCGTGAAAGTCTGCAACGCCGACTCCACCTGAAATAGGTTGTGCCGCTGGATTGTCGAGGAGTTGGTTGACCTCGTTTAGCTTCATGGTCAGATCAAGCCGCAGGGTTGCCGCCGGGTCGTGCGAAACCCCAGCCGGGGCGGCGCTGGTCGCCCCGTGAACCAGCCGATCATGGCCGCACCCGTCATTACGCCACCGGGCAGGATCTCGATCTTCTCGTCAGCGCCATTGGCCGTTCTCCTTGTTCGCCGTAGTCGGGTACATCGTGTCGACGAGATCGTTGTCCCTCCAGGCGAAGCCGACTGTCGGATATCTTTTCATGTAGGACTTCACGGAACGGGTGAGTGCTGGCATATCGCGTAGATCAGTCGGCCGCGTTCAGATTCCGGTGCAGAGTGGGCAGGTTCCGTAGAAGTCGATCTTGTGGACGACGTCGGTGTAGCGATTTTGCTCGGCGAGTTGGCTTGTGAGGCGTTCAAATTCGCTGGCGGTGAATCCGATCGCTCGCCCGCACCGGCGGCACAGTAGGTAGTGGCGGTGCTCTGGTGTGGTGCGCAGCCGGTAAAGCGTCTCACCGTCTTCGGCGCGCTGGGTTTCGGTGATTTGCTTGTCGGCGAACGTGCGCAGGATCCGGTAAACGGTCACCAGCCCGATCCGGACGCCGTGGCGTTGATGGAGATCGAGGTGGAGTTCTTGGGCGCCACGGAAGCGGTCGCTGTGCTGCAGCAGGTCGAGCACCGCTCGTTGTTGGGCGGTCAATCGGGTCTGGCGTGGCACCGGCGACCTGGGCATCGTTGCGCTCCTAGGGCTTCCTGCGTTATGGCGCCGCCGATGCAAGCCGTGGCTGGCGGCCTCGTGCGCCTATCACGGCAGCTATCAGGTAGATCGTGGCGGCGGTGCTCATGATGGTGAAGGTGGCGGGCGCTTGCGGGATGGCATAGGCGATGCTGACGCCAATCCAGATCACTGCGGTGGCAAAGACCGCGGACAGCCAGAATCCGTGCCACGGCCGAGTTGTCAGCCACGCGGCGGCGGCCGCCGGCGCGGCGAGCAAGCCGAGCACGACGAGTGCGCCAATGATTTGGGTGGCCTCGGCGACGGCAGCACCGACAACCACCAGGAAAAGCGCACTCAGCAGCCGGGTCGGCACGCCAGAAGCTTCCGCGACGGCCGGATCGATGGTGGCAAATAGCAGCGGTCGGGCGATTACGATCAGCACGACGCCCAACCCCGCTGCGACGGCCACCGCCAGGTTCCTCGCCTGGTCGCTGATTCCAAAGATGCTGCCGAACAAGACATTAACGTTGGCGGTGCCGTTAATGCCGCTGCCGTGGGTGGTGTAGTAGGTCAAGAACAGCGCGCCCAATCCGAGTATCCAGGAGAAAAACGAGCCGATCGCGACGTCGTCGGCGCCGCGACGGTTGATTACACCGAGGGCGGCTCCGGCCACGATGGTGGCCGCGAACAATCCGACGCGTGGGTCCAGGCCGGCCACCAGCGCCGCCATGGCGCCGGTGTAGGCGATGTGTCCCTGCGCGTCGCCAGCGAATACTTGGCCGCGCAGCACGAGGAAGTAGCCGGCCAGTCCGCACACCACCGCCACCGCGGTCCCGGCCACCAGCGCGTGGGTGATGAAGGGCTGGCCAAGCATGTTCGCGAAACCGGTCAGCGGCCCTGACGCGCTGGCGCGCCCGTCGACGATCGTCATGCCGCTACCGCGGGGCGAGCCGGGAAGTGCCGTCGATCGGTCCTTTGGAGGGTCCGTTCGACGCTCGCTCGGTAGCCGGCGGCCAGCAGATAGATGCCGAACGCGAAACTGCTCACCCAGAACCCGATCGGATACGGTGAATAGAACGCGCAACCGATGCCGACCCAGGTGACGCAGACAGCGATGAAGACCGAGATGGCAATGCCCATCGCGGGTCGGGCGGTGAAGTGGAAGGCGGCCGCGGGCGGGGCCACTAACAGCGCGAACACCAACAGGCTGCCGGTGATCTGGCTGGCACCGGCCGCGGTGACGCCGAGCACCAACAGGAACAGCGCGGCGACGAGTCGAGTCGGGACGCCGTTGGCGGCGGCCGCATCGGGGTCGATCGAGGCCCACAGCAGTGGCCGTCCGATCGCGGCCATCACGATCAAGCACACCAGTGCGGCGATAAGCAGCACATGAAGCTGCTGGGAACTGACCCCGGCGATGGCGCCGAACAGCAGGCTGGTCAACCCCGATAAGAATCCGTGATACAGGCTGACGAATAGGAACCCGGTTGCCAGTGCGAGGGCTTGAATCGTGCCGATCCCGGCGGATTTGTCACTGAACCCGCCCTGCCCACCCGCCCGGGTCTGCGCGGGCAGCAACGCGATCACCGCCGCGGCCCCGATGCAGGCCGCGAAGTAGCCGTAGCCGGTGGCCACGCCGAGCCAGGCCGCCGCGGCGGCGCCGGGGAAACCGACGACGGCCAGGGTGTGTCCGGCGAAGCTTTCCTTGCGCAGCACCATCCACCAGCCGACAATCCCGGCAACGATGGCGACTACGGTGCCGGCGCGCAGTGCGGTGACCATGAACGGATAGGCCCAAATCTGTTGCACATCAGTGATCAGATTCCAGGTCAACTGTGGATTCATTAACACCCTCCTGCGGTGTGCGCGGGAGGCGCGTCGGTTTGGCCGACGACGAATAGGCGCCCGGCCCCGTCGCGGAGCACTTCAATCGGGATGCCGTAGAGCGCGCTGAGCTTATCGGCGGTGATCACCTCCTCGGGCGTTCCGATCACGGCTGACCCGCGGGCGAGGTAGATGACGCGATCCAGGTAGGGGAGGATCGGGTTCACGTCATGGGCCACCATGACCACCGCGACGCGTTCTCGGCGGCAGATGTCGCGCACCAGGGCGCTGATCCCGGCCTGGCTCGGCACGTCGAGGCTGTCGAGCGGCTCGTCGAGCAGTAGCAGTTTCGGCTGGCGAATCAGGGCCTGCGCGATCAGTAGCCGCTGCTGTTCACCACCGGAGCAGCGTCCGATCGGGCGCCGGGCATAGTCGATGGCGTCGACCACCCCGATGACGTGTTCGAGCTGTCGCTGCCGTTCCGCGAACAGTCGGGGGGCCAGCAGCCGGCTCAGCCACGGTACCGGCGTTCCCCAGCGGGCGCCGTCGAATCCTAGGGACACCACGTCGATCCCGCGGATGCGCACGCTGGCGTCGAAAGCGCGCCGTTGCGGGAGATACCCAATCTGGTGGCTGCGGCGGCCTGGGCGTGCGCCGAGCACCTCAATCGTGCCGTGCGACGGTGTGAGCCCGAGCAGCACCTTCAGCAACGTCGACTTTCCGCAACCGTTAGGTCCCAGCACCGCGACGAATTCCCCAGCGGCGACTTCGAGGGACATATCCGACCACACCGTCGTCCCGCCCACCACGGCTGAGGCCTCGCGCATCCGGACGGCGGTCCCGTCTGCAACTGGCGCTGGGCCAGCCTGCTGGCTGGCATGGCCGGGGACGGTGCGGGTCATCTATTTTCCTGTCGCAGCATGCAGAGCGTCGGCTAGGCCAGACAGCTGGGTTGATTGCCAGTCTTGAAATGACGCGTTTGCCGGCGACAATGTCTCCGTCACGGTAGTGACTGGAATGCCCTGTTTCTTGGCTGCGTCGACCTGGGCCTGCACATCGGGGTTGCTGTTTTGGCTGTTTAACACATACACCTTGATCGCCTTGGCGGCGATCTGCTGGTCGATGGTCGCCTTGTCGGCCGGCGACGGATCGGTGCCCTCACTAATCGCCTTCAGGAATTCGGGTGGCGTGATCAGGTTCAACCCCAACGAATCCGAGAGCGGGGAGAAGATTGATTCACTGGCGCCCACTGGTGTCCCGGCGTACTTGGCTTTGATACTGGCGATCAAGCTGTGGTAGTTGGACAGGCTCTGGTTGAGGAACTGCTGGTTCTGCTGATCGAAATATCCCGAGTCATTTGGGTCTGCTTTCTTGTATGCGGCGGTGATTGCGTTGGCAACTTTGGTGAGTGAGTCGGGCGAATACCACTGGTGCGGGTTGCCGCCCCCGGCCACCCCGACGGTATCGCCGACATTGATCACTATGAGTTGCGGATTCGGTTCGGACGCAAGCATTTTCTCGGCCCAGACGTCGTAGCCGATGCCGTTTTCAACGACGACCTTCGCGTCGGCAACCTTACGGGCGTCGGCGGCCGACGGCTCATAGCTGTGTGGGTCGGTGTCGGGATTGGTAATGATGCTGTTCGCCTGCACCCTGTCACCGCCCAGTTGTGAGGCGATACTGCCCCACGCGTTAATCGTCACGACAACCGCGAGTTTGGAGACGGCGCCTGTGCTGCTTGTGCCGGGTCCGGATCGCGGTGCTTTGCTGCCGCTGCACGCAACCGCGCCCAGGAGTACCACAACCACACCCATCGCTGCCCATATTGCCGCCTTACGCCGACCAGATTGGCCTTTCACCGGACATCTCCACGGCCCATTATTGAAAACGATTTCCATTATTTTGCGTGAGGGTAGCACGCGATGCGCCGTTGAGGAACGGCTGACTTCTCTACAGCACATTCGTGAAGTTCCTCTGGCCACACCAGATCCGAGCGGTGCGGAGCGACATTGCTTGAGGGGGCCCATGCGACATGCGCCGCTGTGGGGTTCCGATGCCGAGGAGTCATCGAACGTGTGCTCCAAGCGATCTCGCTTAGCAATTAACAACAGTGCCTCCCGAACTACGCGCTACTATCCGGCCGCCGGCGGGCGTGCCACGAAGCCGACGCGGACGCCATATTGGGGCATGGCACGGCCCTCGCCGCGGGGACCCATGTGCCCCGGCAGCGGTAGTGAGGACGCGCCTGTCGTGCCTGGTGCGGACGGTGCCTCCACCGGTGTGCTACCGGGCGGCGTGGCCAGCGGCGTTTGCGGCGGCGCGGGGGTGGCCCAGGCTTGTGGTACTGACAGCCGACCGACCAGGTCTCCCCTGCCCACGCTGGCCGACACGGAGTCCACCAGCGTCACCCGGCCCGGAGGAGTGTCCAGCGCGCCGGCGGCGGCCGCTACACCCTCAGCGGCGCCGGACGCGCCTGTGGCGGCCTCCTGATTCATGCTGAGGACGTTGGCCGCAGTACCTGCGTATCTGGCCGGCATATAAAAACCCGAACCGAAGATGGTGTTCCAAATCTGGGCGTTGGGCCCAAAGGTGTTCCACACGAAGCCAATTGGAGTGGTCGGATCGGAAAGTTGTTGCAGGATGGACTCTCCGGTGCCGGCCGGGCCGCCCGCCCCGGCCAGAGTCTGTACGGTGGCGGGCATCGCCGGTACAAGCTGTGCAACCGTGCTCTGCCCGGTGCCCGCCGAGGTCGCCGCAGCATGGCTTACCGCATTTAACTGTGCTGGTAGCCCGGCGGGATCGGCAGTCTGGCGAGGCGCGCGAAACGGCGTCAATTGCCCGGCGACCGCCGAGGCAATCGCATAGCCATGCATGGCGGCAGCATCCTGGGCCCACATTCCGGCGTATTGCGCCTCCGTTGCCGCGATCGCCGGGGTGTTCTGGCCGAAGAAGTTGGTGGCGATCAGCGCGAGTAGCTGAGCCCGGTTAGCGGCAATGACTGGGGGTGGCACTGTGGCGGCGAACGCGGCCTCGTATGCCGCAACGGCTATCTCGGCATGAGCAGCGGTCTCCTCCGCCTGCGCCGCGGCGCTGCTCAGCCATCCAACGTACGGCGCGACCGCGGCCGTCATCGAGGCCGATGCCGGGCCGTGCCATGCGTGGCCGGTCAACTCCGTAAGCACCGAGCTGTAACCGAGCGCGCTGGCGCGCAGCTCAGCGGCCAGACCATTCCAGGCACCTGCGGCAGCTAATAAAGGGCCCGCTCCGGCCCCCGAATACATGCGGCCCGAGTTCACTTCGGGAGGAAGCATGGCGAAATCGAGCAGCATGCTCACTCGTTGGCCTCCTCCCTTGCTGGTGGGCGGTCTCAGGCGGCTCGTCGGCGCTGGCGCGCAGAGGGGCTGATGGTCAAGTGCGCTCCGCGGCGCGTTAGCCCGCTGAGGGTGGGCGTGTAACGACGGTGGGTTTGAAGCCGTATTGGGGGGGTGCATGGCGGCCGAATCCGCGGCTGCCGCCCGTCGGCACTCCGGGCATGCCCGCTGCTGCCATTGCCGGTGGCGGAGCCACCATCGGCGTGGCGTTTATCGCCGAGGACATCTGGGGCGCGGCCGCTGTCCAGCTCGCTGGTACCGTGAGCCCCCCGACCTGCGGCGCCGCACCCAGGCCTGCCGATACTGCGTTGCCGACAGCCCCCACCCCGCCCAGCGGGGCGGTTGCGGTCGCCTGCGTTGCGCCCGCGGCAGCTGCTCCGGTCGCTCCCTCTGCCGCTCCGGCCGCGTCTGCTGCCGCGCCACCCGCGCCTTGACTGGCCTGGCTCATGAAGTCGGCGGCGGTGCCCAGGTAGTTAGCCGGCATGTAGAAGCCGGACGAAAAGATCGTGTTCCAAATATTGGCGTTGAGTCCAAAGTTGTTCCAGATGAAGCCAATTGGAGTGGTCGAATCGGCAAGTTGCTCCAGGATCGACTGCCCGGCGCCGATCGAGGCAGTCGGAGCGGCCAGGCTCTGCAAGGTGCTGGGCACCGAGGTCGTCAGCTTTGACAGCGCGCTTTGCGCGCTGCCCGCCGAGGTGGCCGCAGCCTTGGTCACGGCCAGCGATTGCCCCGTCCCCGCAGCGGGGTTGACGATCGGTTGGGGCGGGCCAAACGTGGACAGCTGGCTGGCCACCGCCGACGATCCGGCATAGCCGTACATCGCGGCGGCGTCTTGGCTCCACATCTCACCGTATTGGGCTTCGGCGGCCGCGATCGCCGGCGTGTTGACCCCCAAGATATTGGTAGTGACCAGGGACGCCAGCTGAGCCCGGTTGGCAGCAATGGCCGGGGGCGGCACCGTGGCCGCGAACGCGGCCTCGTAAGCCGCCACAGCGGCCTCGGCATTGGTGGCCGTCTGTTCGGCTTGCATGGCGGTGATGTTCATCCACTCCACATAGGGCGCAACCGCGGACGCCATCGCGTCCGACGTCGGACCACGCCATTCATCGTCGGTCAGCGCCGAAAGCACCGCACCATACGACAGCGCCGTGGAGCGCAACTCAGCGGCCAAACCCTTCCAAGCCGACGCTGCCGCCACCATCGAGGCAGAACCCGACCCCGAATACATCCGAGCCGAGTTGACCTCAGGGGGAACCATCGCGAAGTCGATCGTCATTATTCGCTCCCGGTTGACTCATTGCAGTGGTGGGGAAGCCTTCGCCAGGCAGACAGGACCCTTGGAAAGCGCGCTAGAAGCGCCGCGACGACAAGCATCTGGTCAACCATCAAGGGGTTTGCACGTATCTCGACTGGAGGACGGCGGTGGTGAGCACAGCTCGCGATGCGCAGCCCATAGTCGAGGCGACCGCCTCCGGCCGGGCGGGGCTCACCGTCGCCAACCGTGCGGACCTCGGGTTGGGTGACGACCGGCACATCGGCGATGGGGCACACCGGAGTCCTCATTGCCACCCCTATTGAAAACCATTGTCATATGGACGGGCATACCGTACCTCCCGGGCGCCGCGTTGTCGAGAACGATTTTCATTGTCATGTAGACGCTGCCTCGGGGGCACCCTGTCTCCGCAGCCAGTCCGGCGCGCGCGTGAGAAGCAAGCGCTGCTCCTGTCCGCTTAGCGGTGGAGCGGTCCCACGATGTCGTCTCGGGTTTGCAGTCAGCCATTGGCAACGTGCGCGCTTCGAGACATAGGAATGGTGTCGGTGCCGCAGGATCCGATGCTGTAGCGATCGCGCTACATAATGGGACGGTGGCGACACAGAGGTTGGGGCGCGGACTACACATTGGGTCGTCGGAAGTGCTGGTATGCATATTGCTGGCGTCTGCCCTCTCTACGACCATGTTGCGGAACGCGGTCTTTGGCAGTCAGGCGTTGTCGACCGCGGGCACGGTGTTCTGTGGGGTGTTCGTGCAAGCGGTTCCGTTCCTTGCACTCGGGGTGGTAGTCAGCGGGTTGATCGCGGTGTTTGTCTCACCGGAGCGCTTGGCGCGCTGGCTGCCACGTCGTCCCACGGTGGCGGTATTGGCCGCCGGTGTCGGTGGGGCGGCGTTGCCGGGCTGTGAATGCGGATCGGTCCCGGTGGCGCGGCGATTGTTCGGCGAAGGAGGGGCCACAGGGGCCGCGGCTTTGACGTTCATGCTGGCAGCGCCGGCGATTAACCCTGTGGTACTAGTGGCCACCGCGGTGGCGTTTCCCGGCGCGCCCAGGATGGTCTTTGCGCGGCTGGGGGCGTCCTTGCT
>NZ_LZMB01000179.1 GCF_001673555.1 Mycobacterium sp. 1165178.9 | reverse complement strand
CGTGGCGACCCTTCTTGCCGAAGGGGGCGAAGCCGGGAGCGCCGCCTGGGCCGCCGAACCCGGGAGCACCGGACCCGGGACCACCGAACCCCGGACCACCAAAGCCCGGACCCGGACCACCGAAACCACCGAAGAATCCATGAGACATGGCAACTTTCCTTTCTCAGACCATCAATTTCCTTGATACCAGCGCCCGCGCACATGTCAACTAACTTGATGGTTCGGGCGTGAAATCCCTGGAAGTGGGTCCCCTGGCTGCTATCGTCGCTTGTTTATGTCAGGGGGATGGCGGCGATCGGCCGGCGCGCGGGTCTTGAGCGGGAACGCCGCGCGCGGCTCGAGTGCGCGTGGCGCGCGCGAATCCCGACCGCCGGATGCACGCCACCCCACCGCGTGGTTTCATAACACCGTTTGCGAAAGTTGCCTGGGGAGATCGCGCCGGGGCTTGACCAGCCGGCTTTGAACGATTGGTGGTTTAAATGGATCGTCGCAGCATGATGTTGATGTCGGGCCTCGGCATGATCGGCGCTGCGATGCGCCTGCCGGGTGCCTGGGCCACCCCATCGGGGCCGCCGGTGCC
Source organism: Mycobacterium sp. 1165178.9 (assembly GCF_001673555.1). Lineage (GTDB taxonomy): Bacteria > Actinomycetota > Actinomycetes > Mycobacteriales > Mycobacteriaceae > Mycobacterium. Next base: position 4,877 of record NZ_LZMB01000179.1, on the reverse strand, counting down.
GGCCGCGCCGTCGGCGGGGGGCGGCGGCTACATCTTCGCCGACGAGTTCGACGGGCCCGCGGGCTCGGCTCCAGATCCCGGGAAATGGACGGTGCAGTCCTGGCAGGACGACGTGTTCCCGCCGGTCGCGGGGATATACCGCGATGACCGCCGAAATGTGTTCCAGGACGGGAACTCCAACCTCGTCCTGCGCGCCACCCGAGAAGGGGACAATTACTACGGCGCCAAACTGCGCGGCAACTTCCACAGCATGATCAACCAGACCTGGGAGGCGAAGATCAAGCTGGATTGCTTGGAGCCGGGCCTCTGGTCGGCGTTCTGGGGTGTCAACGAGGATCCGCTGCCGGACGGCGAGGTTGATCTTTTCGAGTGGTACGGCAACGGCTCGTGGCCCCCGGGAACGACGGTGCACGCCGCGTCCAACGGCAAAACCTGGGAAGGCAAGTCGATCCCCGGCATGGTCGACGGCGCCTGGCACACCTGGCGAATGCATTGGGGCGAGGAAGGATTTCAATTCGCCCGCGACGGGGCGCAGTACTTCAGCGTTCCGAACAAACCCATTCACGTCCACGGGGGCGCCCCCGACGACTTCCGGTGGCCGTTCAACAATCCCGGCTACTGGATGACCCCCATGTTCACCCTGGCGGTCGGTGGGGTCGGTGCAGGAGATCCGGCCGCTGCCGGCCTCCCGGCGGACATGCTTGTCGACTGGATCCACATCTGGTGACTAGCGCTCCGCTCTGAGCACCTGAACCAGGTTGAACTGCCAGCGTTCGACCAGCCGGAAGCCCAGATCGTGCGGCACGGCGAAGGCTGTGCTCGCCCAATAGACCGGGCCGGGCGGGAGCGCCGGGCCCTGCTCGTGCGCCGGCTGGGACGGGTCGGCCTGAGTGATGATCCAGACGACGCCGCATTGGCTCAACGGTCTGGCCACCACCTCGGGGATCAGGTTGGTGTCGAACACGTCGTTGCGGTCGGTCGCCCGCTGCCACAGCGTGAGATCGATCAACTTGCGGTAGGCATCCGGGCGCGCCGCCATCAGCGGGCGCATGGGCGCCGGCATGAACGTCACCGTGTCGTTCACCAATAGGCAATCGCCCGGCGCCGCCTGCGCGCTGATCAGATCGGCGACCTGGCTGTAGTCCATGCCGTATTTAGCATACGGGTTGCGTTGCACCCGAACATAATTCGGTGCGGCGGCCACGGCGAAAAGACCCACGACCGCAGTCGTCACCCATGGTTTGGCGGACACCGCGCCACTGCAGACGCCCAGGATCAACGACAGTGCGGGCGCGGTGAAGCACAAGTAGCGCGGGGTGTAGATCGGGTGCACCAGCGCCGAATACGTCACGATCGCGGCCGTCGGCGCAGCAAGCCACGCCGCCGCGAGCACCAGCAGCTGACGCTGCGACCCTGCCAGACGAGCGGACCCGCTGAGCCACAACACGACTGCCGCGCCGATCAGCAGCGCCGACAGCACCGCGAACGGCGGGCATCGTTCGAAATACTGCTGCATCAGCACGTCTTCGATGGTGCGGTGACCGATGGGGGCCACCCAACTGATCTGGTGTGCCTGCCCGGCGACCGTCATCAGGAACGGCAGCAGCGCGGCCACGGCCGCTGCCGACGCAATCGCGAAGCCCAGCAAGGTCGTTCGGCTCCGGTGGAAGACGCCGACGAACACGACATAGGCCGCCAGCAACAGCGCAAGGTACGCGTCGAGCACGATCGAGCAGCCCAACGCGACGGCATACGACAGCCACACCCACGCGGTGTCACGGCGGGCGGCGTAAACCAGCAGGACCGTCAGCCACACCGCGGCCATCATCGACATCGCGTAAGGGCGGGCCTCGATGCCCGCCCACGTGGTCCGGGGCAGGATCGCGCAGAACGCACCGGAGGCCACCGCGACGGTGCGGGAGGAGAACTGCTTCCCCAGCACCACGACGCCGGCGGCCGCGCCGCCCACCGCCAGGGCGCTGGGCGTGCGCGACCAGAACTCGGTGGGACCGAAGACCTGGAACCAGCCGTGCATGAGGACGTAATACAAACCGTGGACGGCGTCGACATTGCCCAACATGTGCCACAGCTGGTCCAGCGACCGGCTGTAGGCGGCCGAGATGGTCGCGGCCTCGTCGTACCAGAACGAGGGCCGGGCGGCGCCGGCCATGCTCACCGCGGCCGCCACGATCGCAATCACCAACGGGTCCAGCGCGCACAATCGGCGACCGTCCACCACGCCGCGGCGAGCCCGCGATGACTCGGTGGTTCCGATGCTCACCGAACCGCCCGGGACGTCGCGGCTTGGCTGAACACACCGCTATGTTGCCAGAAGCCAACCGGGCCGATCTGGGGGCTCAACGGGGCGTCTATTCGAACGTATGATCGATAAATGGGTCCGCTCGCGTCGATCGGGTACAACGGCCAACCGGTCCGCAGCCCGTTTCGGGTGGTCCGTCCGGCGATCGCGGTTTTGGTCGACCTGACGGTCCTCTTCCCGCGCGAGCCGCACCGCTCGGGGCGGTATCAGCCCAACGGTCTGCAGCTGCACAAGGTCGTCGAGGGGTGGCTGAGCTGCTGGGCTCTGTGCGAGCAGGGCGACTGGTGGGGCCTGGTGACCTATCCCGTCGCCTACGGATCCAAGCGCAGAACCGTGACGCACTGGGTGCCCGCGTGGACGCTGCGCCGCAAAGGCTGACCGCGCGGGTCAACCGCTGCGTAAGCGCCACGCCAATGCGATGATTGCTGCCCGTGGACGCAAGTTGGGCCTCGGTCCTGAGCAAACTCGTTGCGTTGGCGGCGGTCATCGCGCTGTCGCCGATCACGGTCATTCCCGCGGTGCTGGTTCTGCACGCACCGCGCCCACGCCCGACCAGCCTCGCCTTCCTGGGCGGCTGGCTGCTGGGGCTGATCGCGCTGACCGCCGCGTTCGTCAGCGGCTCGGAGTTGCTCAGTGGTTTCCACGCCACCCCACCGAAATGGGCGTCCTGGGTGCGGCTGGCGTTCGGCGTGGCGCTGATCGCCCTGGCGGCCTACCACTGGTTCACCAGGCATCGCCAGCGCAACATGCCGCGCTGGATGCGTTCGTTCTCCACGCTCTCGCCGGTACGCGCCGGTGTGATGGGCGCGGTGCTGGTGCCGGTGCGGCCCGAGGTGCTGATCCTGTGCGCGGCCGCCGGCCTGGCCGTCGGCAACAGCACCCTGAGCGTGGGCGCTCAGGTGATCGCCGCCGCGATCTTCGTCGTGCTCGCCGCGTCGACGGTCGCCACCCCGATCTTGGCTTACGTGGGCGCCGGTGACCGCCTCGACAATGCCTTGGAACGTCTCAAAGCCTGGATGGAGGCGAACCACGACGCGATGATGGCGGTCATCCTGCTCCTGATCGGGTTGATAGTGCTTTACAACGGGATTCGCACGCTGGCCTGACCGGTTCGGGTTGAGTACGGCGCGTTTCGGCGCCGCGCAGGCGCGGCAATGGAAGGATGCCGCCCATGGCAGGAAGCTGGGGGACGGTACTGACTGGCCTCGTTCCGCTTGGACTGGTCATCTCGCTCTCACCGCTCACGGTCATTCCGGCGGTGCTGGTGCTGCAGGCGCCCCGGCCGCGGCCGAGCAGCCTTGCGTTCCTGGGCGGGTGGCTGCTGAGCCTGTCCGCGTTGACGGCACTCTCCGTCGCGGCCTCCGGCCTGCTGGGCGGCCTGGACAAGGCGCCTCCGCGGTGGTCATCGTGGCTGCGCGTGGTGCTGGGGTCGGCGCTGATCGTCTACGGCATCTATCGATGGCTCAACCGGCATGGGCAGGCCGAATCCCCGGCCTGGATGCGCTCGTTCACCAGCATCACCCCGGCCCGCGCCGGGATCACCGGAGCCGTGCTGGCCGTGGTGCGCCCGGATGTAGCGCTCATCTGCGTTCCCGCGGGATTGGGCATCGGCACCAGCGGACTGGGCCTCGCCGGCGACTGGGCGGCCGCGGCCTTCTTCGTGGCCATCGCCGCCTCCAGCGTCGCGATCCCGATATTGGGGTACGTGGCGGCCGGCAGCCGCCTCGACGACACGCTCGCGCGGCTCAAGGACTGGATGGACCGCAACAACGGCGCCCTACTCGCGGCGGTCTTCGTGGTGATCGGCGCGATGGTGCTCTACCACGGGATTCACGCCCTGTAGCCCCCGTCGGCCAGGCCCGCATCCTCTTCGAACCTGTTCACCGCGCCAAAGACCAACTCGCGGAACAACTCCCGGCCGTAGCCGGCGAGCATGCCCAGGTAGCCCCGGTTTGCCCACTGCGCGGCGTGCCGCTCCTCGTGATGCAACACCCGGTCCAGGTCGAGGCGGCTCGCGCGGGGTGTGCCGCTGCCGTCCAGATACCAGGCATACCCGGATGAGACGACTTGGCGGAGCTGCCCGCCGGGGTCGGCGGGCCTGCCCGTGTTCATCATGAAGATGTCACCCCAGGTGGTGCCGCCGCGCCGGCTGAACAGCCGTTGGATCCAGTTGCCGCCCAGGCCCATGAGCATGCCGTTGGGGGTGGCGACCAGGCGTCCCCCGTTTCGGTGTACGAAGGGCACGTCCCGGCTGTAGCTCCAGCGGTTTGCGTTCTGCCGGAACATGATTCGCCCAACCTCGGCGGCACCGTAGGGGGTGGCCGGAAAGTCGGTCGGCCGCCCGCCCGACTTACCGTAGCCGGTATCCGCGTTGAGGATGTAGGTCATCAGCGCGGCGTCTCGGGCACGGGAGCCGTCGGCGTACGGCGGTATCAGGAAGAACGACTTGCCGTGCGGGTCCTGGAGTTCTGCCATGTCCTCGAGGACTCCGAAGCGTGCCGCCGTGACGCCGTGCCGGCGGGTGATCTCGGCGACGACCTGCGCGGCCACGCCCCGG